>NZ_JBMERO010000012.1:0-137218 GCF_049310945.1 Bacillus sp. DJP31 | reverse complement strand
AGTAGCGATTGAATCTAAGTCAACAGATACAAAGTTCCCCTTTTCTTGACGTTCTTCTTTTGCCTGCGTCTTTTTCTGGGTAAAAGAAAAATGAGTCATCGCCTTTTCAGTAGCCTCAGCGATTTCATTTTCATCTTCAAACAGCGTAATCTGACCGGCTATGCGGCCTTCCAAGGCGGAAGCTAATTTTTTCCACTCAGATTTTGGAAGGGTGAGCGTTCCCAATTGCATCACAACCCGTTGCCTCGGTCCTTTTTCTGTTCGATAGGATTCAACCAACACATGTTTCATATATTCTTTTTGGGTTACTCTATTTTTAGTGGTCGTTTCTCTTATAAACATAATTGAATTATACCTTATCGAAACCGGGTAATCAACTAAAATTATCTCTAAGTAAATATTAGGTCACTACATTTAGATTCCCAGAAGGTAAACGTTGATAAATCAACGTTTTGATACGTGAAAAATCAATTTTTGATGTGTTTTTATCAAAAACTGATGAAAGTTGGGTTAATTGAACGACTACTTCATACATCGAAAGCATGAGGCATTTTCCCAAGCCCAATTTTCGAGCATAGGGACGTACACTTATATCGACGACATACAAGGTGTTACCACTAGGATTGTGATTTCGGATATACCCATTGTCAGTGATTTCCTGCCATGTATGATCTAAATCACCGTGGCCATAATCAACAAGTAAACCCGTCATCGATCCTGCAATAACTCCATCTATCTCAATGCATAAAGCTCCTTCTGGGAAAAGTTCAATATGGTTTTGGAGCTGTGCTTTATTCCATAATAGTTCATCCGGAAAGGGTGGGGGAAAGCTTTCCCTTTGGATTTCGATCAAACTATGAAAATCGACTTCTTTGTAATTTCGAATGACTGCAGGAATCGGTTGATCTTGATCAAAAACATAAAACTCTTTTCGGTACATGAAGTGCCCCCTTCATTTACTTGGGTATGACGGTTTCTGTCCAATCGGGATAAAGGTCCGTTCGTCTGTCTCGCCAAGTCGTTACAGAGCCTTTTTCTCGTACTTGATATAATAGCTCTAAATCAAGGTCGGCTGTCACAATCATATCCTGATTCATTTCGCCTTGACTCATGATCCCACTTGGTGGAAACGGAATATCATTAGGTGTGATGATGACCGCTTGCCCAAAATTAGCACGCATAAAGTCTACGGTTGGAAGGGATCCAACTGTACCGGCATTCACCACATATACTTGGTTTTCAATAGTTCTTGCATGACAGGTATAACGAACTCGGTGAAAGCCGTGCCTGTCATCTGTACATGATGGACAGAAAATCACATCCGCACCCTTTGCTCTCGCCATTCGAACGATTTCAGGAAATTCAATATCATAACAAGTAATCATCGCAATCGTACCTTTTTCGGTTTTAAAAACTTCAATACCGTCACCAGGTGACATATCCCACTCATTGACTTCAGTTGGAGTCAAATGAAGCTTTGCCTGCTGGGCAATACGACCATCTGGATAAAACAGATGTGCTACATTGTAAAGGCGATCCCCTTTGCGGATAACATGAGTTCCTGCGATGATGTGCATGTTCGTCTGTTTGGCTAGATTGCTAAACAAGCTTTGATACTGTTCCGTAAAATGTGGTAATTCTTGAATGGTGTTGAAGCCAGAACCAATGGATAGAAGCTGGGTCGTAAAGAATTCTGGAAAAAGGACAAAATCTGCTTCATATTCCTGTGCTGTTTTTATATAATGCTCTACCTGACGAGCAAATTCCTCAAAGGAAGAAATACTATGGAGATGGTACTGAACAGCAGAGACTCTTAGTTTCAATAGGTTTCCCTCTTTCTCTATAAACTTAATTGCCTTTACCAGTATTATTAGGTAATTTGTCCTTTCATGCAAGTAGGCAATATATGTAAATTAATGAAGATATGCGACAAGAGATATACATACAAAGATAGTAGAATGAAGGAATATTCCAGTTTTTGCTGCATCTCTGTAGTTGTTTAATAGCTAACATTCCAACATATATGCGATGATAACATTAAAATGTTTTGGACGAACTAAGGAGGTATAGTAGATGGAATTTAATGGTAAGGTCGTCATTGTAACGGGTGCAGCAAATGGAATCGGTCAAGCGATTGCGTGTTTGTATGCGGAAAAAGGTGCGAAGGTTGTTTTGGTAGATATAGATGAAGGAAGTGGAAAGGAGACTGCAGCGAAAATACGAGAAAGTGGTGGGAATGCGTTGTTCCTGCAAGCTGATGTAAGACAAGAAGAGGATATCATTCACTTAATGCATTCAGCGAAAGAATACTTTGGCAAGATCGATATCTTAATCAATAATGCAGGTAAAGGTTTATTTAAGTCTCCTTATGAGGTAACAATAACCGAATGGGATGATCTGATTGCTACCAATCTAAGAAGTGTTTTCCTGTGTTCAAGAGAAGCAGCTAAATATTTACGGCAAAACGAAGAAGGTGGAACAATCGTGAACATCGCTTCAACTCGTGCAATCATGTCAGAGCCTTTCTCAGAGCTGTATGCAGCATCAAAGGGAGGGATTGTTTCCCTAACACATGCTTTTGCAAGTTCTTTGGGCAGAGACCATATCACAGTCAATGCCATCTCACCTGGCTGGATTGAAACAGGGGATTACGCACAGCTACGAGCAATGGACCATGAACAGCATTTATCAAAACGTGTCGGAACTCCAGCAGATATTGCAAGGGCATGCCTATACTTAACAGCAAAGGAGAATGATTTTGTAACGGGAATCAATTTAGTTGTGGATGGTGGAATGACCAAAAAGATGATTTATGAAGAATAAGTGTGAATTACAACTTGAATTCAACAGATTTGGTAATATTATCCCTTACTCAACTATGTTTTTTATTATAAAATAAGTTTATAATCCAAAAGAACTATCAAGAGCAACTGACGAAGTGTAGGTGGTGGGAGCATGGGACTAGATAGCTGGAAAATACTTAAAACATTATGGCTGATGTGTCTACTAGGAATTGTTGCCCTAACTGGGATCTATGGTTTATGGATTGGTGAATTTACTCCGCTTTATTTTCAGATGTTATTTATTCAAAGCTTTGGCTTCTTGCCATTTACCATGCTCTTTCGATTCATACCAGAGAAACAACGGATGTATGTATTGTTTATAAATGTCTGTTTTGTTACAGCTAGCCTTAATTATTCACTTCCGTTTTTCAATCATGTACTAGTCATTTATCTACCTCTTTTAGCCATTCTATTTAATAAAAGAAGTCTCTTCTATTTAGCGTGCCTTGTTACCATTTTAGCGGGTGTTTATTCAAACTTTATCTTAGCCGAGCATGAAACCGGATATATCCAAGCCATTATTGAAATTACATATATTTTATGCTACTTAATTGTTCTTGACGTTGTAGTGCGATCTACGGTTAAGCAATCGAAAATGACCTATATTTATGATAAAACAGTCAAAACATTGATACTAGCTGTCGAGGCAAAGGATGAATACACACGGGGTCATTCCATTCGAGTGTCCGATTATTCGATGTTAATTGGGAAATATATGAGTGAAAATGGACATAAGGTAGATTTAGAAAGTTTACGTATTAGTTCTCTTCTTCATGATATTGGGAAGATAAATATTCATCAGGAACTTCTTTCAAAAGAAGGGAAGTTAACAGAAGAAGAATACAATCTGATAAAAAAACATTCCAAGAGTGGTGCGGACCTAGCAAGAGAATTGGATTACCCTGATCATATTGTTGAGAATATTCTATATCATCATGAACGGTTTGATGGAAGAGGCTATCCTAACGGAATAGTAGGAAAAGAAATCCCAATATATTCTAAAATCATTTCACTAGCAGACACCTTTGATGCCCTCACCAGTAATCGTTCTTACCGGAAAGCATTCACTTGCGAAGAGGCACGGCAGATTGTAATAGAAAACATTGGTACACAATTTGCCCCGGAGTATGCCGACATTTTCCAAGCTGTATATCCTCAGATGGCGAATTATCAAGACAAAATAAGTCTCGAGACAGTCGGAATCGCATCACAGAATGTATCATAAACCAAGCTATCTGTAATTTTCTATAATATAAAAAGACATATGAAACCATTACAGGTTACATATGTCTTTTTTCTATTACAATAATACTTTAGGACCTTTGTAGTGGTGATGAAGTGTAAAATCCGACTAATACCCTCCAATTATGACAAAAAATTTAAAAAATCCTATCCCTTTCCATTATCTTAATATAAAATATAAGAGCAAGAAATAAAATATAGGAGGAATTTAGATGCAGAATTTGCTTTCAAAACAAGAACTAACATCAAAAGAGTTACAATTATTAGCTTCTGAAATGGACAAGCGTAAAAAATCTACAGCAACTACATGGTTATTATGGTTCTTTTTAGGCGGCTTTGGTGCACATCGCTATTATTTAGGTAGAATTGGATCTGGGGTTGCGATGACATTGACTTTGGGTGGACTGGGAGTTTGGACATTCATCGACATTTTCTTAATCATGGGAATGATTAATAAGAAGAATTCAGATACTGAAATTCAGATTATACGTGAACTTAAGTTGATGAATAATGCAAGAAATAATGAAGCTGCAGCTAGCTTAGAAAAATAGGGTGATTGGATGAATCCACGTTTAATACATGACAATGAAAAGGGTTATTATACACTTTGTTTAGTGATTAGTATTTTTAGTTACATCGGACTAATACTTTCAGTTATTGGTATTTTTTACATAGTGGCCGGAGTTGTTTTTACTCTATTTATCCACGGGCTTTCAATTGGTCATATTCAAAATAACGGAGTGAAGCTTACAGAGAAGCAATTTCCTAAGATCTATAAAAGAGCGAAGGTAATTGCTGAAGGTATGGGAGTATACGAGCTTCCTAGCATTTACATCATTCAAGAGGGTGGTGTGCTGAATGCATTTGCTACTCGATTCTTTGGACGTAATTTCATTATTTTGTACTCTGATTTTGTAGAAATTGTCGAAGATGGACATGATGCTGAATTAGATTTTGTTATAGCACATGAATTGGCACACATCCAGAGGAATCATATTACCAAAAATCTATTAATCTTACCTGCACTTTGGATTCCATTTTTAGGAAATGCGTATTCAAGAGCTTGTGAGTATACATGTGATCGAATCGCAACTGCTCATATAAATAATTCTTGTGCCGCGATCAATGCACTAAAAATTCTAGCGGTTGGAAGGATTCTATTTACTAAAGTGGATACAACAGACTATTTAGATTCAGCTAGTAGAGAGAATGGATTCTTCGTTTGGTTAAGTCACATTTTGTCAACTCATCCTCCATTGCCAAAGCGTATTAGAGAGGTACAACAGCTTAGTATGTTTCCGGAAATGTATGGATTAAGTAATTTAGGATAGTAAGAGTTAAAAAGGCTTTATGCGATGGTATTTCGCGTGGGCCTTTGTTTTTTTATCTTGTTTCTTAAACCTATCATGCTCAGATTAAAGTGCCTAGTCTCACCTAAAATCAAATAACAAAAAGAGGACAGAGTGTGGTTTTAACTCCCCTAAAGTTCATCTTCAATATATTACATCCCAATTAAATTCATATAATGGAAGATATAGATCTGTCATCTTAAAGGAGAGTCTCTTATGAAAGCAATTCTGATTGGTATTTTATCTTCTGTTTTTTTCGCTATTACATTTATATTAAATCGGTCAATGGAGCTTTCAGGCGGAAGCTGGCTTTGGAGCTCTTCGCTTCGTTATTTTTTCATGGTACCATTTCTAGTTCTCATCGTATTCATGCGAGGAAATCTTTTGGAACTTTTAAAGGAAATGTTGAAAAAGCCATTACCCTGGTTACTTTGGAGCTTTGTGGGATTCGGTTTGTTTTACGGGCCCATCACCTACGCTGCAGCATCGGGACCCGGCTGGCTTATAGCGGGAACTTGGCAGTTTACAATTATTGCCGGTATTCTATTAACTCCTCTTTTTCTCGGGGCTGATGGTAATCGCAGTCGTATTCCTTTTAAAAGCTTACTGTTCTCTTTTATTATTCTATTTGGTATTTTAATTATCCAATTGGAGAATGCAGAGGGTGGATTGTCTCTTCAGCTTTTTCTAACGGGGGTACTGCCAGTCATACTAGCAGCCTTCGCTTATCCACTTGGAAATCGAAAAATGATGGTGTTGTACACGGGAAAGCTTGATACATTTCAGCGGGTGCTAGGGATGACACTAGCTTCGTTGCCAATATGGATTGTATTGGCAACTATCGGACAGATAACGGTCGGAGCACCAAGCACTGACCAATTGGTACAGTCCTTGGTTATAGCGATTTCTTCTGGAGTAATCGCCACCTTGCTTTTCTTTTACGCAACCGAGTTGGTGAAAGATGATAACGGAAAGCTAGCAGCAGTTGAGTCGACTCAATCGACACAACTTATTTTTGCAATGGTTGGAGAGATGTTTTTTCTATCGATTCCCTTGCCTTCAATTGTGTCTCTGGTTGGAATGGTTCTAGTCGTTATTGGGATGTCACTTCATAGTTTAATAGGAAAGAAGCTGTAAGTAGGTTAGTATTATTACTATTTGTCAAAAATTACAACGTATCATTTACAGTCAGAAACACTCTCCTTCATTCGAATATATGGTATCGTATGTGTATTGAAATGAAGCTGGAGGGTACTATGAAGAATATCAAAATGATTATTTTAGTCATCCTATTATTCCAATTCAGTTGGACTTCATCTGCTTCTGCAGAAGAAAAAACGAATATAAACCTTGCTAGTGAGAGTGCGATAGTAATAGATGCCAAGAGTGGCTTTGTAATATATGAAAAGAATAGTGAACATAAAATGTATCCAGCAAGTATTACGAAGATCGTGACGGCGATTGTCGCTTTGGAAGAAGGAAATCCAGAGGACCTTGTCGTGGTAAGTGAAAATGCCCGCAATGTAGATGGAACGAGGGTTTATTTGGAAGAAGGCGAAGTCGTTCCTTTAATCAAGCTTCTACAGGGACTGCTGATTAATTCCGGAAATGATGCAGGAGTAGCCATTGCCGAGCATATGGATGGTTCTGTTGAAGGGTTTGCAGACAGAATGAATTCATTTGTAAAAGAAAAAGTAGGTGTGACGAATACTTCCTTTAAAAATCCACATGGACTTTTCGATGAAAACCATTATACAACAGCCCTTGATATGGCTAAAATAACGAAATATGCCCTAAATAATGAGGTTTTTACTGGAATCATTAGTACGCAATCCCTGCCGTGGAAAGGTGAGAGTTGGGATACCACGCTTTATAACCATCATAGACTATTGCGAGAAATTCCCTATGATGGAATTATCGGAGGGAAAAATGGATTTGTCAATCAATCAGGTTTTACCCTTGTGACTGCGGCTCAAAGAGGAGAAACGAAACTCATAGCTGTCACGTTAAATTCTACTACTAAAAACGGACAATATGAAGACACGATGGCATTATTTGATTATGGTTTTGAGAACTTTGATCCGAGCATGGTACCCAAGGTAGAGAAACCTGTGGAGAAAACAATAACAGTAGAAGAGCCTCAAAATGAAGAAAAGAAAACGAACGAGATGGATAATATATGGATTCACGATGGAATGGGATTTGCTGGAGAAGAGAGTTCTAGCCGTCCTCATTCCAATTTATTGACCATTTTTGTGTCGTTATTCTTCTTCGAAATTCTTGCTATCTTTGCATTCGCTAAAATAAGGAAGAACAATGGTTTCAATTATCATAAATAACAAGTTTTAGGTCTATCCTTATAGGGTGGACTTTTTTTGTTCGGTAAAAAACATCACAACTCTAGGCTACGACTAAACTAGCAAAAAGTTCAGAAAAAACAATCGAATATTCGTTCGCATATTTCTTGATTTCTTTATAAACTAATTGATACAATAGGATACAGATATTATTTATTGACAGGAGGCTTCCGTTTGGAAAATCAGTTCGAATTAGTCTCAGGCTATTCTCCACAAGGAGATCAGCCAAAGGCGATACAAAGGATTGTTGAAGGAATTCATAATAATGAAAGATACCAGACGCTACTCGGGGCAACTGGAACAGGAAAGACATTTACGATTTCAAATGTCATAAAAGAAATTAATAAGCCAACTTTGGTCATTGCTCATAATAAAACACTAGCAGGCCAGCTCTATAGCGAATTTAAAGAATTCTTTCCAAATAATTCTGTTGAATACTTCGTTAGTTATTACGATTATTTTCAACCGGAAGCCTATGTCCCACAAACAGACACATTTATTGAAAAGGATTCATCCATAAATGACGAGATTGATAAGCTACGACACTCGGCCACATCAGCTTTAATTGAACGAAATGATGTTATTATCATTGCCAGTGTGTCATGTATTTATGGATTAGGTTCTCCTGAAGAATACCGAGAGCTCGTTTTGTCACTTAGAACGGGTATGGAGAAGGAACGGAACCAATTACTACACAATCTAATTGATATACAATACACAAGGAACGACATTGATTTCGCACGTGGAACGTTCCGTGTTCGTGGTGATGTCGTGGAAATTTTTCCAGCATCAAGAGACGAACACTGTATTCGTATTGAGTTTTTCGGCGATGAGATCGACCGAATTCGAGAAGTGAATGCCTTAACTGGAGAGATTCTTGCAGACCGCGAGCATGTGGCAATCTTCCCGCGCTCCCACTTCGTTACGAGGGAAGAAAAGATGAAAGTAGCGATTGAGAATATAGAGGCAGAATTAGAAGTAACACTTGCAGAAATGCGTGAGAACAATAAGTTACTGGAAGCACAAAGGTTAGAGCAACGTACTCGTTATGACTTAGAAATGATGAGAGAAGTAGGTTTTTGCTCGGGGATCGAGAACTATTCAAGGCACTTAACGCTTCGTCCATCAGGCTCAACACCCTATACACTCATTGATTTCTTTCCAAGGGATTTTCTCATTGTGGTGGATGAATCACATGTCACTCTTCCTCAAATTCGAGGAATGTTTAACGGAGATAAGGCTCGAAAATCAGTACTCGTTGAACATGGCTTCCGTTTACCATCTGCCTTAGATAATCGTCCGTTAACCTTTGATGAATTTGAAAAGCATATTAATCAAATAGTCTTTGTATCTGCAACACCGGGTCCTTTTGAGATCGAGCATACTCCTGAAATGGTTCATCAGATTATCCGTCCGACTGGATTGCTCGACCCAACAATTGAGATCCGCCCAATTAAAGGGCAAATAGATGACTTGCTTGGAGAAATACATCTTCGTGTTGAACGGAATGAACGAGTTCTCATCACGACGTTAACGAAGAGAATGTCAGAGGACTTAACAAATTACCTGAAGGAACTAGGGATTAAGGTTAATTACCTCCATTCGGAAATTAAGACGTTGGAACGAATCGAAATTATTAGAGATTTACGATTAGGAAAGTATGATGTATTAATCGGAATCAACCTTTTGAGAGAGGGTCTAGATCTCCCAGAGGTTTCACTCGTAGCTATTCTTGATGCGGACAAAGAGGGATTCTTACGTTCAGAGCGTTCCTTAATTCAGACAACAGGACGTGCCGCCCGAAATTCAAATGGTCATGTCATTATGTATGCCGATAAGATTACGAACTCGATGGAAATTGCCATCAATGTAACAAGGGAACGTCGTGAGATTCAGGCTGCTTACAATCAAGAGCATGGGATCACACCAACAACCATTCAAAAGAAAATACGTGATATTATTCGAGCGACTGTCGCGGCCGAGTCAGAGGAAGAGTATGATGTAAAACCTTCATTCGCGAAGCTCTCAAAGACAGAAAGAAAGAAACTGTTTGCTAGCCTAGAGATAGAAATGAAGGAAGCGGCTAAGGCCCTTGATTTTGAGAGAGCAGCCGAGCTACGTGATCTTCTATTAGAACTGAAAGCGGAAGGAAAATAACAAATGGCAATGGATAAGATTGTAGTAAAGGGAGCCAGAGCTCACAATTTAAAAAACATAGATGTCACCATTCCGAGAGATAAGCTTGTGGTCATCACAGGTTTATCTGGTTCTGGGAAATCTTCATTAGCGTTCGATACCATTTATGCGGAAGGGCAACGACGTTACGTGGAATCGTTATCCGCCTACGCAAGACAATTTCTAGGTCAAATGGACAAGCCTGATGTAGATGCAATTGAAGGCTTATCACCTGCTATTTCAATTGACCAAAAAACAACCAGTCGTAATCCTAGATCGACTGTCGGAACTGTTACGGAAATTTACGATTATCTGCGTCTACTATTTGCGCGTGTTGGAAGACCCATTTGCCCCTTGCATGGTGTCGAAATTACTTCTCAAACAATCCAACAAATGGTGGACCGAATCCTTGAATACCCTGAGAGGACAAAGCTTCAAATATTAGCCCCGATGGTGAGTGGTCGAAAGGGAACACACGTAAAGGTCTTAGAAGATATTAAAAAGCAAGGCTTTGTTCGTGTTCGTGTTGACGGAGAAATGCTAGAAATTGCCGACGACATTGAGTTAGAAAAAAACAAGAAGCATTCAATCGAGGTGGTTGTGGACCGAATCGTTGTGAAGGATGGAATTTCTGCCCGTCTGTCTGATTCTATTGAAACAGCCCTTCGATTAGGTGATGGAAAAGTTATGGTCCATGAAATGGATAAAGGAGAAGAGCTTCTTTTCAGTGAGCATCATGCTTGTCCACATTGCGGGTTCTCGATTGGTGAACTAGAGCCAAGAATGTTTTCCTTTAATAGCCCGTTCGGTGCTTGCCAAGGCTGTGATGGACTTGGATCCAAGCTTGAAGTTGACCTTGAGCTTGTTATTCCAGATTGGGATGTTTCTTTAAAGAAGCACGCGATCGCACCTTGGCAGCCCACAAGCTCTCAATATTATCCTCAGCTGCTAGAGTCCATTTGTAATCATTACGGAATTGATATGGACATTCCAGTAAAGGATATCCCGAAACATTTAATGGATCGGATCATGTATGGTAGCAACGGAGAAGAAATTTACTTCCGCTATGAAAATGATTTTGGACAAATCCGTGAAAATAATGTTGAATTTGAAGGAATTATCGCAAACGTTGAACGGCGTTATCGTGATACGAGCTCTGACTATATACGAGAACAGATGGAAAAGTATATGGCACAGCAGCCTTGTCCTACCTGCGAAGGTCATCGTCTAAAAAAGGAAAGCTTAGCTGTTTTTATTGATGGGCACCATGTGGGTCATGTCACCAACTATTCGGTTACCGAAGCCTACAATTATATTACCAACTTAAATTTATCTGAAAAAGAAGCGAAAATAGCTCAAATGATCATCAGCGAGATTCGGGAACGTCTTGGCTTCTTGATTAATGTTGGATTAGATTACTTATCCATGAGCCGAGCAGCGGGTACACTTTCAGGTGGGGAAGCCCAACGAATTCGTTTAGCAACGCAAATTGGTTCTCGTTTAACAGGGGTCTTATACATATTAGATGAGCCTTCAATTGGACTTCATCAACGAGACAATGACAGACTGATCCATACCCTACACAGTATGCGAGACATTGGAAACACCTTAATCGTCGTTGAACATGATGAGGATACGATGATGGCTGCGGATTATCTAATTGATATAGGTCCGGGTGCTGGTGTACACGGAGGAGAAATTATTTCAGCGGGCACACCCCAAGAAGTCATGAATGATCCAAAATCCTTAACAGGGGAATATCTGTCAGGAAAGAGATTTATTCCACTACCCGCAGAACGTAGAAAACCAGATGGTCGTTTCTTGGAAGTAACAGGTGCTAAGGAAAATAATTTAAAAAATGTGAAAGCCAAATTTCCTTTAGGAACCTTTATTGCGGTAACGGGAGTTTCAGGATCAGGGAAAAGTACGTTGATTAATGAAATTCTCTACAAATCTCTTGCCCAGAAACTCAACAAATCCAAGGTTAGACCCGGTGAGCATAAAGAAGTAAAGGGAATTGAACAATTAGAAAAAGTCATTGAAATTGATCAATCACCAATCGGGAGAACGCCTCGCTCAAACCCAGCAACCTATACGGGTGTCTTTGATGATATTCGTGATGTGTTTTCAACAACAAATGAAGCCAAGGTTCGAGGTTATAAAAAAGGTAGATTCAGTTTCAATGTAAAGGGTGGAAGATGTGAAGCCTGCCGTGGTGACGGAATCATAAAGATTGAAATGCACTTCCTTCCAGATGTGTATGTACCTTGTGAGATTTGCCATGGAAAACGCTACAACCGAGAAACATTAGAAGTGAAATACAAAGACAGAAACATTTCAGATGTTTTAGAAATGACAGTCGAGGACGCGCTTGAGTATTTCATCAACATTCCTAAGATTAGTCGAAAGCTGCAAACTATTTTTGATGTTGGTCTTGGATATATAACACTCGGTCAGCCTGCAACCACCCTTTCAGGTGGAGAGGCACAACGTGTGAAGCTTGCATCCGAACTTCACAGGCGTTCAACGGGAAGATCGATGTACATTCTGGATGAGCCGACCACAGGACTTCATGTACATGACATTGCTCGTTTACTTGAAGTACTTCAACGCTTAGTTGATAACGGGGACACGGTATTAGTCATTGAACATAACCTTGACGTAATCAAAACAGCAGACTACCTTGTCGATCTTGGTCCTGAGGGCGGAGATAAAGGTGGTACCATTGTTGCCACTGGAACTCCAGAAGACATCGTAAAAGTAGAAGCGTCCTACACAGGCCGTTATTTAAAGCCAGTTCTAGAAAGAGATCGAAAGAGAACGAATGAACGAATTAAAGAATTAGAATCGATCGGGCAAGTATAAAGGAGAGGCCCCAACACCCGGTTTGGGGTCTTTGTTTTTGTTTAGTTGCAATCATTCCTTACTAAGTAAGGAGTGATTGCGTGGTTTGGAAATACGTATAAGAGGATGTTCAAAAAGTCCGGCAAAAATAGCTTCGAATTTCTTCGTCAGCTCGTCTTTCCTCTCCTCACGTATACAAAACATACGCGCAGGTAGCTCAAGACTTCGCTTCCTTGAACTTCTTTGCTCTTTTTGTCCTCCTTTTTGAACAGGCTCTATAATAAGAATATCCCTACTTAGTAAGGGTATTTTAAAATCTACAAGTTATTGAGGATGATAGCCTTTCATGATGGAAAAGTAGCCACTTCTGTTGGTTTACTTGCACAAATAAAAACTATTTTCTCTTCCTTGCATGAACATCTAATAAACACAATAACTGACATTATAAAAGCTCTCTACTTCAAGAGAGCTATAACCTTTTTATGAAGGAGAATGAGAATGTTATTATCCTGAATTTCGAACCTGTGAATAACTTTTGGTTATCCACAGTTTATTTGCAATTAGTAAGAAGTTTTTTGCATAACTGGAAGTCATGAATCAGTTTTCTACAGAACAAATAGATAGAAGGATAAACTCTCCCCCTCCCTTCTTGACTATATTAAAAAGATTGGGCTGAGTGATTTATTAGAAGATCATCTTTCTGTGAGGAAATCAGGGGGAAGATACCCTTTATCACAAGTTTCATTAGCTCATATTTTAGGTCGCCTATTAGGTAAGGAGAGGATAGCTCACTTAGAAGACATCGAAGATGAAATCATGCTAAAACGGTTCTTTGGATGGCGTAAATTGCCAGATTACACAACCTACTACAACGACCTGAAGCGGTTTCAACAGAAGGAAGATTTGATTGGTTTTAGCGAAACAAATCAAGTGTTAACCCAACGTATTTTAGCCAATCAAGAACGTGTGATTCTTGACTTTGATTCTTCTGTCAACACGGTTTATGGAAATCAAAAAAGAGCCGAAGAGGGTTTAATTCAAGTAATCCAGGCAAGAAAAGTTTTCATGCTCTTTATGTATTTGAAGGCATTAGTCGGTTGTGTTTACACGCTGAGTTAAGAAATGGAAAGGCTTTTACATCAGCAGGAATGACTGAAGCTGCCATCGAAGCTTTAAAGCACGTTCCACCGGAGGCCTCTATCATGGCACGATTTGATAAGGGCTTTCCAAATGACGAACATTTGAATTTCTTCGAGGATTATCGTGATCCTGATACTGGTTTCTCGAGGGAAATCCTATACGTAGGTAAATTAAAATTGTTCAAGAATTTGGTTAAGAAAGGCTTAGACCTTTTCTTTGAATGATCCAGAAGTTTCACTCAGATTCGTCCACATATCAAACTTAGAAGGAGTTATGGATATCATTTCGTGATTTACCATTAAGGTGCAGCTGGAAGACTTGATGTTTAAACTCAGTTGTATACGTTCGACGTTCTCTCTTTGTCATAGAAGATTCTCCTCAATATTATTACTTTTAGACTACATGACCTTATTTTTTGTCCAATTAAGTGTTACCTATCTGAATTTCTCAATATTAATTTGTCCCTTTAATTTTCATCAGTTGGCATAATTAGATCTGCTTCCTTAATAAAATCACTTAGGAAGTAAATTTTAAAAAAACTTTATATTCATGAAACAAAATGACACGCTCATCCGTAAATACTATCAAAGGAGAAGTGATGATGGTATGAACAACAATGACTCAAACAAGATCATTTCAGCATTATGCTACTTTAGTATATTTTTTGCGGGGTTTATTTTACCAATTATTGTTTACTTTATAGTGAATGACCGGGAAGTAAAGAAACACGCGAAGCATGCATTTATTTCACATTTGATACCGGTTGTGACCATTCCCTTTCTTTTGATAGGCGGCTTTATGTCAGGAGTGGGAGAAGTAGTGGCAGGTGTCCTAATCTTAGGAATAATCTTGACGTTTATTTTGAACATCGTCGTCATTATATGGAATGTAGTGAAGGGCATAGAAGTCTTAAGAAGCTATTAAATTGAAAGGATTTGTTCAATTTAAGCGTCTAAATAAAAAAACGAAAAAAGGTGTGAGCTTATGTCGATTTTAGAGGAACGAAAGCGTATTTTAAAGATGATTGAAGAGGGAAAGCTTTCTGCTGAGGATGCGATTCAACTACTTGAGAAGTTAGAAAATGATCATAAAATAATGGAAGAGAAGCAGGAGTCCCTTGTTACAGAGCTTTCAACACAAGTTAACTGGGAGGAAGGCGGATCTCAGCATAAATCTAAGTCAGCTAAAGCAGCATCGGTCAAAGATAGTGTTCTTGATTTTGTCGATAAAGCATTTAAGAAATTAAAAGATTTTGACCTTGATTTTAATTTTGGATCCTCGGTTTCTGTTACCCATATCTTTCAGCATTCTGATGTGTATCTAACAGATGTGGACATTGACGTGGCCAATGGAAGTGTTCGTCTCATCCCATGGTCTGAGCGTGATGTTCGAGTGGAATGTGATGCACAAGTGTATCAGGTGGAAACACAAGAGGAAGCGAGGAAAACTTTTTTACAGGATGTTCTTTTTTCCATCGAAGGAGGGAAGTTACGATACTCGGTTCAAAGGAAGAAGATGAAAGTGAATGCCTCTATCTACTTACCAAAGGAAGTGTATGAAACGATTTCAGTGCGTTTGTTTAATGGGAAAATAGATGGAGAACAGTTACGTGTAAAGAATTTTAAAGCAAAGACAGCCAATGGAAAAATTACGGTGACTGGTTTTCATACAGATAAGTTTGAGGTTGAAACAGCAAACGGCCACATCACGGTCACGAGTCTGATAAGCCAACATGTTGAGGCTGAGACGATTAATGGCACCATTAAAGTAGATGGATCCTACAAGAAAGCAGATTTACAAAGCTTTAATGGGAATATTGTATGTACAATAAATGATGCCCAATGTGAAACTGCACTAATAAAATCAACAACAGGTAATGTTGATGTATTTGTACCAAGTAACAGAGCCCTTCGCGGTGAAATCAAAACGAACATTGGAAACCTAGTGTGTAATTTACCAAACATTGAGAGAAAAGAAGAAAAATCGGAAGTTGTTCAAAAATATTTGAAATTTAAAACAACCCACTTAGAAGAGAATGAGCCGTTATTTATTGATATCGATACCAAAACAGGTTCCATTTTAATACGAGAGAAAGAGGTGAACTAATTAATTTGAAAAAACTATCTCGTTCAAGGTCTGATCGGAAACTTGCTGGAGTACTAGGAGGACTTGCTGCTTATACCGGAATGGATGCCTCATTATTACGTGTATTATTTGTTGTCGGATTAATCTTAGGTGTTGGGACTTTAGCATTTGTTTATTTGGCATGGATGCTCCTTGTTCCAAATGAAGAGGATGTGATTCGTTAATGAAATGGATCTCTTCCATCATTGTGAATAGTATCGTTTTAATTGTTGTTGCAGGCTACTTCGACTCGTTTCATATTGAAGGAGTGGGAGCAGCGATCATTGCAAGTATTCTTTTATCTGTTCTTAATGTACTCGTGAAACCGATTCTTGTATTGCTCACTTTACCTGTGACGATTCTTTCACTTGGACTATTCTTATTTGTCATCAATGCGATCACGTTGTGGATGACACAAGCCATTATGGGTGATTCATTTGTTATTGAGCGCTTTGGCATGGCTGTTATTGCTGCCATTATTATCTCGATATTAAACCTGTTGATTCAGAAGATCATCATTGAACCCATGACAGAAAAGAAGAAAAGAAAGTAGTATTGTAGGAATTCCTTTAGTATTTTAGGGAATTCTATTTTTTTTGTTTATTTCAAGATATTATCCAATAGATAAGGGGCAAGACCTTTCTCCACTATGTTCATTAATGGTACAATAAACTTGTACTTATTGAGTTTTACCACTAGGTTTTTTTTGACGATACATAAAAGTAAGACCAGTAACTGGAGGTTGAAAAATGATAAAGGTTCGGACGAAAGACTTAATTGATCAGTTTCATCTTGAATTGATAAGTGGAGCGGCAGGAATCAAGCGAACGATTACAACGAGTGATTTGTCACGTCCAGGGATTGAGATGGCGGGTTATTTTACCTATTATCCTGCTGAACGGATACAGCTTCTTGGGAAAACTGAGATGTCCTTTTATGAACAGCTTTCAGATGAGGAAAAAAAGGATCGGATGGATAAGCTGTGCACAGACATCACGCCTGGGATCATTCTTTCGCGAGGGTTTGAAGTTCCTAAGGAATTAATTGAAGCTTCAGAAAGAGAATCCGTGCCTGTTATGCGTTCAACTGTCAAAACAACTAGACTATCAAGTCGACTGACGAATTACTTGGAAGGGAAGCTCGCTCCGACAACAGCCATTCATGGAGTATTGGTTGATATTTATGGAGTCGGAGTACTCATTACTGGTAAAAGTGGAGTGGGTAAAAGTGAAACAGCTCTTGAATTAATCAAGCGAGGTCATCGTTTAGTTGCGGATGATTGTGTGGAGATTCGTCAGGAGGATCAGGATACACTAGTTGGAAATGCGCCGCCACTTATTGAGCATTTACTCGAAATTCGGGGCTTAGGGATTATTAATGTGATGACATTATTTGGTGCAGGAGCTGTTCGTTCGTATAAAAGGATTACACTTGTTGTGAATCTAGAACTTTGGGATCCAACCAAGCAATATGACCGCCTTGGATTAGACGATGAGAAGATAAAAATCATCGATACAGATATAACAAAGATTACGGTACCTGTTCGCCCTGGTCGAAATTTGTCCGTTATTATTGAGGTAGCCGCGATGAATTTCCGATTAAAACGAATGGGAATCAATGCGGCAGAACAGTTTACTAGTAAGCAAGCCAGTGTGATTGAAGATGGGGAAAACGAGGATATATAAAAAGAATATAGAAATAAAAAAGATTGAGACAAGGGAGTGGAAAGCAAGTGGAAGAGACGATACCGCAATTAAGCCGTGTGTTTTTAGAATTAGGTCCTTTAACGATTTATTGGTATGGAGTCATTATTGGAACAGGGGCTATGCTAGGTTTATGGCTAGCTGTTCGTGAATCAGAGAGAAGAGGTCTTGATAAAGAAGTTTTTGTAGATTTAGTGCTTTGGGCAATACCGATTGGGATTTTGTCAGCAAGATTGTATTATGTCTTGTTTAAATTGGATTATTATTTAGAAAACCCTTCACAGATATTGATGATTTGGGAGGGTGGATTGGCGATTCATGGTGGATTAATTGGAGCTTTCGTGACTGCTGCTATTTTTGCTAGAAAAAGAGGGATCTCCTTCTGGAAGCTTGCCGATATTGGGGCACCGAGTATTATTTTGGGGCAGGCCATCGGACGTTGGGGTAACTTTATGAATCAGGAAGCACACGGTGGAGAAGTCACACGTGAGTTTTTAGAGGGTTTGTATTTACCAGAATTCATCGTAAATCAAATGTACATAGACGGAACCTATTATCATCCGACTTTTTTATATGAATCTTTATGGAGTCTTGTAGGTCTAGTCATTCTCCTACTTTTAAGACGTGTGAACCTAAGACGTGGTGAGTTATTTTTATCCTATGTCATTTGGTACTCGATTGGACGATTCTTTATTGAAGGTCTAAGAACAGATAGCTTAATGCTAACAGAATACTTAAGAATTGCTCAGGTTATATCAATTGCCCTAATCTTAGTAGCTATTGGACTACTGATCTTCCGACGCATTAAGGGGTATTCAGAAAAGCGATACCTAGATCCAGACAACAAATAGAGCCTTGAACTATGAGGAGAAGAGAGAGCATGGTAGGAAGTATAAAAAGAGGATTTTTTGTTGGGCTACAGACAACCTGGACATTAGGAAAAGTGATTTTTCCGATTACCATAATTGTCATGCTTCTTCAGTATACGCCGCTTATGGCATGGGTAATGAAGGGGATCACACCAATTATGGGCTGGATTGGACTATCTGGGGATGCGGCCATTCCACTTGTTCTTGGGAATTTTCTAAACATATATGCGGCAATAGGTGCCATTTTATCATTGGATTTATCGATAAAAGAGGTATTTATTTTGGCCATAATGCTGTCATTTTCACATAATTTAATCATTGAATCGACAGTTGCGAAAAAAGTAGGAGTGAGTGTGTGGCTTACGGTCTTCGTTAGATTGGGGTTAGCCCTAGTATCGGCATTTGTGATCAACCTCGTCTGGAACGGTGGCGGTGAGCTTGCGCAATATGGGTTCATAACCAAGCAAGAGGATGTTATCACAGGATGGTTTCCTATCCTTTTTAGTGCAGTTTCAAAAGCTTTACTTGGTATTTTTCAGCTGGCAATTATTGTGATTCCACTGATGATAGTCATTCAAGTGTTAAAGGACTTAAAATATTTGGCGATATTTTCAAAATGGATGTCTCCTGTTACAAAATTGCTTGGAATGAAGGAAAATACATCGACAACCTTAGCAGCAGGTCTGTTATTCGGATTAGCCTTTGGCGCTGGTGTCATGATTCAGGCGGCTAAAGAGGATGGTGTGAGTAAAAAGGATTTAACACTCGCCTTTATCTTTCTAGTTTCGTGTCACGCGGTTGTAGAGGATACGCTTATTTTTATCCCACTCGGCATCCCAGTATGGCCCCTTTTACTAATCCGCTTAGGTGTGGCCATACTATTAACAGTTGTCGTTGCTTTTATTTGGAAACGAGTACAGTCTATGAAAAGAAAGGAAGCTACCTTTGAAAATTAATACTCTATTATTTGATTTAGACGGGACTTTAATTGATACGAATGAATTAATTATTGCCTCATTTCTTCATACGTTAGATCATTATTATCCTGATAAATATAATCGCGAGGATGCGATTCAATTTATCGGACCGCCCTTATATGACACATTTGTTGCCATTGATGAAAGTCGTGTGGATGAAATGATTACAACGTATCGTACGCATAACTTGTCACATCATGATCAGCTTGTGACAGAGTTTGAAGGGGTATATGAAACGGTTGAAGCGTTGCATAAAAAGGGATACAAATTAGGAATTGTCACGACGAAGCTCCGTGGGACAGTGAATATGGGGCTTAAGCTGACTAAGCTAGATCCATTTTTTGATGTGGTTGTCACATTAGATGATGTTGAAAATGCCAAGCCTCACCCAGAGCCTATCGAAAAAGCGTTGGCACAATTAGGATCTTCTCCACAAGAAACCATAATGGTTGGGGACAATCATCATGATATAGTAGGTGGTCAAAATGCGGGAACCAAAACGGCAGGTGTGGCGTGGTCGTTAAAAGGTGCGGAGTATTTGCAGACATTTAAACCCGATTATATGCTACAAAACATGAGTGATTTGCTCTCTATTTTAGGAGATGAGTAATCGTGAGAAGGACCACTCGGTTTCCTGTAAAGGAAGCGAATTCCTTATGGCATATCTATAAGACCGTTCCGTTTTGGAAAGTTGTAAAGAATTTTGTTGTCATTCAGCTTGCCAGATATACACCATTTTTGCCGGTCAAAAATTGGTTGTATCGAAACTTCCTTGGAATGAAGGTAGGAGAGCACACAGCGTTTGCCCTTATGGTGATGCTCGATGTCATGTTTCCTGAGAAGATTAGTGTTGGGAGAAATTCAGTCATAGGGTATAATACGACGATTCTCGCACATGAGTATTTAATTAAGGAATACCGTTTAGGTGATGTAGTAATTGGTAGTGGAGTCATGATCGGAGCCAATACCACAATCTTACCGGGTGTGATAATTGGGGACGATGCCATTGTTTCCGCGGGGACACTTGTCCATCGCGATGTCCCAGCGGGTTCGTTTGTTGGTGGAAATCCGATGCGTGTCATCTACACAAAGGAAGAAATGGACCAACGTCAAAAAGAAGATACATTTGCTGCAAGCCATTAGGTTTGTGGCCTTTTTTACTATTAGAATTTATAAGGTGAGTACATATGAATCCAACTCCAGCCCCACAGTCCGCTTTTCTCGGCTAAACTTGGCGGTTGCGCCATTTGTTCTACTGAGAAATTTATGTATCACCTTATTTTGATTCGCATCTGAATGGGTGTTGGGGGGTCTTGTTTTGGGGATTTTTGTATAATTTCCGATAAAGGTGGTATTTCGGCTGATATATTTGAATTTCGGCTGATAAAAATAAAAAACGGACGATATATCCAGGTTTCGGACGATAAAATCAGAATTCCGCTCATAAATGAAATTCGGCAAGCCTTTAAACTGCTATAACTCCCCCGGGGAATGGTGTATCCTGGAGTGGAAAGCACACTCTTTTAAATAACAACAAAGTGTAGAAAACAGCCTTACTTGAAAAAGCTTCCAATAGACACATGTTTGAAGTTTTTTTATAACAATCTGTTTCGGAGAATGTTGTTCTGAGTAAAAGGGATAATCACTTAAAATAATTGACTCCTTACCCAATATTGTGTAAAATACAAATAACTTCACCCCTCTACCATGTTAGCGAACTAAAGTATTTAGAAAATAGAACTGAATTACTTATCCCCTTTTATATGAAAGGATGTGTCCTAATGTCAAGGCGAAAAATGTTTGAAAAACCAATCGGTATGCGGGATACGCTACCGAATTTATATAATAGAAAAAAAGAAACACGTGACAAAATCTCGAACGTGATTGAAGGCTTTGGCTATGAATTCCTAGAGACACCAACATTGGAATTTTATGAAACAGTTGGTAAAGCTTCTGCCATTTTAGATACTCAGCTGTTCAAATTAATGGATACTCAAGGACATACGATTGTTCTCAGGCCTGATATGACGGCTCCGATTGCTAGACTGGCAGCCTCGAGATTGTATACCGGCGGATATCCGCTCAGGCTTGCTTATGATACGAATGTATTTCGAGCCCAACAGCGCGTGGGCGGAAGACCTGCAGAGTTTGAGCAGCTAGGCGTGGAGTTAATTGGAGACGGAACCTCCAGTGCAGACGCTGAAGTGATTACGTTGATGATTGAATCTCTAGTGAAAGCTGGGCTACCGAACTTTACCGTAGCCATTGGTCATATTGGATTTATTAATGCACTTTTTTTCGAAGTGTTAGGAAATGAGAAAAGTGTGAAAGAAATAAGAAGGTTCTTATATGAAAAAAATTATGTGGGCTACCGTGAGCACGTGAACGCTTTGCCCCTTCCCTCTATTGAAAAAGAAAGATTGTTAGCTATTCTGCAATTGCGTGGTAGAAATGATATTTTGGAGAAAGCTAGTGAGCTTGCACAGACTGAAGAGGCCATTAAGGCAATAGATGAGTTAAAGCAGCTTTGGTACTCTTTGGAAGCACATAAGGTGACTTCTTATGTGAAGCTAGACTTTAATTTAGTTCCACATATGAGTTACTATACGGGGATTTTGTTTGAGGGGTATTCACCAGAGGTAGGCTATCCGATCTGTGGTGGTGGACGTTATGATCAGTTATTAGAGTTATTCGATCGTTCAGCAGATGCAACAGGATTTGCCATCCGTCTTGATTATTTGCTTGAGGCAATTAAGGCAAATATGGAAACGGTATCCAAGGAATGTGTGATTTTTAGCCAGGAGAAAAGAGAAGCTGCGATCGAGTATGCGACCTCTAGAAGAGAACAAGGTGAGAAGGTTGTTCTACAGGATCTAGCGGGAGTCAGTGACGTTGATTCTTTTACCGCGAAATTTAAAGAAGTTTCTTATTTTATAGGGAGTGAGAATCACAGATGAGTTCTTTCCTAACCATTGCTATGCCAAAAGGCCGGATTTTTGAAGAAGCAGCTGAGCTGATGAGAAAGGCCGGATACCCAATACCAGAAGAATTTGATGAGTCAAGAAAGCTCATTTTAGATATAGAAGAGGCAAGAATGCGCTTTATTTTAGCAAAGCCCATGGATGTGGTGACCTATGTGGAGCACGGTGTTGCTGATGTAGGGATTGCTGGAAAAGATGTCATGATGGAAGAAGATCGTGATGTGTACGAAGTTCTTGACTTGAAGATTAGTGAATGTCATCTTGCGGTAGCAGGTCTAGCAAACGTGACATTTCGAGATGTGGCACCAAAGGTAGCAACAAAATATCCAAACGTGGCCGCAAGTTACTTCAGAGAGCAAGGGGAGCAAGTCGAAATAATTAAACTAAATGGATCCATTGAGCTTGCGCCACTCATTGGTCTTGCCGATCGGATTGTAGATATTGTGTCAACCGGTCAAACGTTAAAGGAAAACGGGCTGATCGAATTAGAGAGAATTGCCGATATCACCTCACGGCTAATTGTAAACCCAGTGAGTTACCGAGTGAAGGATCAAATCATAGATGAGTTAGTTCAACGGCTATCAAACGTAATTGAGTAAAGGAGGGGAACCAATGAACATAGTTAAAAATCCAGACTCTGCCTCGTTAAAACGGACACTTGAACAAGGAACAGACGAGCAGCGTTTTGCCGTCCTAGATATTATCACAGAGGTAAGGAAAAACGGGGATGCAGCCCTTTTTTCTTTGACCGAGAAGTTTGATCGTGTAGCCTTAGATCAGTTAAGGGTGACGGATACGGAAATCCAAGAAGCCTATCAAGATCTAGATGAGCAGCTTTTACCGATCATACGTGAAGCAGCTAGTAATATTAAAGATTATCACCAAAGACAAAAAAGAGAATCTTGGATTACAACTTCGGAAAACGGCACAATACTCGGTCAAAAAATGACCGCCTTAGATTCTGTCGGTATGTATGTGCCTGGTGGTTTGGCTGCTTATCCTTCTTCTGTTTTAATGAATGTCATTCCGGCTCTAGTTGCTGGGGTGAAACGAATTGTGATGGTATCTCCACCACTTGAAAACGGGAATCTACCTGCGGGTGTTCTGGTTGCAGCCAATGAGCTTGGCATCCGAGAGATTTATAAGGTTGGAGGAGCTCAGGCAATTGCAGCCCTAGCTTACGGTACAGAGAGTATTGAAAAAGTTGATAAAATCGTGGGACCGGGCAACATTTATGTGGCCCTTGCTAAGCGTGAGGTTTTTGGACATGTTTCAATTGACATGATCGCAGGACCGAGTGAGATTGTTATTTTGGCAGACGAAACAGCAAGACCAGTCGAAGTAGCGGCCGACCTGTTGTCACAGGCTGAGCATGATGAACGAGCATCGAGTGTTCTGGTCACGACTTCTATGACTCTTGCTGAGCAGGTGAAAGAGGAAGTGTATAAGCAGCTTGAAACGCTTCCAAGAAAAGAAATAGCCAGAGTGTCGATTGATACGTATGGGGCCATCTATGTAACGGATACTTTAAATGCGGCTATTGATCTTGTAAATGAGCTAGCGCCTGAGCACTTGGAAGTGATAACTGAGAGTCCGATGGATTTACTTGGTAGAATTCGACATGCAGGAGCTATTTTCCTAGGGAGATATAGCTCGGAGCCAATCGGGGATTATTTTGCTGGACCGAACCATGTTCTTCCAACAAACGGTACAGCTCGATTTTCAAGTCCCTTGAATGTGGACGACTTTATGAAAAAATCTAGTATTATCTTCTATAGTGAACAGGCCATGAAGGAAAATGGACATAAGGTAGCGGCTTTTGCCAGATTAGAAGGTTTGGAAGCCCATGCGCGTGCAGTTGAATATCGATTGGAGGAAGTATGATGTCAGAATTACGACAAGCGATCGTGGAGCGGAATACAAATGAAACACAAATTTCTCTTCAGTTTACCATTGATGGGGAAGGTCAATCAGATTTAGAAACGAGTGTCCCTTTTATGAATCACATGCTTGATTTATTTACGAAGCATGGTCAATTTAATTTGAATGTGGATGCAAAAGGCGATATCGAAATTGATGATCATCATACAACAGAGGATATCGGTATTTGTTTAGGAATGGCTTTAAAGGAAGCGCTAGGAGATAAAAAAGGCATTAAACGGTATGGAAATGCTTTTGTACCAATGGACGAAGCATTAGCCCAGGTTGTGGTGGACTTGAGTAATCGTCCACATCTCGAGTTCCGAGCGGCGTTTCCAAGTCAAAAGGTCGGAATGTTTGATACTGAACTCGTTCATGAGTTTTTGTGGAAGCTTGCCTTAGAAGCAAGAATGAACCTTCACGTTATCGTTCATTATGGTCAAAATACACACCATATTATTGAAGCAATTTTTAAAGCGTTAGGTCGTGCTTTGGATGAGGCGACAACGATTGACCCACGAATTAAGGGGGTCCCATCCACGAAGGGAATGTTATAGATGATTGGCATTATTGATTATGGCATGGGGAATTTATATAGCGTGAGTAAGGCATTAGAGCGTCTTGGGGTGGAGTGTATTCTGTCTAGTGATGAACATGAGCTGTCTCAAACAGACGGGCTCATTTTACCTGGTGTTGGTTCCTTTAAGGATGCAATGGAGATTCTGAATAAGACGGGTCTATCAGAGTTTGTAAAGCAGCAGGCAGCAAGTGGGAAGCCATTGCTTGGTATTTGTCTTGGCATGCAGCTGCTTTTTGAGGAAAGCACAGAAAATGGCCGATCATCTGGACTAGGTTTGTTATCTGGGAGTGTGACTCGCTTTCCTGGAGTAGACAGTGAAGGCAACAGCTATAAGGTACCTCATATGGGCTGGAACCGTTTGGCATTTCATCAGTCAAATCCCCTTTTAGAAGGGCTAGAAGAAGGCTATGTGTATTTTGTACACTCCTATCATGTTGACACAGATGTTGAAGAAGTAATCCTTGCAAGCACCTCGTATGATGTTCAAGTACCGGCAGTGGTAGGAAAGAACAATGTTTTTGGCACACAGTTTCACCCGGAAAAAAGTAGTGAGCTAGGTATGGCCATGCTAAAGAATTTCGTGACCATTGTAGAGAAGGGAGAGGACATAGGATGAGCCAATTTATTATTTATCCGGCTATTGATATGCGGGGAGGCAAATGTGTAAGACTTTTGCAGGGTGATTATGAAAAAGAAACGGTGTATGGTGATTCTCCGTTTGATATGGCCTCCCTTTTTTCAGAGCAAGGTGCGAGTTGGATTCATATGGTGGATTTAGATGGTGCAAAAGTTGGCAAGCGTGTGAATCATGAGTATGTGATTCAAGTTGCCAAACAGCTTAGATCAAACGTTCAAATTGGTGGGGGCATTCGTACGAGCCAAGACGTGGAATATTATTTAGAAAATGGTGTGGATCGTGTCATTCTAGGGAGTGCGGCGATTAAGGATCCGACATTTGTCAAAGAAATGCTTCGTGCTTATGGAGGCAAAATTGCCATTGGCCTTGATGCTAAAGATGGGCTAGTGGCAACAGAAGGCTGGCTGGAAACATCTTCAGTCAAAGCAACGGATTTGGCTCTTGAGCTAGTAGAGTTTGGTGCGGAAACGTTTATTTTTACGGATATTGCAACCGATGGGATGCTTTCAGGTCCTAATGTGGAAGCTGTTGTCGAGCTTGCCAAACTAACGGGTAAAAATGTTATTGCCTCAGGTGGGGTGAGCTCACTTGAAGATTTGCGCAAGTTAAAAGAGTACTCTTCCTTTGGTGTAGGTGGAGCAATTGTTGGCAAGGCCTTGTATACGAATCAGTTTACTGTCGCCGAGGCTGTTCGAGAGGTGGAAACCTCATGCTAGCCAAACGAATTATTCCGTGTTTAGACGTAAAAGACGGTCGTGTGGTAAAAGGGGTTCAATTCGTAGGTCTGCGTGATGCAGGGGATCCAGTTGATCTAGCAAAGTTCTATGATGAGGAAGGTGCAGATGAGCTCGTTTTTCTTGATATCTCAGCGTCCAATGAAGGCAGAAAGACAATGGTTGACGTTGTTGAGAAGGTTGCAGCAAAGCTTGCCATTCCATTTACAGTTGGCGGTGGAATTAACACAATAGAGGATATGAAACGAATTTTACGAGCTGGAGCAGACAAGGTTTCGGTTAATACAGCTGCCTTACTTAACCCGGGTCTTATTAATGAAGGGGCTGACTTTTTTGGCTCACAATGTATTGTTTGTGCGATTGATGCAAGGTACGACGCGGAACTTGGATCATGGCGAGTATATACACATGGTGGAAGAAATTCTACTGATTGGGAAGTGGTCGCTTGGGCGAAGGAAGCAGTTCGACGTGGAGCGGGAGAGATACTGTTAACAAGTATGGATAAGGACGGGGAGAAATCCGGATTTAATCTTGAGTTGACGAAGGCTGTGAGCTCTGCTGTAACCGTTCCAGTTATTGCTTCAGGCGGTGCAGGTTCGGCTGAGCATTTTGTTGAAGCGTTTGAAGAGGGTCTAGCCGATGCTGCCTTGGCCGCTTCTATCTTCCATTATAAAGAAACGTCCGTCAAAGAAGTGAAGCAATATCTTCGCGAGAAAGGTGTGGCAGTCAGGTGAGTATAGAAAAAGTGAAATTCGACGATAAAGGTTTAGTTCCAGCGATTGTTCAAGATGCTGTAAGTAAGGAAGTTCTAACACTTGCGTATATGAATGAAGAGTCGCTTGGAAAGTCTCTTGAAACGGGGGAGACATGGTTTTACAGCCGTTCTAGACAAGAGCTTTGGCACAAAGGGGCTACCTCTTTGAACACTCAAAAGATTGTCTCGATGAAATATGATTGTGACCAAGATGCGATTCTTGTTGGAGTAATCCCAGCAGGTCCAGCTTGCCATACGGGAGCATATACATGTTTTAACACAGTGTTAAAGGGCGAGGGGCAGGAACTAACTAGTGGTGATCGCTTTGCTATCCTAAACGAACTCGAATCCGTTATAGCCGCTCGTGAAAAGGAACGCCCTGAGGGAGCCTACACGACCTATCTATTTGACAAAGGTGTCGATAAAATTCTTAAAAAAATCGGGGAAGAAGCAGGAGAAGTCATTATTGCGGCAAAAAACCGTGATGCCGAGGAGCTAACCTGGGAAGTCGCAGACCTCCTATATCATGTTCTCGTCCTACTTCAAGAGCAAAAACTACCTCTAGACCGAGTGCTGGCAGCGTTAGAAGAGCGTCATAAAAGGTAAGAGTCAACAAACGCTGTAGTTCTTTAAAGCGGCGGGGGCCTGTCCCCCGCCGCTTTAAAGGGATAAAGTAAATAGCATGGAATGGGCCTATTTTCGGATGAAGATAGGTCATTTAGTTGTGGTTTTGGAGGTAATTGAGTAATCGCTGATATATCCGAATAATCGCTGATATATCCGAATAATGGCTGATATATCCGAATAATCGCTGATATATCCGAATAATCGCTGATATATCCGAGTAATCGCTGATATATCCGAATAATCGCTGATATATCCAGATAATCGCTGATATATCCGAGTAATCGCTGATATATCCGAATAATCGCTGATATATCCGAATAATCGCTGATATATCCAGATAATCGCTGATATATCCGAATAATCGCTGATATATCCGAATAATCGCTGATATATCCAGATAATCGCTGATATATCCGAATAATCGCTGATATATCCGAATAATCGCTGATATATCCGAATAATCGCTGATATATCCGAATAATCGCTGATATATCCAGATAATCGCTGATATATTCGAGTAATCGCTGATATATCCGAATAATCGCTGATATATCCGAATAATCGCTGATATATCCGAATAATCGCTGATATATCCAGATAATCGCTGATATATTCGAGTGATCGCTGATATATCCGAGTAATCGCTGATATATCCGAATAATCGCTGATATATCCGAATAATCGCTGATATATCCGAGTAATCGCTGATATATCCGAATAATCGCTGATAAAACCGAATAATCGCTGATATATCCGAATAATCGCTGATATATCCGAATAATCGCTGATGTATCCGAGTAATCGCTGATATATCCGAATAATCGCTGATATATCCGAGTAATCGCTGATATATCCAGATAATCGCTGATATATTCGAATAATCGCTGATATATCCAGATAATCGCTGATATATCCGAATAATCGCTGATATATCCAGATAATCGCTGATATATCCGAATAATCGATAAAAAAATCTATTTATTGCTCATAAAGCTTAACGGTTAGCTGTTCGAAACCTAGTATTATATATGAGCTGCATCTTAATTACCACAAATCAATCCCATCTCACTGATAAAATTGGAAGAAACACTCAATTCTTGCTAATAGCGATTAAAAAAGGGCTAAAAAAATGTGAGTGAAAACAAAAAATACAAACTAATAACAGTCTGTATGATTCAAGACGGTGACAAAGTGCTATTAATTGACCGTCAGCATGATCACTTCATAGGGTAAATCTCCCCTGGCGGAAAGGTTGAGTTTCCTGAGAGCATTGTGGATGTGTATTTCATATTTGAATAGATAGCAGTGAACCGACGAATTTCAACAAATATCGGGGAGTGACTGGCACTTGTCGAATATGGTATAATTAAAATTCATGATTGATGGTTTCGAAGGGAGGAAGGGATGAGTAAACTAGTGGGTGCAATAGAGCAAAAGGCAATCGTTATTCCCTTTCATATAGATGGAGATTTTTTCTTTAAAAAAGGCATGCGTGCTTATCGAAATAGAGAGTTAGATAGAGCCATACATCTTTTGAAGAGGGCTCATGAGCTTGATCCAGAAGATCAAACCATTCTTTTTCAATTAGCTACCGTTCTTTCAGATACAGGGCAATATCAGTTATCGACTGAATACTTCAAAATTGTCATAGAAGAGCTTGATCCAGAAATGGTAGAATGCTATTATTTTATATCTAATAATTATGCGCACCTCGGTTTGTTTCACGAGGCAAAGAAGCATGCATATAAATACTTAGAGCTTGCTCCAAACGGAGATTTTGTGGAAGAAATTGAGGACTTATTAGAAGTTCTTTGTATAGATCCCGACACGGAAGAGGATGAGGATGATCTGATATTCTTACAGGATCATGCTCGGGAGCTTATGGAAGATGGAGAGTTTCATCAAGCTATAGAAATTTTAAATGAGCTTTTAGAGGGTCATCCACAGTTTTGGTCAGCACACAATAATTTGGCGTTAGCACACTTTTATATTGGTGAGACCGAGGTCGCACTAAAGCTATTAAGTGAAGTACTTCAAAAAAATTCAGGAAATTTACATGCGTTATGCAATATGCTCGTTATCTATTATTATTTGCGAAATGACAAGAAGGTTGAATTACTAGTAAATCAGCTAAAGGTCGTTCATCCCATTTTGATTGAGCATCGTTATAAACTTGGCGCGACATTTGGAATGGTGGGTAAATATGACCTGGCACTACCTTGGTTACTTTCGCTTAAAAAAATAGGTTTTGATGGAGATGCTACTTTTTACTATTGGCTTTCCTATTCTGCCTACCATATGAAATATGGACAGCTTGCTACTTACGCTTGGAAAAAGGTACTTGCTCTTAAACCTGAAAAGGAAGGGTCAGCCCCTTGGGAAAAAGCTGAAAGTCTTGATTTGTTCGCGGTGAAAGATGTTCTTACTCTTTACCTTCAAATGAAAGAGCAGGATTCTTCGGAGGAATTGGATCAATCCCAGCTTGAAAAAGGATTTTTAGTTGCAGATTTGTTGTATAGTCGATATCAACATGACGAGTTGAACTTATCTGATCTGTTATCTCAGTGGTTTTATGTTCTGCCTCAATTACCAGAGAATCAATTGAAAAATACACCTGCACTAGCTGCTGCTGTTGAATTCCTTTATCTTAAAACACGAGGAGATGCCCCAACTAAGCAGGCATTGTCACAAACCTATAACGTGTCAGTGGCGACGGCGAGAAAATATATATCCTTACTTCATTCGTATGAACTAAGCTAAGCTGTCCTTGAGGGGGCAGTTTTTTTAATGCTTCTCCGCTTTAAAGGAATGGGGGACAGGCCCCCATTCCTTTAAAGCGGTAAAGAAAGAGTGTTTTTTTCGGGAATTTATGACAAGTGACTGGTACTGTTTACGCATTGATTACGTTTCTTAAGCAGATTTGTGGACGTTTTCGACAAGGTTTTATAGGATAAGAGTATACGGATGAGTTCATATTAAAAGAAGGATAGATGAACAAGTTGGGATATGGAGGGTGAGTTGTATGACGGAAGAGAAAATTTATGATGTGATTATAATTGGAGCAGGTCCTGCTGGGATGACGGCTGCTGTATACACTTCGCGTGCTAATATGAGTACGCTAATGCTTGAACGAGGTATTCCTGGTGGCCAAATGGCAAACACAGAGGAAGTTGAAAACTACCCTGGTTTTGATCATATATTAGGTCCAGATTTATCCACTAAAATGTTTGATCATGCAAAGAAATTCGGTGCGGAATATGCATACGGTGACATTAAACAAGTGATTGATGGAAAAAAATATAAGACGGTCATTGCCGGTAAAAAGGAATATAAGGCAAGAGCCATTATTATATCGTCTGGTGCGGAATACAAAAAAGTTGGAGTTCCTGGTGAAAAAGAGCTAGGTGGCCGAGGGGTATCCTACTGTGCGGTTTGTGATGGTGCCTTCTTTAAAGGGAAAGAACTTGTTGTCATTGGTGGTGGAGATTCTGCGGTTGAGGAAGGTGTCTATTTAACACGCTTTGCAACTAAAGTAACGATTGTTCATCGTCGTGAACAGCTTCGTGCTCAAAAGATTCTCCAAGATCGTGCTTTTAATAATGAGAAGGTTAATTTCATTTGGAATCATACGATAAAAGAAATCAATGAGGACAGTGGCAAAGTAGGAAGTGTGACTTTAGTTAGCACGGAAACTGGAGAAGAGCAAAATCTTCCAACAAACGGTGTTTTCATTTATGTTGGAATGCTCCCATTATCTAAGCCCTTTGAAAATCTAGGAATTACGAATACAATGGGTTATATTGAAACAAATAACCGTATGGAAACAAAGGTTGAAGGTATTTTCGCTGCAGGTGATGTTCGTGAAAAGACACTTAGACAAATTGTTACCGCAACTGGTGATGGTAGTATTGCCGCCCAAAGTGCTCAGCATTTTGTTGAAGAATTACTTGAAGAGCTAAAAGTTACAGATAATTAAGCTCGGGCTCTCTACCTTACAATTAGGTATCCCATGACAAATATCACTTTTTGTCGAACCATGTTTACAAATAAGTAACGTTGTTTTAACCCTTCTGTAACATGGGTGAAACATTAATGGGTTATTATAAGGATAAGTAATTGACCCCCTTTTATAGATATACGTTTTGGCACGGGAAATGTCCCGTGCCTCTTTTTTTTGTCACAATAATCCAAATACGGTATTGTTTTTATAAGTTTACATATAAAACGTAAATATAGACAAATCACGTTCATTGTTAGGCTATCGGAATAATAGTATAATAAAGGGTAACAAGCTAAGGGTTAGGTACTTTAGTAAAATGATAAGTCAGTATAAGTTTTTTCAACTAGGGTATTGTTCTAGCTCCACCACCTAGCCCCTCGAGGTCAAATAGAGACTACTGAGAAAGTAGTTACTTCCGAAAAAAGAGCTATTTTAAGAAATCAACAGGTATTATGCTAACACATACTTATTAAAAAGCAGACTTTTTCAGTGCCCTCGTCAAATAACCTCGGGGCCAAAAAGGCAAAGAGAGCCTTTATGATCCCGAGACCATTTGCTATGCCTAGGACTGGTCGAGGTGCTTGCCCTTTACTTATAGACGATGAGGTGTGCAATATGCAAAGAGTTACAAATTGTGTCTTGTTAAAGGATAATCAAGTCCTTCTATTACAGAAGCCTAGTCGTGGATGGTGGGTTGCCCCTGGAGGAAAGATGGAACAGGGAGAATCGATTAAGGACACGGTCATTCGTGAAGTTATGGAAGAAACAGGTGTATTTGTTAAAAACCCAACTTTAAAAGGAATCTTTACTATTATTATTCAGGAACAAGGTCAAGTAGTTTCCGAGTGGATGATGTTTACCTTTCTTGCCACAGAGTATGAGGGAGAAAATGTAAATGAATCAGAAGAAGGAAAGCTTGCTTGGCATTCTATAGATGATGTTTCTTCATTAGTAATGGCTCCTGGTGACTATCACATTATTGATTTTGCAACAAAAGGATTAGGTATCATCTACGGTACATTTACATATACACCTGACTTTGAGTTAATCTCATATCGTTTAGATCCTAATTAACTCCTAACCACTTAAAAAATGAAGGAGGTATTTCAATGAGTACTGGGTCCGTTCAAGATGTTCAAATGATTATTATTACTGGGATGTCTGGTGCAGGAAAGACAGTTGCGATTCAGAGTTTAGAGGATTTAGGTTACTTCTGTGTGGATAATTTACCTCCGACTTTACTGCCTAAGTTTTTAGAGCTAATGAAAGAATCAGGAAACAAAATGGATAAAGTGGCTCTCGTAATGGATCTCCGTGGTCGAGAATTTTTTGATAGTTTATTTCAAGCTTTAGATGATATTTCTAAAAAATCTTGGATCACCCCACAAATTGTATTCTTAGATGCTAAGGATTCTACACTTGTCACACGCTATAAAGAAACAAGACGTTCTCATCCTTTAGCCCCTTCAGGTTTACCATTAGAAGGGATCGGACTAGAGAGGGAACTTTTAGAAGAGCTCAAGGGACGTGCACAACTCATACTAGATACTTCAGATTTAAAGCCGCGGGAACTCCGGGAAAAAATCTTGAAGCAATTTGCAGCACACAGTAAACAAATATTTACTGTAAATGTGCTTTCCTTCGGTTTTAAATATGGGATTCCAATTGATGCAGACTTAGTTTTTGATGTTCGTTTTCTGCCAAACCCTCATTATATAGAACATATGAGACCGCAGACAGGTATGGATGAAGAAGTGTCCTCTTACGTTTTAAAGTGGTCAGAATCACAGAAGTTTCTAGAAAAGGTGCTAGATTTATTAACCTTTATGCTCCCTCAATATAAGAGGGAAGGAAAAAGCCAGCTTGTTATTGCCATTGGATGTACTGGTGGACAGCACCGTTCTGTAGCCCTTACAGAAAAAATCGGGCACTATTTTGAAGCAGATTATCGAACTCACATTAGTCACCGCGATATTGAGAGGAGAAAGGAAAATCGTTAATGGATAAAACAAAAAAACCAAGGATTGTCATCATCGGGGGTGGAACGGGATTGCCTGTCCTCCTCCGAGGTTTAAAGGAATACCCGGTTCACTTGTCAGCGATTGTAACAGTTGCGGATGATGGTGGAAGTTCAGGTCGTTTACGGGATGAACTTCAAATTCCTCCTCCAGGTGACATTCGAAACGTGTTAGCTGCTTTATCAGATGTGGAACCACTAGTTGTCGAACTATTTCAGCACCGCTTTAAAACCGGTAGTGGTCTGTCAGGCCATGCACTTGGAAACCTATTATTAGCTGCCTTAACCGATATAACCGGTGATTTCATGCATGCAATCCGTGAAATGAGCAAGGTTATGAATGTAAAAGGTAAAGTGCTTCCTGCAGCTAATCGAAGTATTGTCCTTCATGCTGAAATGGAAGATGGGTCCATTGTTTCTGGGGAATCAAAAATCCCTTACTCTGGAAAAAAAATTAAACGTGTATTTTTAACTCCAGAAGAAATCGAACCATTATCAGAAACGATTCGGGAGATTAGAAGAGCAGATTTGATTGTGATCGGTCCAGGAAGCTTATATACAAGTATTTTACCTAATTTATTGGTACCTAAAATAAAAGAGGAAATCATAAAAGCAAAAGCGCGAAAAATTTACATTTGCAATGTGATGACACAAGCTGGTGAGACACTCGACTATACGGCTAGCGACCATGTGGAAGCCCTATATTCTCATATCGGAAATACATGTATTGATACAATTTTAGTGAATGATGAAGAAATTCCTGCATATATTCAAGAAAAGTATGCAAAAGAATTAGCGAAACCTGTTTTTTATGACACAGAAAAGCTTTCTTCATTAGGGTTAGAGATCATTCATGATAATATCATTCAATATAATGAAGAGGTTATTCGTCATAATACGAACAAAGTGGCTGATCTTCTTTACAAGCTACTCCAACAAAATGAAACTTCTAAGTAATGTGAACGTACTATAAATATAAAGACAACCGTTTGCAAAAACTGTAAAATGGAGTGATTGGTTCAAGGGCATAAAGGGGGTGAAGAATTGTCATTTGCATCAGAGACAAAGAAGGAATTGACAAATCTTCCATTGAAGGATTGTTGTGGGAAAGCTGAACTAGCTGCACTCATTAGGATGAATGGATCGATATCTTTCTCAAACAGACAACTTTCTCTTGATATACAAACTGAAAACGCAGCGATTGCAAGACGAATTTATACTTTGCTTAAGAGAAGCTATGAAGTAGCCATTGAGCTTTTGGTTCGGAAGAAGATGCGTTTAAAGAAGAACAATGTATATATTGTTCGCATTTCAAAGAATGCCCATGTACTATTAGAAGACCTCCATATTTTAAAGGATGGGTTTACCTTTATCAGGGAGATCAACCCTTCTCTAGTCAAAAAAAAATGTTGTAAGCGTTCTTATTTAAGGGGAGCCTTTTTAGCCGGGGGATCTGTCAATAATCCAGAAACATCATCCTATCATTTAGAGATTTTCTCTTTATATAAAGAACATAATCAATCTCTTTGTGAATTAATGAATGTATTTGACCTCAATAGCAAGACGCTAGAGAGAAAAAAAGGCTACATTACGTACTTAAAAGAAGCAGAAAAAATCACGGAGCTCTTAAATATTATTGGAGCTCACCAAGCATTACTTCGCTTTGAGGATGTCCGTATTGTCAGGGACATGAGAAACTCTGTAAACCGACTTGTTAATTGCGAAACAGCCAACCTAAACAAGACGATAAGTGCTGCCATTCGACAAGTTGAAAATATAAAGTTTATTGATCGAACGGTTGGCCTTCAAGTGCTACCAGGGAAACTAAGAGAAATTGCCCAGCTCCGAGTCACCCATCAGGACGTCACGCTAAAGGAGTTAGGTGAAATGGTGTCAGGTGGGGAAATTAGTAAATCTGGCATTAACCATCGACTTCGGAAAATAGATGAGATTGCTGACAAGCTTCGAGCAGGAGAGCCCTTTACTATCAGTAAGTGAGGAGGAAATAAAAATGGTTGAGAAAAAAGTAGAAGTTAAATTAAAGTCCGGACTTCAAGCACGTCCTGCCGCTATGTTTGTCCAAGAAGCAAACCGCTTCACATCGGAGATCTTCTTAGAAAAAGACGGCAAGAAAGTAAACGCAAAAAGCATCATGGGACTCATGAGTCTAGCTGTCGGAACTGGCACAGAAGTCACGTTATCTGCCGTTGGTAACGACGAATCAGATGCACTATTGGCACTAGAAAATTTTGTTCAGCAAGAAGTGTAAAGTAATTTAGGGGATGGCCTTTGGGTTATCCTTTTTGTTTTGAACTAAGGCGATGGATGCAAGTAAAAAGAAGGCCAGTCACTTATATTATTTAGGTTTGTTTATGATTTTGGGTATCCGCTCATAAATAGAGATTTTCGCTCATAAAACCGGATATCCGATCATAAATAGAGATTTTCGCTCATCAAACTGGATATCCGATCATAAATAGAGATTTTCGCTCATCAAACTGGGTATCCGCTCATAAATAGAGATTTCCGCTCATAAAGCTGGGTATCCGCTCATAAAACCCAAAATCCGATCATAAAACGTAAATTACTCGCTTGTTCAGATGTCTATCCCTTGGATAACATCCTTCAATAACAAAAAAAAGAGTGAGCCAAGGCTCACCCTTCATAATCAAACTTATTTTTGTTCTTTAGTCACAGTTGAATCCTTTGTCATAACTTGGTCAATTAGACCGTATTCTTTTGCTCTGTCAGCTGTCATGAAGTTGTCACGCTCTGTGTCACGGTTGATAACTTCAATGGGTTGACCTGTGCGTTCGGATAAGATTTCGTTTAGTTTTGCACGTAAGAAAAGAATTCGCTTTGCAGCAATTTCGATTTCAGTTGCTTGGCCTTGAGCTCCACCAAGTGGTTGGTGAATCATTACTTCACTGTTTGGAAGGGAGAAACGCTTACCTTTTTCACCAGCTGCAAGTAAGAACGCACCCATTGATGCTGCCATACCGATACAAATCGTTGATACCTTTGGCTTGATGAATTGCATGGTGTCATAAATGGCCATTCCAGCTGTAATGGAACCACCTGGGCTGTTGATGTATAAAGAAATATCTTTATCTGGATCTTCAGCAGCTAGGAACAATAACTGAGCTACGATTGAGTTGGATACGTTGTCATCAATGGCAGAACCTAACATAATAATTCTGTCCTTTAAAAGACGAGAGTAGATGTCATATGCTCTTTCACCGCGATTGGTTTGTTCAATAACCGTTGGAATTAAATGCAAGATGATTCCTCCTTTTATAAATGCTTCAAATATATATGTATCATACAACTATGGTCAATGAAGGTCAAACGAAAGCCCTCTGATTCATCCTATTCGAGGATGTTACTGAACATGCCCTCTTCGTACCTTATTCATCATAACCAAACTTAGCTGTATTTTAACCATCATATCAAAATATTTCTTGCCCGCAAATCAGTCCTAACATAAATCAGACTTGAAAAGTTATACTATCTCTCATATAATGAATAAGCAACTTAAAAACGTGCGCTCGTAGCTCAGTGGATAGAGCGGTGGTTTCCGGTACCACGTCATGCGGGGGTTCGATTCCCTTCGAGCGCGTTGAAGAATATAAAAAGAATATAAATCAAAAAAGAGTATAGATTTCTTTATACTCTTTTTTGATTTATAATTATTTAGATTGGTTGGATGTAAATAGATCAACAAATGCATGGAATATCTCAATTCCTTGATAAGAAAATAGTGTAATCGCAGTAAGCGAGAACATACCCATAATTATGAAACGAACCCACATCATAATAATCTTCCTCCTTTTAAGATAAAAGTGATGTTACACTCTTTTATTTAAAAGAAGATTATCTAAATAATTGGACTGATAAAATTTGGGATTAAGTACTAGAGGCCTTAGTTTGAAAGTAATTGAAAGATTAAACTGAATTGAAAGTATTAAAATCATGCAGACTAGGCTTAACACATGGATAGTTACTGCTTTGTCTTTACTAGTGTCAAAGGAAATTGAATCAACCTTTTTTTCACTATCCATTACTTCTTGTACAGCATTTATTTGATGACTTTGCTCATGCTCGAAAACAAGGAAAAAAGAAAAAACAAACAATAAGATAAGAGTCAGGGCCATATATTTTTTCACATGTCTCGCCCCTTTAATCGAATTACTACAATCATATACCTTTTACCGTAACTTTAATACTGAAAATTTGTGTGAAACTAAAAATAGCACTAATGCCTTCAAACGGGGATTAGCTTCTGAGCACCACAACTTCTTCTTCCGCCACTTTCTTCACTCTCTCCACAAACTTAACGACAATCTTATCACTAGCAAGCACTAAGAATAGTTTCACAAACCATTTTAACGGATTGTTAGATGCTGTATATCGAAACCAAGTCTCTCCATCCTCGATTTCCTTCAGTTCGTAATCGGCAGTAATTTCGAACATATTTGCCAAAGTAAAGCCGACCTTTAGTTTTTTGTGGCCAGACGTATCAAGAAATTCTAAGGTCTCCACATCATATTCTTGAACCCGTTTGCCTTCTTTATATTTTTGACGATAAATACTCCCTACACCATTTTCAGTTACTGTAATCGGTTCATTGGCAATGACCTGGGGCATGATTTTTTGCATATTTTCTAATGAGCCATTTAATAGATCCCATACTTGTTCAATTGGAGCTTGAATTTCGATATCTTTCGACCATTCCTTCATCAAAAAACACTCCTCCGCTCATTCATTACTTACTAAATTCTCTATTTAAGGATTAAACCCTTTTATAAACAAAGAAAAAAACCGCCGTTTACTAGCGGTTCGAATCAGAGAAGATCTACTTAGGCCCTACATTACTTGATCCTTCTTCTTCACTACCACAACCGGTGCTTCGATCTTCTGCAGGCGACGGTCATAAATAAACGTACCAAATGGCACGAATGAGGCAAGTACACCAATCAAGCCAAACCAAAACGATTGACGGTAGGCGAAGAATACATGAGCTAATGCTAACAAAAATAAGACAAAAAACAATCCATGAATCGCTCCCGTGACCGAAACGGCCATTGGCATGTCAGCCCAGTATTTAAGTGGCATGGCAATACATAACAAAAATAAGTAAGACATACCTTCGATGAAACCAATCACTCTAAGGCGTCCAACGGGATTTCTAAGCATATAAGTAACCTCCATATGTAAACATGTTTGTCTCTACCATTATATTATACTGTCTATCAGCTTAAATAGACGAGTCTATTATGTTGAAATTTATTCATATTTAAAACTCCTGTCCCTTCACTGTCGTATAAGCCTCGTCTAAATTGCGGATTCGACTAAGGGTTTCAGAGCATCTAGTCCGTTGTTCTGTGACAAGTGTTGATACAATGGATCGGTAGTAGCTATTCATTGAATCGACTCGGTCATTAAAATCAATATGCATTTCCACATGCTTTCGTAAATTCTCGACAAAATAGTCAACGGAAAAAGTATCCGGCATTTTTTCCCTCCAAGGTTAACAAATTCTAGTCCTACACCAAACGCTAGATCTATTGTAAAATAGAGTTTGGGGTGAAAAAGATGAAAACAGGATTAGTACAGCAGCAATCGACTAAGTTAGCGTTGACAAAGGAATTGCAGCAAGCTATTACATTGCTTCAGTATACCTCTTATGAATTAACTCAATATATAAATGAGTTGTCCCTGGAAAATCCGTTTATTTTGCTTCATGACATGGTTTCTCGCACGAAAAAGAATACAAATGCCACTTCATTCACTAAAAATAAACCAGAATTTGATCCTGCTTCTCCATCATTACCAACCTTGTTTCAACATGCATTGTCTCAAATAGAGCTTCAAAAAATAAACCCAACATTCAAGAAAAAGATTCAATTCCTCCTTGAAAATATGGATGAGGATGGCTATATAAGAGAAGACATCCCTGATCTGTGTGAGAGAACGGATTACAAGGATAATGAACTTCAAGAAGCACTAGAATATATACAACACAATTTAGAACCAATCGGAATTGGCGCCCAAGACCTGCAGCAGTCTCTTCTCATACAATTGAAACGGATTTATCCTACTACTATCATTGCCCATAAACTTGTGGAACATTACTTTATACCGCTTGCTGAAAAAAAATGGTTCTCTATTAGTAAGGAGCTTGAAATTTCTTTAGAAGAAATTCAACAGTCATTCGATTTGTTAAAAAAACTAAATCCGAGACCAGGTTCACCATACAAAAAGGGAGAGACCTCTTATATCATTCCTGATTTATTTGTTGAAATGAGAGAGGATGGATTTCGAGTCCTACTTAATGAAAAAACACACACCTCTTTTACGATAGATGAGCAATATGTCTCAATTAAAAACCAGCAACTAGATCAGGCTGCTTCGGTTTATTTGAAAGAGAAGTATCAACAAGCTAGATGGGTAAAGAATAGTGTGGAACAACGTAAGAAAACGATGATTAAAGTAATGGAAGCCATTTTAGTGAGACAAGATCAATTCTTTGAGCATGGCCTATCCTTTCTGCAACCGCTTACCATGAGGGAAATTGCCGATGAGGTCCAACTCCATGAATCAACGATCAGTCGGACTGTAAGGGGAAAATACGTTCAATCTACTGGTGGAGTATTTGAGCTTAAATATTTCTTCCATTCAAAGGTAAAGTCCATGTATGATAAGGACATTTCCTCCGTTCGAGTGAAGGAAATGATCTCCCATATGATTGCTCATGAAGAAAAGCGAAAGCCACTTTCTGATGAAAAAATTTCCGCACGTCTAAAAGAAGAGCATAAACTCACGGTTTCTAGGAGAACGGTGGCTAAATATCGAGACCAACTGTTAATCCCCTCATCACCATCAAGGAAACAATTTTAAGGAGCGTACCATGGAGCCAATAGCCATTCATTTTTATACAAAGAAAAACTGCCCTTTATGTGACAAAGGCAAAGCGATTGTAGAAGAATTAGCAACTGAATTTCCAATCATCCTTTATGAACACGATATTTACCAGGATGATCAGCTCTTGGAGTTGTATCAGCTGATGATTCCGGTCGTCGAAATAGAGGGAGAACAGGTTAATTACGGCATCATAAAAAAAGATTTACTAAGAAAGCGTTTACTTCAAAGAATGGGTTAATTCGCGGTTGATTACAGAATTTATTCCTGCTACAATTGAACTTGTAACAGGGGTAAATTTTTTTGGAACGAGTGGGACATAATATGTCTAACGTGGACGAAAAAAGTCCCGATTGGAAAAATCTCCTGTAAGGGGCCCTGAAGTCATGAAATCTTTAATTGCTGTTCAACAGAAATTGTTACCCGATTTAGTAACCGTTATGCAAAAAAGGTATCGGATCTTGCATTACATCCGATTGACCGAACCGATTGGACGAAGAGCTTTAACCCTTGCGCTTGGGATAACAGAGAGAGTTTTACGGAGTGAAGTTGATTTCTTAAAAGAGCAAAACTTGTTAGCTATGGCAACATCAGGAATGAGCTTAACTGAAAAAGGACAAACCGTTCTTATAGAGTTAGAAGACATGATGAAGGAATTAACGGGCCTCACCTTGTTAGAGCAAGAATTGCAGCAAAAGCTCAAAATAAAGAAAGTCATCGTTGTATCTGGGGATAGTGATACCTCACCGTTTGTAAAGCAGGAAATGGGTAGAGCAGCAGTAGCCTGTATGAAGGTTTTTTTGGATAAAGAAACAGTGATTGCCGTAACGGGTGGTACAACACTTGCCTCTGTTGCAAGCATGATGACTCCTAATTTGTCCAACACAGAATTGCTTTTTATGCCTGCAAGAGGTGGGCTTGGCGAACAAGTTGAAAACCAAGCTAACACCATCTGTGCCAAAATGGCTGAAAAAGCGATGGGGCATTATCGACTTCTTCACGTACCCGATCAACTAAGTGAAGAAACGTATGAGTCTCTAATTGAAGAACCGAACATTAAAGAAATACTTCATCAAATACAATCAGCTGGAATGGTCATTCATGGCATTGGAGAAGCTATTACAATGGCTGAACGTCGTAAAACACCTCTAAAGGATTTGGAAAAAATCATCCAGGAAAAGGCGGTAGCAGAAGCATTTGGCTACTACTTTGACGCTACAGGTAATGTCGTACATAAAGTAAAAACAATCGGCATACAACTTGATGATTTAAAGAATGCTAAGTGTGTGATTGCCGTAGCCGGTGGATCCTCAAAAGCACAAGCTATTCAAGCATTTATGAAGCAAGGTCATGACACCATTATTGTGACAGATGAAGGTGCCGCTAAAGAGTTAGTTAACTTATAAAATATAGAAGTAAAAGGTATTTATAATGGTATTGATCTAGCTCCAGCGCCTAGCCCCTGAAGGTAAAATAACCTCAAGCCAAAAAGGCAAAGAACGCCTTTTCTGTCTTGTGAACATTTGCTAGTTGGGGCTGAGCAAGGCGCTTACGCTTTACTAAACTTAGGAGGAAATTAAAATGGCAGTAGTAAAACTTGGTATCAACGGTTTTGGACGTATCGGGCGCAATGTATTTCGTGCAGCATTAAACAACCCAAACATAGAAGTGGTAGCTGTAAATGATTTAACAGATGCTAACATGCTTGCTCATTTATTAAAGTATGACTCTATTCATGGAACACTAAATGCAGAAGTATCGGTGAGAGAAAATGCATTAGTGGTAAATGGTAAAGAGATTAAAGTACTAGCTGAACGTGACCCGGCGCAACTTGGTTGGGGGCAATTAGGTGTTGACATTGTTGTAGAATCAACAGGTCGTTTTACAAGCCGTGAAGATGCAGCAAAGCATTTAGAAGCTGGAGCGAAAAAGGTTATCATTTCTGCACCTGCATCGAACGAAGATATTACAATTGTTATGGGAGTAAACGAAGATAAATATGATGCTGCAAACCATCATGTATTATCAAACGCTTCTTGTACAACGAATTGTCTAGCTCCATTTGCAAAAGTTCTAAATGACAAGTTTGGAATCAAAAGGGGTATGATGACGACTGTTCACTCTTACACAAATGATCAACAAATTTTAGATCTTCCACATAAAGATTATCGCCGTGCACGTGCAGCTGCTGAGAACATCATTCCAACAACAACTGGTGCTGCAAAAGCAGTTTCATTAGTACTTCCTGAACTAAAAGGAAAATTAAATGGTATGGCTATGCGTGTGCCTACACCAAACGTTTCATTAGTAGATTTAGTAGCAGAGCTTGAGAAGAGCGTAACCGCTGAGGAAATTAATGCAGCTTTTAAAGAAGCAGCTGAAGGAAACTTAAAGGGGATTCTTGCTTATAGTGAAGAGCCATTAGTTTCAGGTGACTATAACGGAAATCCACATTCTTCAACGATTGATGCACTTTCAACGATGGTGATTGAAGGCAATTTAGTGAAAATCATCTCTTGGTATGATAACGAGTCAGGTTACTCACACCGAGTGATTGACCTTGCAGAATATATTGTAAATAAAGGACTATAAACCTAGATTAACTTCTAGACAACGTCTATAATAATGATGGAAAGATATGGGGAGCTGGGTATATACCAACTCCCCTTTTTTAAAGTCCCGAGTATGACCGTGACTGCTGGATAAAAATTGAGACTATGTACCAAAATAGTTGTAGTTTCTAAAATCCTTAAGGAGGACCTGAGTGAGATGAACAAGAAAACAGTTCGTGATGTCGATGTATTAGGGAAGAGAGTGTTTTGTCGTGTGGATTTCAATGTCCCGATGCAGGACGGGGAAGTAACGGATGATACACGTATTCGTGCGGCACTCCCAACCATTCAATACCTTACCGAGCAAGGTGCTAAAGTGATTCTTGCCACTCATCTTGGCAGGCCAAAAGGCAAAGTGGTTGAAGAACTTCGTTTAGACGCAGTTGCGAAGCGTTTGAGTGATCTTTCTGGTAAACGTGTAGCAAAGGTTGACGAGGCGTATGGTGAAGAAGCCGAGCAAGGAATTGCTAAGCTCCAAGATGGGGATATCCTATTACTTGAAAATGTTCGCTTTTATCCGGGTGAGGAAAAAAATGATGCAGATCTTTCAAAGGAATTTGCCAAACTTGCAGATCTTTACGTAAATGATGCCTTCGGTGCAGCCCACCGTGCACATGCTTCAACCTCAGGTATTGCCGAACATATCCCAGCAGTAGCTGGCTTCTTAATGGAGAAAGAACTAAATGTTTTAGGAAAAGCTTTACTAAATCCTGAGCGACCGTTTACAGCCATCATTGGTGGAGCCAAAGTGAAGGATAAAATTGGTGTAATTGATCACCTACTTGATAAAGTGGATAACCTGATTATTGGTGGTGGCCTTGCGTATACCTTTCTTAAAGCACAAGGGCATGAGGTCGGTCAGTCCTTACTAGAGGAAGATAAGTTGGAACTTGCCTTATCTTTTATCGAAAAAGCCAAGCAAAAAGGTGTTAAACTTTACATGCCAGTTGATGCGGTAGTTGCAGATGATTTCTCGAATGATGCTGAGACAAAGGTTGTTGCCATTGATTCAATCCCTAGTGACTGGCAAGGTCTTGATATTGGTCCAAAGACCAGTGAAATCTATGCATTGGTCATTTCTGAATCAAAGCTAGTGATTTGGAATGGTCCAATGGGTGTTTTTGAAATGGAGTCCTTCGAAAATGGAACAAAGTCAGTTGCACGTGCTTTAGCAGAAGCGACAAATGCTTATACCGTTATTGGTGGAGGAGATTCTGCTGCTGCTGTCGAAAAGTTTGATCTAGCAGAAAAGATGGATCATATTTCAACAGGTGGAGGAGCTTCACTAGAGTTTATGGAAGGCAAAGAGCTTCCAGGTGTAGTAGCTCTAAATGATAAATAAGGTTTGAAAATTTTATACATTGGGAAGGTGTCATATGCGTAAACCAATCATTGCAGGTAACTGGAAAATGTTTAAGACCTTGTCTGAAGCAAAAGGATTCATTGAAGAAGTGAAAGGGCTTGTGCCAACTTCTGAAAAGGTCGACACTGTTGTATGTGCACCTGCCTTATTTTTAGATAGTCTGGTTGGTTTGACAAAAGAGTACGACGTCAAAATAGGTGCTCAGAACATGCATTATGAAGCAAGTGGAGCTTTTACAGGTGAAATTAGTCCTGCTGCATTAGCTGATTTAGAGGTACCATATGTTATTATCGGTCATTCTGAACGCCGTGAAATGTTTGCTGAGACAGATGAGTCAGTCAATAAAAAAGTACTCTCAGCATTCCAGCATGGTTTAGTTCCAATTATCTGCTGTGGAGAAACATTAGAGCAACGTGAAGCAGGTGCAACAAATGAGGTAGTTGGAGCTCAAATTCAAAAGGCTCTAACAGGTCTAACCGATGCTCAAGTTGCACAAAGTGTGTTAGCTTATGAACCTATTTGGGCAATTGGTACAGGGAAAACAGCTTCTGCACAGGATGCAAATGTTGTATGTGAACACATTCGTCAAACGGTGGTTTCTCAGTTTTCAGAGCAGGCAGCACAAGCTATTCGTATCCAATACGGCGGAAGTGTCAAGCCTTCAAACATTAAGGAATTCATGTCACAATCTGATATTGATGGAGCCTTAGTTGGTGGAGCAAGCTTAGAGGCTTCCTCTTATTTACAGCTTTTGGAGGCTGTAGCAAATGAGTAAAAAGCCTGTTGCTCTCATTATTTTAGACGGCTTCGCGCTGCGTGATGAGCAAAAGGGAAATGCCGTAGCTGCAGCGAAAAAACCGAACTTTGATCGTTTTTGGCGGGAGTATCCCCACCAAACATTAACCGCATCTGGTGAGGAAGTAGGATTACCCATTGGACAAATGGGGAACTCTGAGGTTGGTCATTTAAATATTGGGGCAGGGCGTATTGTTTATCAAAGCTTAACGAGAGTGAATGTATCCATTCGTGAAGGTAAATTTGAAAGGAACGATACGTTCCTAGAAGCGATGAACCATGTGAAGAAGCATGGCACAAACTTGCACCTATTCGGACTATTATCTGATGGAGGCATCCATTCTCATATTCAGCATTTATATGCTTTACTGAGACTAGCAAAATCCGTTGGTCTAGAAAATGTGTATCTTCATGGTTTCCTTGATGGACGAGATGTGGGTCCTCAAACGGCCAAGCAATATATTCTTGATCTTCAGCAAAAGATTCAGGAAATTGGAATTGGGCAGATTGCGACCCTATCAGGTAGATATTACTCAATGGATCGTGATAACCGCTGGGAACGTGTGGAAAGATCATATCGGGCTATGGCCTATGGGGATGGACCAACGTATTCAGATCCATTGCAATGTGTGGAGGATTCCTATCAAAATGGAATTCACGATGAATTCGTCCTTCCGTCGGTTATGATTAATCCAGACGGGACACCGGTACAAACCATCAACGACAATGATGCCGTTATTTTTTACAATTTCCGACCAGACCGGGCGATCCAAATCTCCAACACGTTTACAAACGAAGATTTCCGTCCATTTGATCGTGGAGAGCATTATCCGAAAAACTTGCACTTCGTCTGCCTTACTCATTTTAGTGAGACCGTTCAGGGGTATGTGGCCTTCAAGCCTTCAAACCTGGATAACACACTTGGAGAAGTTTTGTCTCAAAATGATCTAAAGCAGCTTAGGATTGCTGAAACCGAGAAATATCCACATGTTACCTTTTTCTTCAGTGGAGGTCGTGAGGAACCATTTCCAGGTGAAACCAGGATCCTCATTGATTCACCGAAAGTCGCTACATATGATTTACAGCCTGAAATGAGTGCTTATCCACTTACGGAGGCACTGCTACAAGAAATCGAGCAGGATAACCATGATGTGATTATCTTGAACTATGCCAATCCTGATATGGTTGGTCACTCTGGGATGCTTGAGCCAACGATCCAAGCAATCGAAGTAGTAGACGCGTGCCTTGGGAAAATCGTGGACGCCATCCTTCAAAAAGGTGGAGTTGCGATTATTACAGCCGATCATGGAAATGCTGATGAGGTTACGACGCTTGAAGGTGGTCCGATGACTGCCCATACGACTAACCCGGTGCCTGTCATTGTTACCCAAAAAGGAATTCAGCTTAGAGAAGATGGGAAACTAGGCGATTTAGCACCAACATTGTTACATATCCTAGATATTCCACTTCCAAAAGAAATGACAGGTATCTCGCTTCTCAAAAACTAATTTAATCTAAAAGGAGAGAAAAATTATGCCATTTATTATTGATGTTTACGCTCGTGAAGTCTTAGATTCTCGTGGAAATCCAACAGTTGAAGTAGAGGTTTATACAGAGTCAGGTGCAATGGGCCGTGCTCTAGTTCCAAGTGGTGCTTCAACAGGTGAACATGAGGCTGTTGAATTACGTGATGGTGATAAGAATCGTTACCTTGGAAAAGGTGTAGAAAAAGCGGTAAATAACGTAAATGAAATTATCGCGCAAGAAATCATTGGTTTAGACGTTACCGATCAAGTAGCGATTGATGAGCTTCTAATCGAGCTTGATGGAACGGAAAACAAAAGTAAATTTGGGGCAAACGCCATTCTAGGCGTTTCAATGGCTGCGGCACGTGCGGCTGCTGATTACTTAGATATGCCGTTGTACAAATACCTTGGTGGATTCAACGCAAAAACGTTACCAGTACCGATGATGAATATCATTAACGGTGGGTCTCATGCAGACAACAACGTGGACATCCAGGAATTCATGGTTATGCCAATAGGTGCTGAAAGCTTTAAAGAAGCACTACGTACAGGTACTGAAATCTTCCATCACCTAAAAGACGTGTTAAAGTCTAAAGGTCATAACACCGCTGTTGGAGATGAGGGTGGATTCGCTCCAAACCTTGGCTCAAACGAAGAAGCACTTCAAACGATTATTGAAGCCATTGAGCGCGCTGGCTACAAGCCAGGAGAGCAAGTCATGCTTGCGATGGATGTTGCAGCTTCTGAGATCTACAATAAAGAGGATGGAAAGTATCATCTAGCTGGTGAAGGTGTGGTCAAAACTTCAGCAGAAATGGTTGATTGGTATGCCGAGCTCGTTTCTAAATACCCAATTATCTCGATTGAAGACGGGCTAGACGAGAACGACTGGGATGGGCATAAGCTTTTAACAGAACGTCTTGGCGGAAAAATTCAGTTAGTTGGTGACGATTTGTTTGTAACAAACACTAGCAAGCTTTCTGAAGGTATTCAAAAAGGAATTGCAAACTCGATTTTAATCAAAGTAAACCAAATTGGTACGTTGACGGAAACCTTCGAAGCGATCGAAATGGCGAAGCGTGCCGGCTACACAGCCGTTATCTCTCACCGTTCAGGTGAAACAGAAGATAGCACAATTGCCGACATCGCCGTTGCAACAAATGCAGGCCAAATCAAAACAGGTGCACCATCTCGTACAGACCGTGTAGCCAAATACAACCAATTACTACGTATTGAAGATGAGTTAGGATTCACTGGTTTGTATGGTGGATATAATTCGTTTTATAACTTGAAAAAATAAATGCTTGGTAGAGGGTGTCTCAGTTGAGGCGCTCTTTTTTTTGTTGTTGGAAAAGGGTATTATATGTCTTATCGCCGATATATCTCAATAATCGCTGATATATCCAGATAATCGCCGATAAAATTGAAAAATCGCTGATAAATACAAATAATCGCTGATATATTAGTATTATAAAGAAAATGGCCCATTGATTTTACTTAAATAGTGCCAAAACATTGTGCCATTGAGACATATAGTTGGGAATTCTAATGGAAGCAGGCTCACACTGCCATAATCTCCTTAGAACTCAGTCATTTGTCTGAAATTAACCATCTTTTACATTGAAGCTGAACATATAATAGGAAAATGTAAATGGTATATAGGAGACTACTCACCTGGAGATCAAATAGAATTTGCTATAAATAGGGTGGGAGAAGTTGAAGTAAGTGCTATTAAGAAGAATTCTGTTCTGTTTTTGTTTGGCACTATGCCGGCAAAGGAAACAGAAAACGAGTAATGAAAAACGATTAGAAAAGCATCAATGGACTAGAACGCAGAAAAACCTCTGTGAATAGGAGATACTGATTAAAGTAACACATCTTGACTGAATCACTAACCAGGTTTTTACTATATAAAATACAACATTCTAAAGTATTGTTGTCCAAATACTCTTTTTATGTTACATTATTAATAATGTGAAGTGCGTTTAGGAGGTGTCGTCTCGTGTTGCATACTTTATTCGTAACATTATTAATCATTGTCTGTATCGGTTTAATCGTTGTGGTATTACTTCAATCAAGTAAGAGTGCTGGATTATCAGGTGCTATCTCTGGTGGAGCTGAACAGCTTTTTGGAAAGCAAAAAGCACGCGGTATTGATGCGGTGTTACAACGTATTACGATCGTATTATCTGTTCTGTTTTTCGTTTTAACAATTGCCGTTGCATTCTTTGGCGTTTAATACTTGCAAGAAGAAAGGCGTTGGTAGCCCCAACGTCTTTTTTATTTTGCAAGAGACTATTACATATGAAAGTCATAGTAAGTCAAGAGTTTGTTTAAACTATCCATACGTGAAAATGAAAGGAGCTACAACATGAAAAGAGTGTTGCCACAACCGTTTTTCTTTGAGGGAGGAGAGCGCGCGGTTTTGTTTTTGCATGGATTTACGGGGAACTCTGCCGATTGCAGAATGCTAGCAAGGTCCTTAGAAAAGAACGGTTATACCTGTTATGGTCCACAGTATAGGGGACACGGTGTTCCACCAGAGGAGCTTGTGAAGTATGGACCTGAGGACTGGTGGCAGGATGTGATGGATGCATATGAGTTTCTAAAGAGTAAAGGTTATGAGAAAATTGCTGTAGCTGGCCTATCCTTGGGCGGGGTTTTTTCGCTGAAATTAGGTTATACTGTACCAATAAAGGGTATTGTATCAATGTGCGCTCCGATGTATATCAAGAGTGAGGAAATCATGTATCAAGGAGTTCTTGAATATGCCAGAGAATTTAAGAGACAAGAGGGTAAAGAGCATGCCGAGATAGAAGCCGAAATGGAGACATTCAAGCAGATGCCAATGGTGACATTAAAAGCACTCCAGAACCTTATCTCTGATGTTCGGAACCAAGTCGATCTTATTTACGCACCAACATTTGTCGTACAAGCTCGCCATGATTATATGATAAACACAGAAAGTGCCAATATAATATACAACGAGGTCGAATCAGTGGAAAAAAAGATTAAATGGTACGAGGAGTCCGGACATGTTATCACCCTCGATAAAGAAAGAAATCAGCTACATGCTGATGTTTATCAGTTTTTAGAAAAAATTGATTGGGAAGCTTAACACCAAAACTATATTAGGAAAAAGGGGAACCAAATGTTTTCCCTAGAGAGAGGAGTGACTCTGAATGAATGTCATTCAAGAACATATTAATCATTTGCTATCATTTATGAAAGAGGAAGCATACAAGCCTTTAACGGTCCAAGAATTAGAAGAAGCATTTGGTATAAAAGATGCCTCGGATTTTAAAAATTTCGTTAAAGCACTAGTTGCAATGGAGGAACAAGGATTAGTTGTGCGCACTCGCAGTAGCCGCTACGGTCTGCCTGACAAGATGAATCTCATTCGTGGAAAAGTAATCGGTCATCCAAAGGGCTTTGCCTTTGTCCAAACCGATGAAAAGGATAAACAGGATATCTTTATTCCTCCATCTGAATTAAAAAATGCGATGCACGGTGATACCGTCCTTGTTCGTGTTCTACCTAAATCCTCGGGATCTCGGGAAGAAGGGGAAGTTGTTCGGGTTGTCGAGCGTGGTGTCACAGAAATCGTTGGTACATATGAAGAAAGCAGAAGCTTTGGATTTGTTAGTGTAGATGATAAACGAATTACGCAGGATATTTTCATTCCCAAAAATGCCTCTAATGGTGCAATCGATGGTCATAAAGTAGTTGTTCGCTTAGTGACGTATCCTGAAGGCAGAATGAGTGCCGAGGGCGAAGTCATTCATATTCTTGGTCATAAAAATGATCCGGGTGTGGATATTCTTTCAGTGATTCATAAATACGGTTTACCACAGGAATTTCCGGCCGAGGCATTGCAACAAGCAAATGATGTTCCGGATACAATCACGGAAGACACGATCGGTAAACGCCGTGACCTACGAGGAGAGACCATTGTTACGATTGATGGGGCCGATGCAAAGGATCTAGATGACGCTGTAACGGTTACCAAACTCGAAAATGGCCACTTCAAATTAGGTGTTCATATCGCAGATGTTACTCATTATGTCAGAGAAGGGTCTCCAATTGATGTTGAAGCAGCTGATCGTGCAACAAGTATCTACTTAGTAGACCGCGTGATTCCAATGATTCCACATCGTTTATCCAATGGGATTTGCTCTTTGAATCCTAAGGTTGCTCGTTTCACTTTATCGTGTGAAATGATCATTAACCAGAGTGGTGAAGTGGTTAGTCATGAAATTTTTGAGAGTGTTATTAAGACAACTGAACGAATGACATATAAAGCCGTTAATCAAATCTTGGAAGAGAAAGATGAAGAAGTACGTCAGCAGTATAGTGAACTCGTCCCTATGTTTGAATTGATGGGCGAGCTTGCCCAAGTACTTCGAAACAAACGAATGGTTCGAGGAGCCATTGATTTTGACTTCAAAGAGGCGAAGGTTTTAGTTAATGAAGACGGCAAGCCTCATGATGTTGTTCTACGTGAACGTTCAGTAGGTGAGAAGTTAATAGAAGAATTTATGCTATTAGCTAATGAAACGGTGGCAGAACACTTCAACTCAATGAAAGTACCGTTTATGTATCGTATTCATGAAGATCCAAAGGAAGAAAAACTTACTAGGTTTTTTGAATTTATTACGACCTTTGGCTATGTTGTGAAAGGAACTGGAAGTGAGATCCATCCAAGAGCCCTACAGCAGGTTTTAGAGGCTGTAAAAGGTACACCAGAAGAGCCAGTGATTTCGACTGTACTTTTACGCTCAATGAAACAAGCACGATATGATGCGGAAAGCTTAGGCCACTTTGGATTATCGACTGAATTTTATACCCATTTCACATCGCCGATTCGTCGTTATCCTGACTTAATTGTTCACAGGCTGATCCGAACTTATTTGATTGAAGGAAAAGTGGATGAAAAGACCAAGGAAAAATGGGATTATAAACTTCCAGAGATTGCGGATCATTCATCGAATATGGAAAGAAGAGCCGTTGATTCTGAACGCGAAACAGATGAGCTAAAGAAAGCAGAATATATGGAAGATAAGGTTGGCGAAGAGTATGATGGTATCATTAGCTCTGTCACTAATTTCGGATTATTTGTCGCACTTGAGAACACGATTGAAGGACTTGTCCATGTAAGTTATTTAGGTGATGATTATTACCGTTTTGATGAGCGGTCCTATTCCATGATTGGAGAACGAACGGGTAATATCTTTAGAATTGGTGACGAGATTAGAGTTCGCGTCATTAATGTTAATAAGGACGAACGTTCCATTGATTTCGAAATTGTCGGGATGACAGTCACAAAGCGTCCGGAACGAAAGGATCGACCAACTGTTATTAAAAGTGAAAAAGGTAGCAGCGGTAGAAATAGTCGAGGCGGTAGAGGTGGAACGGGTCGCACTACTCAAAGTAAAGATGATTCAAAAGGTCCGCCTAAGAAAAAGAAAAAACACTTTGAGAATGCACCTAAGCAAAAACGCAAACCAAAAAAGAAGTAGGACAATTCTTCGGGTGGTACCTGGTACCACCCTTCGTTTGTGTATGTAGCGATTATTTGTTAAAATATATGTACTGTTTTATTTAAGAAGGGGATGTCCGTCATGCCAAAGGGAGAAGGAAAGCTACTCGCTCAAAATAAGAAAGCGAATCATGATTTCTTTATTGAAGAGACATATGAAGCGGGGATTGTACTTGTGGGTACTGAAATCAAAGCGATTCGTGCAGGGAAAATAAACCTACGAGATGCATATGCGAGAATTTTTCAAGGTGAATTGTTCCTCTATAATGCCCATGTAAGTCATTATGAACAAGGAAACCAATTTAATCATGAGCCATTACGAACACGCAAGCTGCTACTTCACAAAAAGCAAATCAATAAGCTGATCGGTGATGCAAAAGAAGAAGGCTATACGTTAATCCCATTGAAAGTTTATTTGAAGAACGGTTTTGCAAAAGTACTTATTGGTCTTGGTAAAGGAAAGAAGAATTATGATAAACGTGATGATCTTAAAAAGAAGGAAGCAAAACGTGATATAGCTCGTGCTTTCCGTGATCGACAGAAGGAATAGTATATGATTTAAGGTGACCTAGTAACTACCAATTGTATAAGTGGATTTATATGCTATAATAAGAACTGTTGGTAGGATATCAACTCACCAACATTGACAATTGAATAAGCAATAAGCTTATTTATTTCTTTCCCGTAACACCATTCGATCTGAGAATTCATTTTCTCACATCCATTATGGGGACGCTACGGATTCGACAGGGATAGTTTGAGCTTAGGTTGCGAGTCGAGGGGATCGGCCTCGTTAAAACGTCAAAGCCAATAACTGGCAAAACTAACAACAACCTAGCTTTAGCTGCTTAATAACAGTCTATAGCTGTTCCTCCCTCCATCTCCCATGTGGTAGGGTAAGGGACTCACTCTAAGTGGGATACGCCGGAGTTCGCCGTCTGAGGACAAAGGAAGAGAGTAATCAGACTAGCTACTTCAACGCCTGTCGATAGGCATAGAAGGTAGCGAAATGCTAATATATCGACTACACTCGTAGACGCTTAAGTGGCAATGTTTCTGGACGTGGGTTCGATTTTTATTAGTCGCCTTGTGTGGTAACACACAAGTGATAATCCGGCTTTATCGGTGAAACCTAAGTCGCAAAATTGCGATAGGGCAATGCCGAGCGGTATGTGGAGCAATCCAACAGCCGTGTATCGACTTATAGGCTGCCATTTTGGTAGTACTAGGATGCGAGATCCTACTTCTCCTTGAGGTAAAATTACATTTCGCATAAGACGCCGGAGGACCTGAATCACTCAGGTTCAAGATATAGTCAGTGCCATGTCGAAAGCATGGAAATGCACGTCCCACCGTCTCCACCATACATAGGTGGAATTCAAAGGCCAACAGATTGTGACTTAAAGCATAAAAATGTCACCATTACATCATTATGCTTGAAACACTCGTTTGAGTCATTGATGATTTTAAAAATGTAGGTCCTAAGAGATCTACATTTTTTTATTTGTGACTTTAACCATAAGTCTGCATGTTTGGGAGGCTATTGCCTAGTAATACTATGTGCTAGGTTATGCTTAAATTATGTAAAGATAAACCTTTTCCTAAAAAGCTGTCGAGAGAATGACAGCTTTTTTGTAATTTTCAGCATAAGACTCGACTAAGTAAATTTTCAGGAGGCTCATATAAAATAGTTTTAAATTCATTGCTAGTGTCTAATCTTAGCTAACTGGGTATAGAAAGCTTCATTGGATGCATTAAAGCAGGTGACTAACTAGTAATCAATGCAAATTGTCCCAATAATATTCACTTATTCCAAACCCCAAAACATCAGCACTTCGATAGAGTTCCTCCATTGTATTTTCAACTCCGCCAATCTCAACAATCACACTATTCTTAGACAAATCCTGATTGTAAATTCCGTTACCTTGGCTATTATCCTTGATAATTAAATCTCTTGAGATTCCAGGGTACATTTGAGTCATCGTGTCATGAAGCATTTGAGCCATTTTTAGATTTTCATGATATTGTGGATTGCCACTTCCAATAACAAAGGCCACTTTTGCGTGTATCAGTAAAGAAGAATGGCAAATATCGAGCGAGACAGCGTTATTTGTGCAAGGACTGTGGGAAAACGTTCAACGATATGACCAACACCCCATTGTCGGGTTTAACGGGTTCTCTTTTGGAGTGCAAAACGTGAAAAGACATATTAAATAACAGTTAAAAAAGCATGATAATTATCAACTCAATTATCATGCTTTTTCGTCTATCTAAAATTACAGTTACCCGATATTATCCGCGAGATTTCAAAGTTGATATAATTAGAGGTATAAGATCAGGTAGGAATGGATGAATTTAATTCAATTACAGTTAGACATTTATTGCGAAGTAAAAAGTTTATTAAAAAGGAGAATGGAAATGTCTTTTAAAATTGAATTGGAAAACGGTAAATACAGTTTTGTAAATGACAATGGAGTTGTTAAAATCCTACTTTACAGCGAGGAATGTCAAGAAGAAACTGGAAATAGCTCATTATTGTGTTTGTTGCAGTATGTTGAACAATTAGAAGAGTCAAAGAAATCATTAGAAGAGGCCTTGAGTGAAATGGTCAAAAGAGATGATGATTTTAGAATTAAGATTATTGAATTAGAAGAAGAAAATCAACGTCTTTTAAAGAGATAATCGTCTCATATGAAAACATTTGTGCAGTAAAGAAAGGATGATAAAAATGGAAAATAAATGGTTTGATATTCAAGGTTCGGTAGAAGCAGATTTAGATGAAGATACTTTTAACGAAGAGTTCTTAAAATTTTTAGTTAGCAAAGGTTGGGTATTTGCAGGTGTAATTAAGCCATCAAAAGATGAATAACCATGAAATTCACCATATACCGAAGGGGTGGGATTTTTGAAATCATTTACAATCATTTGCCTTTAAATTACGGAATGAAGTCGAGTTTTTGGATTATAAAAATAAGAAAAGAATATTGGAGAATATTAAGTGGTTCAGACAAAGTGAAGAAATAGCATAATTAGCATAGGGAGATCCGAGTATGAAATTAAAAAGGTTTTATACTCGAATTTTTTATTTGTAAAACTATTCCTGCTTTCATTGTCGAATTTAACAAATCAAAATTAACAACTATTCTCATTCCTCTATTTTATATGAAACAATCGTTTTAATTTGATGTAATAAGATTGCACTATTAACAATCTTTTTTTGCTATTTTTTAACAAATACTGAGATTTCAGTAAAAATATGATATATTCAGAATAAAGTGATATTTATTGCGTTTCAATTTTCAAAGGGGGAATAGGTAATGGAGCACACAATTGAATGTAGGAATTTAAATAAGATATTTTTAGGTGATGGTACTAAAACCTATGCACTTAAAGATATTAATGTTCAATTTGATAAAGGTGAGTTTGTCTCGATTGTGGGAACATCTGGCTCTGGAAAATCTACACTGTTAAGTATCTTAGGCACTCTGGATACACCTACCGAAGGGGAGATTCGTTATGGAGGAGAAAAGATAAGTTCTCTTAATAGCAAGTTCTTGGCAGATTTCCGTTTCAATAACATTGGATTTATCTTTCAACAATTTCATTTAATACCTACTTTAACGGCGGTAGAAAATGTAATGTCTCCTCTATTTGGGAGAAAGGTATCTTATGATAAAAAAGACAGAGCTATGAAAATGTTAGAGAGTGTGGGTTTAAAGGAAAAGGTTAATTCTCTGCCTTCACAGTTATCTGGTGGGCAACAACAAAGAGTTGCAATTGCCCGTGCTTTGGTACATGAACCGAACTGGTTATTAGCAGATGAACCAACAGGAAACCTTGATTCAGAAACGGGTGAAAATATTTTTAATATCCTTAATCATTTAAATAAAGAAAAAGGCTGTGGTGTAATTTTTGTTACACACGATACAGAATTAGCCAAAAGAGCGAATGTACAAATCGAAATGAAGGATGGGGAAATTATTAGGCAAGACAGGGTGGCTAATTATGCTTAGATTTATTTGGAATTCTTGGTGGAGAAATAAAGAACGTCTTATTTTGCTAATAATTGGAGTTCTTATAATAAGCACGGGCTTAAGTTATTTAGTTGGTATTACCCAAGCTACAGATGGAACAATTACTGATGAGCTACAAAAAAGGTGGGAATCTTCATACCATATTGTTGTTCGCTCCGATGGCAGTAGAAGTGTCACAGAAGACAAGAAGTTGTTAGAGCCTAATTACCTAAGTGGTCTTGAGGGGGGCATTACCCTAGAACAGTACGAGAAGATTAAATCAATTGATGACATTGATGTAGCTGCTCCAATTTCTATGATGGGTTACGTGTACAATTCAGTACAACTTGATAAGCTTAACATTACAAAGCCTGGTGTTTATAGATTAAAAATAACTGAAGAAACAAATACGGGTGTTGATACATATACATCGACTGGTAACTTGTATTTTACAAAAGGTGGATGGCAACCAGAAGGTACGGGGAAAGAATATGGTATTTCCCAATTTGAAGGAGAACTTGGCTTCGGATCCGAGGTTATGCTTGCTGGAATAGACCCAGAACAAGAGTCCTCATTGATCGGAATTGATGGAGCGATGGTAGAAAGCAAGAATAGTCGCTTTTTTACTAATGAAGATGAAGCTAGTGTAAAAGAAGAAGATGGACAAACAGATACTCAGATTCCAGTAATTATAAGCAACCAAGAATTTGTAGATGGTAACATAACATTTAGTGTTGAGAAATTAGACTTGCCATTTGAGCCGGCTGAACAAGGGGAGACAATGGAAAAAGTTAAACAGAACGGTGGAATGGAGTACCTAGAAAAACAAAACGGTAAAGATATTGAAAAAAGGGTCTTTACGACTGAACAAGCACATAAAAAAATTATTAGCCAATTATCAAAAGGTTCTTCTGAAGGCCTTGATGCCTTTCATTGGATGGCTTATAAACCATCACCAGTGACATACCGTCCTGTATCAAGTCCTTATCCTGAACGTTGGCCATTTTCATACGAAGTTCAACCGTATAAAATTCCTGAAGATTCATTACTAGCAGTAGATCACTCGTATAGACCAGTTCATTTATTTAGTGAAGATAGCTCAGGATGGAAAAGGCTACAATTTGATTTTAAGGGAATTTTTGATCCAAGAAAATTAAACATTTCAAAAGACCCATTAACTGAATTACCAATGGAAACATATTTTCCATCAAAAGCCCAATGGGTAATTGATAAAGAAAATCAGCCTGTAAACCCACCAACAGATATGAAGCCATTAAATAACCCATATGGCTTTCTAACAAAACCACCGCTTATCCTGACAACAATTGATGCTGCTGCAAAGGTATTAGGAGACAAACCAATCTCTGCCATACGTGTTAAAGTATCAGGTGTAGAAAAACTAACTGACGAAAGTGAACAAATTCTCCAGCAAGTTGCAGAAAGAATCGAAAATGAGACTGGCTTAATTACTGATATTACGCTGGGGTCTTCACCACAACCTGCTTTAACACATATTCCAGGGATTGAAGGAAAAGAGAATTTAGGTTGGGTTCAACAACCTTGGATTAAACTTGGTTCCTCTATTACAATTTTCCAAGAAACAAAGGTTGGGTTTTCCGGGATTATTGCGAGTGTCATATTGGTTGCAATTGTGTATGTATTCTCCTCTAACCTCATCATGATGTTTTCAAGGAAGAAGGAATTTGCAGTACTCTTATCATTAGGATGGAGGCCTAGTAAATTATCAAAACTATTATTCATAGAATCAACTATCTTAGGTCTTACAGTATCCTCTATAAGTTGGTTAATATTGGGGTTCTTCTATCTAACAAATGATATTGATACTTCCGTAAGGAGAATCCTATTGATCGGTGTATTTGGTATAGTAATCTATTGGTTAGGGATGATTATTCCAGCATTGTTGGTGAAACGGATAAAACCTTATGAAGCAATGAAACAAGGAGAAATTTCAAGACAATACAAAAGGATAACTCGAGCGCAATCCATAGTGGGGATGACATTTAACTATTTAGTAACAATGTGGAAAAGAACAGCTCTATCTATTGTTTCAATTGCTTTTCCAACTAGTTTATTAATTTTCTTCTTGTTTATCACCTTCCGTCTTCGTGGGATCATGTATGCCACTTGGTTAGGAGAATTTGTCGCAATGGAAGTTGGAACAATGCATTATATTGCGATGGGAGTGGCTATATTAATTGCTATCTTAACAACCGCTGAAATTATTTGGCAAAATGTTTCTGAACGGCAATCTGAAATTGCTGTATTGAAAGCATTAGGGTGGCAGAACAAAAATATAAGACTGCTTGTTTTACTGGAAGGCGGTATAAGTGGTTTTCTTGCAGGATTAGTTGGACTTGGTTTGGCATTTATAATCATTTGGAGTATGTATGGTGAAATTCCAAGTGGAGAGATGTTATTCCTTTTTGGAACATTGCTTATTCCGATTTTAACAGGGGTTTTAGCAGCAATATTGCCAGCTGAAAAGGCAGTTAAAATCCAGCCTTATCAAGGTTTGCAAGGTACAATTAGTAACTCCAAAGGAACGGAAAAGCGATTTAAGTATGCATTTGGAGTTGCAGGAGCAGGCTTGACTGTAGCCATTCTAACCTTACTCTTTTTATCACTTCCTGACACCGAAGGATCCCAAATGGCTAGTACTCTTGCTCCTACCAATCAAGAAGGAACAGTGGGTGAAGTAACCGAAGCTTTTAAGGATACAAAAGTAAATGAGGAATCAACTAAATCAGAAGGTAGTGACAATATCATAGAGCAATATTTGGAGTCTGCTTGGGTAGATAGTAAATTAGGAGAACGAATTGATCTCAATAAAGATGGTAGCGAAGTGTTTTCATTTGGAGATCTAACTGCACCGCCAGCTGATATTACTAAAGAAGATGACAATTCAGAGTTACTTACAATTCCACTAACATTTGAAAGAATGCAAATTGATGACAAACCTAATGGTAGTATTTTTTACAAACCATATTTTAGAGTAGTTGATGAGAAAGGGATAGAGTATCGCCCTAAAGATATGAAGATAGTAGGTAGAGAAAACTGGGATAAGAGTTTCAATTTAAGAGCACCAGGAAAAGCAGAAGCTTTACTAACTTATGAGGTTTCTAAAAAATTCAAGGCATTTAATACTGGTAATGGATGTTGAGGGCTTTGAAGTCGGGAATATAGTAGTTAAAATTAAGTAAATATTAATTGAATGATAAATAACTAATAATAGACAGCAAAAACACTAGAAAGGTAGACACTCACTTTCCAGTGTTTTTTTGAGAAACATATTTTTAAATTTTTTTAGATAGCTAGAATACAACTTTAATGGGTTGATATTAAAAGGTCTAATAAAGTAAATTCTTTACTAGACCTTTTAGGTAAATATGTATCCACATTTAGCTTATCATGAATGTGTTGGGAAATAATTAAAATTGCTTAGCAAGGACAAGCTACTGAAAGAACTAATAAATAGATATATGTCCATGATTTAACAAAGCTACTAGGTGTTGTTGGTATTAGGGTTGGTATAAATGTTGAGGTTAACTGGGCAGTGGTGAAGGATTGGTCTTAACAAGCACGATATAAAAAGTAAACCGAGGAAGAGGCCAAAGACATGTATGTAGCAGTTGCTGATCCTAATGAGGGGGTTTTGGAATGGATAAAACACCACTGGTAGAAAGGGATTTTAAAGACGGAGAACTTCTAATAAAACATTTAGATATGGAAAGTATAAATGTTCATTCTGCATTCTGGTTATATGATTCAGAGATGGAGAATTGGAGGTTAATAATTGCCTCGAAAATTGCTGAATTTGTAAGTCCTAGGAGAGCTTATATTAATATAAGAGATGTTTTAAGGAAACTGGAAATGGCAGTGGGCTATAAGTTTTACTTTGGAAAACATATCAGTTATTAGTCCGGATCATCCTCTTATAAAGATATTAAGTAGTGCAGTGCATACTACCCCAGATGATATAAGTGGTATTAGGTTTTCAAGAAACAGAATAGGAAATAGCTACATTGAAGATGTCTATATATATAGAATTCAATAATGGTTTGTTCAAATAAAACTTATGAGATGAAAAGTGATTGTCGCTAGCTTGTAACAACAAAAAGTGCTAGGTGTTTTCCAGAAAACTGGAGTGTGCCTGGCACCTTTTTTGCTATAATAAGTGAAACAGGAAAATATTGAATTCAACGCAATGAACCAGGGGGAACTATGAATAAAATCACCTATGTGCTTTGGGGGCTCATTATTACAACACTTATTTCGGCACTTGATGCAAATATTATGCAAACAGCAAGTCCGACGATTGTGAATCAGCTTGGTGGAAAGGAATTGTTCGCTTGGATTTTCTCTGTCTACATGCTGGCTAGCACGATTATGGTACCACTCTTTGGGAAATTGAGTGATATTTACGGAAGAAAGAAGCTCTTAATTATAGCAGTTGCCCTATTTACTCTTGGTTCTGTACTTTGTGGATTGGCGAATTCAATGGTCACTTTAATCATCTTTAGAGGAATACAAGGCTTGGGAGCTGGAGGAATGATTCCACTTTCCATGATTATTTTGGGAGATCTGTTTTCAATCGAAAAGCGAGGCAAAATTCAAGCCATCTTTAGTAGTATTTGGGCTCTATCTTCCATCGTAGGTCCGATATTAGGCTCATTTTTTGCGGAAGCCTTAACATGGAGATGGATTTTCTTTATTAATATTCCAATAGGCATTGCCACTGTTCTTTGTTTAATTCCTTATAAGGAACAGGCTGAATTTAAAAAAGCATATATTGATTATTAACGGGTTCGGTTGAGAAGTAGAAAATGTTTAATAACAATCAAAAAAGAGGTGCTAATAGCACCTCTTTTTCAATAGTATTGAAAACTATTTTGACTGCCTAATTAGCTCGATTTTTTTTCGTAGCCTTGAACAATGCATATTTGAGTAGAAACTGACTTATTTTTTGTAACTCTACTAAAATATTTCAAAGGTAATTGTATTATTGTGGTAAAAATATTTATAAAAGGAGGAGGTTATATTGCGAAAATACTCAGGAGTAGTATCAATCTTAATTTTAATTGGGACTTTTTTGTTTTTACAAGTTTCCATCGTTGAGCAAAACGAGAATTTGGGGGTTTCGATAATCGCCATTGGATATTTGGCTTCGGCTTTTGCTTCTTGGTTTAGTACAAGTGGACCTTGGAGGAAGGTATCCGCAATTATTTTAATTTTACTCCCAGTTGGTTATCTGGCATTTATTTTACTATTTGCGTTTGCAATGTCTGATTTTTAATATAATCATTCATAGTGTTGTTGTAATAACAATTAAAATGTCTAAAGAGGTTAGGATTTCCTAAGCTCTTTCTATTATATATTTTCAACTGAGACGTGAAAACTGTTAATTTAATTTATTGCATATAAATGATGTCATTTATAATGAATTTCTATTTTGCAATTCCTAGTCTTTGAGCTGGAGTTTCCGTTGTTCCGTCTGATAGCCAATTTACACCATTTTTGTCACCATATATAACAACTGTCTGCTAGACAGCAGATAGTTCCTAATTTAAGTGAGAATTGGTACGCTAATTAAGGTGTTAAAATGAACTAAATGTTGATAAATTAACACATAAATCAGAAGTCTGATTCATATGTGAATTAGACTTCTGATTTATGTGTTAATTGATATTTTCTACTTCTGTACCGAACCCTTTAATTGATTATAAAGGATTTTTTCTATTTGAAATTTCAATCACACTCTTATTGCTTGCTACCAACATGAGCAACGCCATTTGGTATATCACAGCTGGTATCGTAGGTTTGGTTATCTTTGTTATGGTTGAAAGGAAGGAAACGTACCCCTTCCTGCCAGTTTCGCTGCTAAAGAATAAGGGGATTTTTATGATCAATCTTTTCATGTTATTTTATTGTCTTTCCTTTTTCGGCACGTCTAATTTCATCCCTTTGTTTCTACAAGAGGGGAGTAATATGAGCATCTACAAAAGTGGTCTGATTCTATTAAGTATTGCATTAGGTTGGACGTTTGGAAGCACACCAGCTGGAAAATGGATACTGAAATTTGGGTATAAGCGTTTGTTTATAGTAGGAAGCATTATTACAACAATTTCAGGGCTAGCACTCTATTTGTTTATACAGAATATGTCGTATTCAACTTTATTTATCATCTTAACGATTCAGGGCTTTGCGTTTGGATTGCTATTTGCAATCGGAACAATTGCGTTACAGGAATTTGCCGAACCGACATTAAAAGGTATGTCGACCTCGCTTCAAATGTTTTTACGAAACATCGGTACTTCAATTGGTGTGACCATTATGGGTGTGATTATAAATCATGCATTAACAATTGGAAGCGGGATGCAAAATGTATTTCTGTTTGCACTTTGTATGAGTGTGATAACGGTGTTTTTAAGCTTTATGATTCCGGTGAATACGGGCTCGGTAAGTAAGGCGTAAAGAGGATGATTCATGGAAACAGTGTGTTAACTAGATTCCTGGTTTAAAGATAATGGTTATAAGGGTCCTATAATCATACCCGTGTTTCTATTTGCGCAACAGTTTAGCTTTGGGCTAGAGTGTGGCGGGCACCTTATTATCGTAGCATGCCTCGAAATCAGGATATACTAAAAAAATAGAAGTGCGCTAACACTTCTCCTTGCAACTTCTACTCTCAGGGTGGTGGTTGTCAGAATTTATCTGTTACTACGAGAACCACCCCTTTGCTTGTGATGGCGCGGGGTGGTTTTCTTGTGTTCTAGTAAGTTCTTATAAACTCAACTTTCGCACTTCAATAATGAGTGTAATAGGTTGAGCTCCTAAGGTATAATGTCATTCCATTCTGTTCGTTGACAAACGTTGTAGCTATATGTGTTAAATATACCTTATTTCCACTCCAAGATGCTGACTAAGGTAGGAAGACTATCTCCAAAATCTTGATAAAGCCTTGGTCTCATCAGCCCCACTCCTCCCGTGAAGTAAAGTGTCTTCCACTACTAACAAGATAAGGCACTATAACTAAATCATATTTTTCTTCAAATATAATTATTCTGTGAACCTGAAAAGACACCATTCCGCTAACTTATCAGGACACGGTTCCTGTCCCCACTTCAAAAAACGAAAACAGGTAGTCCATAGGCTACCTGTTTTTGCATTTAGATGAAACATTGTGAACAATAAAACTCAATATTCATCATAATAGGTTTTCATGCTATTTACTCTTGAGTATTCTTTTTTCTAAAAATTAGATTTGTTATCGTCCCAATAACCAAGGATGTAATCAAAGCAGCTAAAATAGATTTAGACAGCGGAAGTAAAATACTAACACCCTCTATATCTAAGATACTAGCACTAAAAATTACTAGAAATATAATAAAAGCTATTGCAAAGTCTTTTTTTCTAAATTTCATACTTTATCCCTACCCATCAATCAATGATTGTGCTTTTACTTATCTTACCATATTTATCACATCTTATTTGTGCCTTAACTTTTAAATATTGTACAACAAGTCCTACACCACTATATTCTAGACCATAATGAAAGTTAGCACGCGTATATACCGTCGCCCAAGATTTATCTGCTGCTTGAGTAGTCCCTTCTGCATAATTATCTATCTGCCAAACTACACCTCCCCATCGTTTGTCAACATCCCCATCGTAGAAATGACCTTGAACATAAGTAGACTTATTGTAACTAAATTCACCCTCTGTCCAAATCTCCCAAATAGGCATACCTACCCAGCTATAAGCTACATACTTTTCTGTTACGCGACCTGAGTAGTATGTGGCAGCACTTACTGTTTGTGGTTCAGTAATATCTTTAATATTACTACTTAATGAAGATAAGAGTGATGCATCGGAACTGTCCTCCTCCAGCTCCAGTTCTCCATCTATATTTATATAATTTATAAAAAACAAGTCTTCATTTGTGAATATTATGGAAACACCCTTACTTATTTCTTCCACTCTAAAGTTTCCATGTGCTACATTTTCTTTAATATATGAATTCAAGTCTAGCTCTTCTGTATCTTCTAATTCTTCAATGGACATTTCAGGGAATGGAGAAGATTTTCTCAGCTTTTTAGTTATTTTTTCTACATCATAATCTGACTTCTCTAAAACTTTTTGTAATTTAGTCTCAATATCTTTTTGGTCTGTTAAATATTTGTTACCGACTTTCTTTAGTGCACTTACTAACTCTTTTTCCTGATTCTTCAGGTTTTCATTTTGAATCTTAGTATAATCTTTACCAACGTTTGCTGAAACCTCAGGTAAAGTTATTGGGAGAACCAATAACATTACTACAATAATTGTAAAAAACTTCTTAAACATAGAATACCTTCCGCATTATTTTTTGTCACAATCACCAAATTATATTCTGTAATTGTAAAAATATTCCTCGCTTACACGATTAAGGAAGGAGATCCTTGTTCGTAACACGTTGAAAAAAGGTAGCATGCTTACATAGTAGTCTTAGTGCTTCAACAATAGTTGGAATTGCCGAATAAAAAGTTTAAAGACAACAGTTTATTTTCCTAGGGGCTTTGATCAGGATGTATTATCACATATATCTGAATATTCCCTGAGGCAATATGATAAAATCTTTTATAAGATCGGATTAACCAGAAGTAATAAGGACGTCTCTTAAATCAACTGGTAACCCCTCGATTATAACTGATTTTCCTAGTATGTAAATATTATAGTCATGATGAATTAATCCTACTAGGTACATTAATATACTGGTTAACCCTAGCTAGAATATGAAAAAACACCTCGTTCTGTGGTAAAGTGAGATTAACTAGAAATCACTACCATACAGAAGAGGTTCTCCCTATATGATAGACCAAAGTAAGCTAAACTTTCAACTACCTGACGAACTAAAATTAGCATTTTGTGAACTGGAAATCTTTAAACACCTTCGAAACGCAAACATCAAAAGGAATCTCGGATTTACTTGTTCCTATTTATTTCAACTAGTATTCTGTCTCATCTTTCAACATAAAAATTGGTTTAGACTTTTAGAATCTATAAAAGCCGATCAGTTCCCAGCAAAGGATACAGTCTATCGCTTTTTAAACTATTCCAAGTTTGCATGGCGAAGATTCTTACTATCTTTTAGTGCTTCCGCCATATCTAAAGTCGACCAGTTAACAGACTCTAAACGGGTAAAGGTGTTTATTATTGATGACTCTATGTTTGAGCGAAATCGAAGCAAAAAAGTAGAGCTACTGGCTCGTTGTATGGATCATTCGACGATCTACAAGCGTTTTTATAAAGGTTTTCGTATGCTTACTTTGGGTTGGTCTGATGGCTATTCTTTCATGCCAGTAGACTTCTCTTTGTTAAGCTCTATTAAGGCTCAGATAAATGGTATTTCAGAGAAAGTTGATAAGCGAACATCTGGGTATAAACGCCGTGTAGATGCATTACAGACAGCACCAGAACAAGTCCCAGTGATGCTTAAGCAAGCATTAGAAGCAGGGATAGAAGCTAATTATGTTCTGATGGATACTTGGTTCACTCATACACCTCTCATCAACAAAATTGCAGATTTAGGTCTGGATGTAATTGGAATGGTCAAGACCTCTAATCAACGATTTTTGATAGAGGATAAGGAACTTTCATTGAAGGAACTGTTTCGCGTCACTCAACCAACTCAACAAAAAAGCGATATCCTTTCCTCTATTCATACCGTTTTAAAGAACGAATTCCTGTTAAAGTGGTCTTCATTCGAAACCGCAATAAGAAAAGTGAATGGCTAGCCATACTTAGCACTGACTGCACGTTATCAGACCAAGAAATTGTAAAAATTTACGGAATGCGCTGGGATATTGAGGTGTTTTTTAAGACGACCAAATCTCTTTTGCGTCTACAAAAAGAGTTTCAAGGGCGCTCTTACGACTTGTTAATTAGTCATACAACGATTGTGTTTGCACGCTATATCGTCCTATCTTGGCAAAACCGTTGTAATACGGATGACCGCACAATTGGTGGTCTATTTTATGAACTTTGTGATGAAATTAACGACCTAGATTGGGCTGTAGCTTTACAGCAGCTCATCGAGCTTCTTCAAGATGCCTTGTTAAAGACAAACAAGAGAATCAAAGATTTAATTCAACGTCAACTCCAGCAATGGATCTCAGGCCTGCCTAGTTATATCAAGGCTTATTTGCCAATTTCTATCTGCGAAAGTTGAGTTATAAACTAATAATAAGTGGAGATAATACTACATAAGGACTAATCTCATTTGAAGAAGTGGATGACAGAGATGGATATGTCTTTGTTAGGTATATTGAATCCTCACCACATAACAAAGGACGTAACGGGGAGTTCAGAATTGCTCCTGTATTGTTGGCATTCGCTTGTAAGCGAAGTTTTGAACGGGGATACGAGGGTTTTGTTTGCATTCATATTAAGATGGAGAAAACACTTATAGAGTATTATAAAAGTTTAGGTGCACAATACATTGGGAATCAGCGGATGATCCTTGATACGGTGCATCACAACATTTAATTGATTTTTATTTGGATAAAGGAGAGTGATAGTCATTGTCTAACAAACGAAATCAACTCATACAAAAGCAAAATAAAATGCACGATTTGGCAGAAGAATCAACAAATGGTGTATTCGCAATCGCGCCGAAAGAAAGCCCGGTTGAACGTAAAAAAAATCATGATAAAGTGACAGGTTTCATAAAGAATTATAAGACAAGTAAAAGAATAGAATAATATTTACTCAACAAACGTTATTCCAATTATTTGCTGAGAATTATCCATTCCGAAGACACGGTGTCTAAAGCTGCCAATGAAATTGATACATCTACAATTATCGTATTAAAACTACTTATTGAATTACTTACAAATTCTAATTTCGGAACTCCTAGTAAAAGACAACATGGATCTATTACTTATGACCATACGATTTAAGCATCGGACATCAAAATAACTAAAGTCTTCTTTTTAACTCTTCGTAGTAATTCTCTCTCGTTCCTACACGAATGATTTTTACCTCAACACGATCATCATATATTTCATAAGCTATACAATATTGAATTCCTTGTTCTTTATCACCCATTTTCTTATTTCTGATAATCACCCTTTAAAGGATCACCGAGATAAGGATTTTCTGCAATATCACTTATTGCTTTTTTCACTTTTTGAGCTACCGGTTTTCTTGATTTTTTTATCTCTTTAATTACAGATTTTGGAATATTAATTCCGTGCATATTATTCCTCGCCCTCAAGTTCCTCATCTAGTTGATCAAGTGTAAAATATTCTCCACGCTCGATTTCCTGTTCCACTTCACTAGCCATTTTTAGTAATGCTTTACCTAGTTCTTTTTTTCGCTCTGGGAGCTTTTTTTCGACTTGTTCAGCGGATAGTCCTTCACCTTCTAAGTCTTTACGAATTAAGTCTTCAACATCATCAAAGAAGTCTGACTTATAAAGTATTATGCGTCCATCTGTATTAATGCTCAGTTTTAATCTATCATGTGCTTGTAAGTTAACCGTATCACGTAATTCTTTTGGTATTGTAATTTGGCCTCTATCGTTGATTTGCACATCATACAACATCAATGTCACCCTTTCAGTAATGCTGAATTGATGAAAGCATAACATACATTTAGAAAAAGAACACACCTTCAGATAGACTTAATATCAGTTTCCAAAAGTAAGCAATTATGTAGGATGTAAGCGGTATAGAGTCACTTATTTGTTGGTAAATGCGGATGCAGAACACGTTACTTATTAGACAAAAATATTCGGGCGACCCAAGAAATCGATTATCCAGAAGGTGTCGATTTCTTAAGACAAATTACCTGAATGTAGAAAGATGGACATAACCATCATTATCCAAATTGTGGTACTATCAAACTATGAAATTAATACAAACCCCTTCGTGAAACAAAACAAGAATAATTTAGCTGCTTTGCTACAGATATCCCCTATTTCTACTCTAAATGTCGTAAGATTAGCCTAAGAATCTATCAAGTCCCTTATATAACCGAAAGCATCGTTGAAGACATTAAGTGAACTTGAGGAGGCTTTGAGATGAACCAATACAGAATAATAATTAGTGAATATAGTCAAAAATATGCTGAACAAACAGTAAAAATGTGGAGAGCAAGTAAAGAACAAGCAATTGGCAAGAGTGAAATTCATAGCTTTAAAAATCATGTGAACTTTTTAAATCATATCTTATCTACACAATATCAAGTAGAGCTAGCTTTGATTGATGATGAAGTAGTTGGAATGATTGCCTACAATGATAAGGAATTATGCCAATTATACATAAATACCGGATATCAAGGAATTGGGATTGGTCAACTATTACTTGAAAAAGCAAAGGCACAATCAACTGGGAGATTAACGTTATATACGTTTGAGGTGAATCAGAAAGCACAACAATTTTATGAAAAACATGGATTTGTAGTCATTGGTAGAGGGTATGAAAACGAGGAAAATTTGCCAGATATTCAATATGAATGGATTTCCCAGACTAAAAAACTAAGGATGTGAAAAAAATGAGTGATCTACCACTAGTCATATTAAGAGAACTAAACCTACATGATGCCAATGATCGGTACCAGTGGTGTTTAGACAAAGAAGTAACAAAGCACCTAAACATGCCAGACAAGTATCCGCCCTTTAGTTTAGAAGAAACGAAGCAATGGATAGAAATGTGTATCTCAAGGACCAATGGGTATGAACAAAAGGCTATCCAAACCGCTGATGGTGTTCATATCGGTTGGGTTGATTTAAAGAATTTAGATAAATTGAACAAGCATGCAGAGTTGGGAATTGCTATTGGCAATAAGGATTATTGGGGGAAAGGCTATGGCCTATCTGCAATGAGAGAGATGTTGCAATGTGGGTTTCATGCCTTGCAGTTAAATAAAATCTGGCTGAGAGTTGAAGTTGATAACACTAAAGCAATTAGCTCCTATAGAAGAATGGGATATGTGGAGGAAGGAATTCTAAGACAGGATAGACTATGGAACGGAGAATATGTTGATCGGCTTAGAATGAGTATTCTGAAGGTTGAGTTTGTTTAAAGGATTCATTCAAGATAAGTTTCAGAAATATGGTTTGCAGATGTACGACCTAGTCAGGAAGTAATAATTGATTTGTAGTCTTTCAGTTGTGATTCATTGAAATAGGTAGAATTCATATAACTTTATCCGAACTTCAATCAGGAAGAGTTTAGTTGAAAATAGAACTAGCTATTGAGAAAAAAGTACTAGGTGGTGCATTAGTGGGATTGTTTTTTGAGGAAAAAGAGAACCAACAAAGAAGGATTCACTATTAACCATTCATTTGTTGATAAACGTAATCATAACTCTGATTGAGCATTTTACGGATATAAATCTATTCTGGTTATTTATGGTAGTCGCTATAGGGATATTTGTACTTGGTATTTTAATGTATAAAGAAGAACGGAGAAGAGATAAGAAACTTTAGAAATAATTCAGTATCCAATAGCTTAAGATGGAGCAGGTCCCCTCTGTTAGTGTGACAGCACTAGTAATCAATTGTTTAAATAAACTAAAAGAGGTCGTCGTCCTATGCCCAAGTTGAACTATATGCTTCAAAAGGTAGCATTACCTTCCTCGAGGATGGTGTAATGGAATAGAAAGAGAAAGATGGGTTAATTCAGAAGAGGATTAAGCATTTTTTTATGGAAGTAGATTTATACAGGGATTTTGAATTTGTAGGTGCTGATAAAATTGAAGGAGTACTGTTTTATGCATAGGATTCGATTAGCTCGGCTAGAGGACTTACAAGGGATTCTCTCAATATTGAATGAAACCACTTTGGATTTGAAACAAAAAGGAATAGACCAATGGAGCTATCCTTGGGATGAAATTGAGATTGCGAATCAAGTAATCAACAATAATTCTTATGTTCTATGTGTCGATAACGAAGTAATAGGAACTTTTTTTATTCATGATATAGAAAGTATTAATGAGTTATGGGTTGAATCTGGAAATAAATATCTATCAAAAATAGCAATTAGCCAGAGTACCAAGGTAGGAAACTGGGTTGTAAAATAACGGATTATGCTTGTTCTTTCGTAAGAGGATTAAATAAATCTCTTTATTTAGACTGCTGGGCAGGAAATCAAAAATTAAAAGACTTCTATATAAAAAGCGATTAGATTATATAGGTGACTTTCCTGAGGAAAATTATTTTATTAGTATTTTTAAGTATAACTAAGTCTTTTCGTAAATCCGAGTGCGAAATAATTAAAACCCTTGGAAGTGAAAAAGTATGCTAACTACTATCTATTTTGTACGACATGCCCATTCTACTTATACACCAGAAGAATTAGCGAGACCATTATCTGAACGAGGATTATTAGATGCAATTAAGGTAAGTCATATACTTGAAAAAGAGAACGTAGATATTGTAATTTCCAGCCCATACAAACGAGCTATTCAAACAATTGACGGTGTGGCAAAGCACATTGGAAAAGATATAGTACTAGAGGAAGACTTCAAAGAACGATCTTTGAGTGAGAATCCTGTTGACGATTTTGGACTAGCCATTACAAAAGTGTGGGAAGAACCTACCTTTGCTTGGGAAGGTGGAGAGTCTAATATTATGGCTCAGAAAAGAGGGATTCAGGCATCTTTACGAGTATTAGATAAGTACGAAGGAAAAAGAATTGCAATAGGGACACATGGTAATATCATGGTGCTGATCATGAATTACTTTGATCACAAATATGATTTTAGCTTTTGGAAAGAACTCGAGATGCCGGATATTTATAAACTGACATTTGATAAGCATAACTTGATAGATGTTAAGAGATTATGGAATAGGTAGTAAGGTTTAGCAAAGGACGGAGTGATAACGATAACTGTTAATATTGTCTTCTTCCTACTAATAGTGATAGAGATCTTCATTTTATATTGGCTTAATAAGAAGTATAAATCAATGTTTCCATTTGAAAAATCCCAAAGAATTATATTCAATATTTTCCTGTTTTTATTTGGAGTGGCAGTGATTTTGATCATTTTCACTTCAATTGCCGACACGATTAGGTTTACTTATAGCTGATAAGGTCATAGCTGAACAGACTAAAGATATAAAGAGGGAGAGAAACATGCTAGATTATGGTTGGCTTAATGTTGGTAGTTTGGTGTTAGGGCTGATTGCTTGGATAATCCCAATTTTTAGATTTACCCGAAATAAAAAAGATAAAAATAATGAGACTACCTTATTATTTTTGAGCTTAAGTGTGTGTGCTATTTCGCTATGTTTCCAAGTTTTCTACACTTATCATCTTGTAATGATTAAGGACTGGAGTGCCCTCCAGGATACAATGTATGCTGTGGCAATCGCAGCAACAGTTCTACTCATAGTGACCATCTTATTAAATGGAATGACTTTAATTGCTTATCGAAGAAAATAGTTAAACATTTAAGACAAAGATAACAAGGTAACAAATATATGTCTTTAGATAAATTAGAGGAGGAACACAGTATGACAAATGCAAATGAAGCCAGCAATATAAAGAACTTGTCACTTGAACAACGTGAAACCTTATTCAGAGTACTAGAAGCCCGTTTTGAGAAAAATATGAATCGCCATGAAGGTCTTGAGTGGGCTAAAGTCCAAGCAAAGCTGGAAGCTAATCCTGAAAAACTGTGGTCACTTCATGAAATGGAAAGAACCGAGGGTGAACCCGATGTTGTTGGATATGATGAGAAAAAGGACGAATACATTTTTTATGATTGCTCTGCGGAAACTCCTAAAGGTCGAAAAAGTGTTTGTTATGACCGGGAAGCACTGGAATCGAGGAAAAATCATAAGCCAGAAACTAGTGTTATTGATATGGCGAATGCAATGAACATCGAACTATTAACCGAAGAACAATATCGAGAGCTACAAAACCTCGGAAGCTTTGATATGAAAACGTCGAGCTGGGTGTAGACACCCTCTGATATTAGAAAACTCGGTGGTGCCCTTTTTTGCGATCGTCGCTTCGGACACATCTTCGTGTACCAAAATGGTGCGGACTCTTACTATGCTGCCAGAGGGTTTCGTGGTTCGTTGAGGGTTTAGTTTTTGTTCAGACAGCTGTGTTGATAAAACCGTATTACTTTTAATCTAAAGGTGTAACGGAGAGGTAATGAGATTAGTAGTTGTTAACTGTGATCCCACGTGAACAGGGAGGATGAACTATATGAAAAGCAATCAATTAATGTTGAACGGTAAAAAGAGTGATGCTAAAGTCTTTACGAAAAATATAGATGAAACAACCATTAATCAAATTCTAACTTTGCTAGAACAGGATTTTGCAGAAGAGGCGAATGTTAGAATTATGCCAGATTGTCATGCTGGCAAAGGTGCTGTGATTGGTACAACCATGAAAGTGAAAGATAAAGTTGTTCCAAACTTGGTGGGAGTAGACATTGGGTGCGGGGTTTTGTGTGTTGAGTTTGAGAAAACAGAGCTGGACTTTGAGAAACTAGACAATACGATTAGAAAGTTTGTTCCTTCTGGAATGAACATTCGAGAAACTCCTCACCCATATACTGAAAACTTGGATCTAGATCATGTAGAAGCCAACTTTTCAATGAATACGGCCCTTCTTTCACTCGGAACTCTCGGTGGGGGCAACCATTATATCGAGGTGAATGCATCAACAGAGGGAAAGTATTATCTGGCTATTCATTCCGGAAGCCGTCATATAGGAGTAAAGGTTGCCAACTATCATCAGAAGAAAGCCATTGAGCAGCTAAGTAATGGTAAAGAGAAACTTGAAAAGTTAATTTCTGATTTAAAGGAACAAGGCAAACATAAAGAGATACAGGATACGATTAAGAACTTCAAGGCTGATATTCCTACTGTTCCTAATGACTTGGCATACTTAACTGGCTTACCCATGGAAGACTACCTAAAGGATTTAAAGATTGCACAAGAATTTGCCATGTGGAATCGTGCAGCGATGGCTCAAGTCATTATTGAGGCTATGGAATTGATTGAAGTTAATCGTGTTGACACCGTCCATAACTACATCGATTTAGACCATATGATTCTCCGTAAAGGTGCGATCTCTGCGCAAAGGGATGAAATGGTTATCATTCCTATTAATATGAGGGACGGCTCCATTCTAGCCAAAGGGAAAGGGAACCCAGACTGGAACTATTCAGGACCACACGGAGCAGGCCGAATCCTCTCCAGAACGAAGGCAAAACAACTACTCTCTATTCAAGATTTTAAAGAGACAATGAAAGACGTCTTCACAACTAGTGTAAGTGAAGACACAATCGATGAATCCCCATTTGCCTACAAAACGATGGAGGAAATTATTGAGAACACAAAGGATACAATTGATATCATTTCTGTTCTAAAACCTTTGTACAACTTTAAAGCGGCTGAAGTTACAGGTTGGTCGAGGAAGAAAAAATAATTCTTTTAGGACGGTGTAAAAGCCGTTCTGTTTCTTTTTGAGATTTCACACTAGGTGATTCATAATAGTATGGACAGGCTAATTTGACTAAAAGATTTTCAAAATTTTAAACACTAAATGAGGTGTGGCTTTGCTTTTAGATGACTTTATGAATGAGTATTTTCCCAACTTAGTCCTAAGACCTCCTTTGTTCTATAACTGGAAGATTGGCATACGTTTTGAATTAGGGGTAGAGTGGAGTCGAGAATACTGTTATGAAAACAGTCCTTATGTACAAGAGGTTTATAAAAGGGTTGTAAGCATATTTGAATCAGTACATTCCAAAGACGATGATATATTTGTTGTAATAGATGTGAATGATTTTAGAGATGGAAAAACCTACATGCACAACTCCAGAATTTTTTCTCCTTATATCTATAAAAAATCTGTCTTATATAAATTGAAACATTCTGAAATGCCCTGTATTTTCCCGGATGATGATGAGGATGGAAAGTATAAAACACATAGATTTACTCTTACATGTAAAGCATCAGATATAAAATACATACCATTGCTAAAAGCCCTATGTAATCAGGATCTAGGAATTCAACCTAGTATCTTACATAGGGTATATTTCTTAAATATCAAAAAGAAAACTATCTTTCACGTTTACGACGATCGAGGATGTGATTTGCTTGCTACCTCGACTGAATCAATAAGAGACATCTATAACACATACAATTATTGGATTTTAGATTACGACAAGGATGTAGTAGATGAAGTGTTTAAGTAATAATCCTTTGTTTGACTTGCAGGTGCCTTTAGTTAAATACAAGGTGCTATTATTGCTGGCTTTTCGTGTCTCAATTGCGGCGGGTTAAAAAGTATATGGCCATAAAATCAGTAAGAGTTTTTCCTTTTTAATTACTTGTATAGTAAGGGTGGAAGTTTGTGGAAAATAATTTTGGCGATTTTAATAGCGTTCTGGAAACCGAGAGGAATAACGGAAAAGTAATATGTAACATTACAGATATGACTACCGGTAGCCAGGGTAAGGCTGGAAAAATAACAAAAGTCGAAGTTGTAAAATTTTTAGATGCAATTGGTTTGAAATCCCACAGAATAAAAGAAAAGTGGGAACGGATAAATCGAGGGACGGCCGGTAGAATTATCGAGTATATACTTTCTTCGGATATGGCATATGATTTGGAATTAAGGACCAAACCAATTTCTAAGAACTTAAGCGATTATTTCCTCAGTCAATTCACAACTGAAGTTGAGTACTATACAAACGGGAAGTTTGATAAAGAATCCGGAATTTTTAGGTTAAGGAGTTGGACTTCATTGACTAATTCTACCTTTGACACTGGAGTTCTAGTGATAGATATGTCAAAGATAGGTATCCTCTGGGCAGAAGATAATGATTGATTTCTAGGGAATTGTAACGAAGTAAACGTAATGTCCTAATCGAAGGGAAAGATAAACAAAAAAGCCGTACCCTTTGCCGTTACGGCTTCTTTATTTCCCTTTCAAGAAAGGATAAGACAATACCAATCCTAACAAATATAGAATTACTAGAAAGTAAACAGGTAGTAGATGAATAAATGTCGTATACCCAATAAATATATGGGTCGCAATTCCAGCTATAAACGCGGGCAATGCTCCTATTGCAAGGGTATTCCATACCCAGCGTTCTCCTTTTCCGAATCCCCACAAGGAAATCAGTTGAACTAGCAATCCAACACTAACTAGCGCGCTGCCAAACCCAGCTCGGTCATGAGCAATCACAGGAATCAAATTGGCACTGATTTGGTCTAACATGTCAGGGGTCATACACAAGAAAGCTAAGTCGGTTGATACAAATACGTTGGAGACACCAATTGTAGAGATTACAATGCCACCCACTAGTATCAAAAAGCCAAGCAGAATAAACATAAGCTGCCCATATAGCCCAACTTTCCATACTCTATCATTCGTGCCATGACTAGAAGAGGGAGGACCTGTAATTCTCTTGCCTTCTCGAAAGCTAAGAAAATAGATAGGCAAAAGAATGAGCCAGAATAGACCGTGCAGCCAATCAAAATACCCATATCCAATAAAAAGTAAGATACCAAGAAAACCTATGATTGCTGCACTGTGAAAAGCAATCTTTGTCCAATGCAAATCATGTCTAATACCGTGACGGGCAAGTTGGATATACAAAATCCCTCCAGATATCATGGTTCCGGCAAGAGCCATTCGATCATGAAACATAAATGAAAGTATGAGTGGATTGACTTGTAGAATATCATCCCTATTTAACCCGATAAACGATTCATCATAAGGGAGAATAACGCTGGTAACAGCAAAATACAATGCAATAAGTCCTCCGATTAGGATGGAGAGACCAAACAGAAATGACCAGAACCAGGTTTGCTTTTTTACTGGTGGAGCTTCTTCATATACTAATCGTTCATGAATGCGTTTCGGTAGCCCTGGACCAGCTTTTACATAGCCTTCTGATAGGAGTAAGAGATCTGCACCGGCACGAAATAGAGTAAAAGCTTCATTTGGAGTCTCTGCTCCGCCAGAGGTTACGATGTGCAGCTCTGGGTGTAGATTGTTAATCTGTTTAACTGTTTTAGTTAGGCATTCATTTGCATTAACAGATTCATGCCAATAGCCAGCTGCTGATTGACGAGGAGCATTTATGACAATACCATCAACAAAATTGTGTTCTACTATTTTACCTATTTCATTTATGTTCATTTCATCAGAGGAAAATGATACATAAAAAGGACGCTCCAAAGATGAAAAACTATTATCTACACAATAGTTAATCTGTTCAAGTGTGATGATAAAGGCATCCACAAATGGAGTTAATTGTTGCACAATGATGTCCCATTCATTTCTTGTTACATATGGATCTATCTTTGCAAGTATAGGAACTCGAATATCATGGAGAATCAATTTTTTAATTGCTAGTTTGAGAGGAACCTTCTCTGGGTGATTAGAAAAAAGAAAGTGGTTATCTTTCCTTCTGAGTTCACCCTGTTCCACAGGTTCGTTCAGCACAATAGGGCCAATTTCCAGAAAACCAAAACCTAATTCTTGGAAAGCATTGATACCTGACAACTTAGGATCTATATGGCCACTTAGCCCAACTGGAGAAGAAAATGTAGTGTGATGGAATGTCTTTTGAAGTTCTTGTGATGGTTTCATATGTCCTAAGAACTCAATAAAATTCCGTCCACCAGGTAAGGAGGCAATGGTGCTCATCGACTTATGAATAAACTCCCGGCTTGCTTTCGGACTAATCCGCTCTAGGAGTAACTTCTTTAACGGATGATAAGACCAATCGGGCATAGACAACACCTTCTAAACATAAATTTACACTGCTTTTTAACTGTTTGCTTAAATGTAGGATCCACATATTTTATATCTTTATTTTAGCATGGAGAGTTCAAAGCTTAGTCTCCAATCTATCCTATTAGCAAAGCTAAATCAATTATGTACATAATTTCGCTATCCAATTCCGTAAAATAAGCTTCACTTTCACTTTGGGATAATCCTAGTCTCATCATCGTTTCTTCCTTGTTCTTAAAAATTATTTTGTATGTAGGAGCAGCAATATCAGAAGTATCGGACATTTTTTCCCCGTGTGCTTTATTTAATTTAGTAACAAGTGAATTTATCAGTGATGTGTCTTCAAAGGATTTTATTTGTTTTTTATCCTCCCAATTATAAACTTCTACTTTGGTTACATCTTCATTTAAGTTGAGGCTATTACTTTGACATCCGATCAATACAATAGAAAAGAGAAATAACAATAAAATAAGCTTAATTCTCAACTAGATTCCCCCTCCTGATTATCTCACTCTATTATTCCCACTGAATGTTATAGTTAACTTACTTAACATTTTTCTCCTATTCTGATTTTAGCATGTAGATTTACAAAGCATATTAATTACTTTTGTTGTTGGTTAAATAATTTTCAGGAAGAGTATTGAAAATAGGAGGATTAATAAATTGAAATATGTAGTTAAGTATCTCATCATTTTTGTATGGGCAGTTATCTTCTTATACTATTTTAACAAGCTGCTTCCTAAAAATATTTTCTTCTCAGTAGGTGGCTGTATAGTTACGATAATAAGTTCACTGGTGATTCTAAAGTTATATGAAAGTAAAAAGGTGCGCTGACTCGTGTGGTTAGCGTGAAGGGCAGTGCCGTTTAATATAAGTGGAGGTTAGTTATGGGCTATATAATGGAATTAAGGAAATTAGTGGGAAGCCGTCCCCTAATAATGACTGGAGCATGTGTTATCTTAATTAATCAAAATAAAGAGATATTATTGCAACTTCGTAATGACAAAAACTGTTGGAGATTAGCTGGAGGTTCAATGGAGATCGGTGAAACTTTAGTACAAGTAGCAAAGCGAGAGCTGTTTGAGGAAACGGGATTAATTGCAAATAAATTAAAGTTATTTAATGTTTACTCAGGAGAAAATTTTTACTATAAATATCCTCACGGTGATGAAGTTATAATGTCATTTCAGCCTATGTATGCAGTGATTATGAAGGTGTAATTACTAGAGAAGTAAGTGAAGTTCAAGAATTGAGGTTTTTTAAGGTTAACGAACTTCCACAGAACATTAGTCCACCAGATTTCCCGATTTTAAGTGAATATATAAGAAATAGTGCATATTAATTTAAGGAGCTTTAGAGAAATAAGGGAATTCCAAAGAAAAGGAGTTCCCTTTCTATATTTAGAAAATCAGCATTAGTCTTTAGTATAGATCGAAAATAAGGAGGGTGAAGAATCAACATCCCCTATCCAAATTCTCGATTCCTTTTGCTTATTTTGCTGTATCCAAACATCAGCTTTATATATCTTGTCTTGCTTGCGTACCCATGTGAGAAAAGATCCAACAGCCTGTGGATTTTCATCTAACTCATTTTCTTTTGGAAAGGTAAGTTGATTTTGAGTGCCTGATTTTACATCTATCTCATACAGAGAGGTGAACATTGTAGGTGGTGGTCCCTCTTTCCACGCTTTGTTCTCCTGTGACCGAGCAACAATTACTTTAGAGGGTGACAGCCACTCTAAATCAAGGTCTACATATCCTTTCGGGGTGTATTCTACCTGCTTGGCAGTTACCTCCATATCTGCAATCTTAGTAATCTTATTATCAACGAAAAACCGTCCTTCTCCTGAAATGTAAGCTAATTGGCTGGCTTGTGGTGCCCACTTAAACCAGTTACTAAATCCTAGCATCCTTCCGATATCCTTGAACACTTCTCCATCTGAAGATAGGACACATAAGGGATTACTGTCCATTGCCCATGAAGGTGTTGGGGTGCCGAGAAAACTGACCCACTTGCCATCATGACTCCACTTGAAATTACCGACATCAACAGCAAATAAACTATTCTCATCTATTTTAATTGAGTACAATAGCTCAGCTTTGTTCTCATTAAGATTCATATCCTTTGGAATACGAAACAATCGAATTGGCTCCCAGCCTGTGGGAAGGCGATTTGAACTAGCAGAAACAATTAACTCTTTCCCATTTGGGAACCACTCAAATCCACTAACACCTAACGACACATTTTCAAATCCATATGGCCTTCCATCCTTCGTCTTTGTAACATTTAGGACCCATCCAGATAGATAAGCCAACTCATTTGCAACAGGGGACCATGTAAAAGAAGAGGCATCAATGCTCGTATATGGTTCGTAGTTTTCCTTCTTCACTGTATCATATATCCATAGGTTAGATTTCTCCCTCTGCTCATCCCCGTCAATATATGCAATAAATCTCCCATCGTAAGACCACTGAGGTGAGTAAACATATTTATCATTGGTAAGCTGTGTTTCCTTATCACCTACCTTCATCCATAGCTGGTGATCACGAACAAACGCAGCCTTCAAAGGCACTTCTGCCTTCGTCACAGAAATAAACTGAACTAACAAAAGCACCATAAGTAATACAATTTTTCTTAGCATGGCAATCCCTCCTACTGTTTAGATTCACCTATTAGATTCAAGTTGATGCTATTTTCTAAGCAGGAATAAAGCCTTTACTCATTGAAGTAAAGGGAAGGGGAGTTACAGGAGTACAATCCAGCTTGATTTACCAAAGCATTAAAGAAAGGAAACAGATTAAGCCCCAAACCAATAAAGGGTTTATAGGAAACTAGAATATATGTACTAAAATTAGATTAAATAAAAATGAGAGTGGAGGAATGATGATGAATTGGGGTCTAGTACGTCAACAATATCCCGATAGGCTAGTAGTAGTGGAAGCATTAGCCACTTCATCAAAAGATAGAATCCGTATTGTGGAAGATATGTCTATCATTTCAACTTTTGACAATAGTATAGAAGCCTGGGAGACATATAAGAGACTACATAAAGAAAATCCTGATAAAGAACTTTACGTATTTCATACATCAAAAATTAAACCAGAAGTTATCGAAAAATTCTTTATTGGTGTAAGAGGCCGAAAATGGAATTAAGAGTAGAAGAAGGGCTTTTGTTAGCCAAGGTGATTTAGTGTGAAGAAGTGATGATTGCAATTATTTCTTTTGTTGAGCCAAGTCTTTTAAAGTCTCTGCTTTATAAAAATAGAAAAAATCTATGGGTAAGTGGGCAATAGATGAGGTAGGTTCTGAGGAGAAACTATGCGGCATTTTCCCAGCGGGTCAGGGAAATCATGTACATTGGCTGTAACGAGAATGTCAGCATTGTCCTGAATAGCAGTTACCATGATGTGAAAATCATATAGATTGTTACAATTATCAATTATAATACCCTTGTTCCTTAAATATTCTTTAGATTGGTCAATTCCCATACCTAAGTGGTACTTCACTTCAATGAACAAATTATCTTTATAAGTGTCTTCGTCAGATAAATCAACATTTCTTAAGGTTTTCATGAAATTTACATCAAACAAATCACTATATATGTGTACAAAGTTCATAATAACATGATGTGGAATTTTCTTTTTTACTCTCTTCCCCTCTGACCGACTTCTAATTTTAAATCTTCCAGCTTTAAGGATTGCATAAATTTCGGCTTGTGTGGTTCTATGTAATAATACTTTAATTAACCCTTTTGATTGTAAAAAAAGCATTCTGTCTAATATATTCAATTCGTGGTTTCTAGTTTTACCATGAAAAACGTGTGGAACCACAAAATTTGTATCTAAAGCAATGACAATCATTTATATCCTCCCCAACTTTATTCATCTATCTCAATCTCCCAATCTTCGGTATAATCCTCGTTCAAGAAATCTTTCATGATAGCCTTCGTTTCTTCTTTTTGGTTCATTTTCTCTTTAAGAAACTCAAATTCTTTTTGAGGAATCATGAATTTCCCACGCGGCCCCATTTGGTGTCCAGAAATAATTTTGTCCCTAATCCAATTCCTAACTGTTTCTGAAGTTACGCCATAGTATTCTGCTACCGTTTTAGTGTCTACATACTTTTCCTTGTTATCTTGAACATCTTCAGGTAAATCTGAGATAGGTACAATTGTCTCATTAGATAGAAATGTAATTTTGTTATCACCTACTTGAATAGTTATAGCTGAATTTAAGAGTTGGATCGCCTTCTTCAACCGGATACTGTGTGAGATATCTTTTATGTCATTTAGCACGTATTCTAAATCAAGCACAATCTGTTGTATTTCAAACTCTTGTTTAATCATTGTATTACACCTCCTTTCCTGCATTATACACAAGATAAGCAAAGTAAACAAAGAAAACAAAGAAAACAAAGAAAACAAAGAAAACAAAGAAAACAAAAGTCCCTGGCACCGAAGATCTAAAATGCACAGTTGTGGTCATACGACTTTGTATAAAATTATACCCATGAAGCATAAGGAAGTGATAGGAAGTGGCCGAGCTAGTGACGAAGACGATCGAACTAAAGAAAATAGAATTCTGTAAGATTCCTGAAATTCGAAGTGAGTTAAAGGACTTTTTGGGGATTATGAGTATACAGCACTTAAGAACTAAGATTCTAAACTCTTTTATCAAAGCTGCATTACTAAAGCTAACTATTCCCGGTAAATTGACTACCCCAACTCATAGTACATTTAAAGGGAATATCTTATTGTCTCCAGCATGTACATCAATGTATAAAGGGATTTCAATTCTCAGTTTTTGTTTTTAAGGAGGTTTACATCATTTTTTGTGGAAGTAATTAACTAATGGACCTTCCTACTTAATTGAGAATCCCAGTAGTAAAGCAAGTCAATATTGAGGAGCTACCTGGGGAAGGTATATCTTATAAAATATTGAATGAGGTGATTCCTATGATAGCAGTTTTTCTTGATCGTGATGGGACAATTGGTGGAACAGGTGGGGGGATTCATCCATTTGAATTCACAATGTACGATTTTGCACCATCTTCAATTAGAAGACTTAATGGTCTGGGCGTAAAGGTATTCCTTTTTACGAACCAAACAAGAGTTGGAAGAGGTTACTTTACAGAAGAGGAACTGTTAGAAGGATTTAAAATCATGCAGGACGAACTCGAAAGGAACGGAGCTTACTTAGACGGTATATATTACTGTCCTCATAGTCCTGATGATGGCTGCACATGTCAAAAACCTAAAAATGGCTTATTGATAGCTGCTAAAGAAGAGCATGAATTGCAACTAGAAAGCTGTTATGTGGTAGGTGATACAGGTAGTTCTGATATGATTGCGGCACATAGTGTTGGAGCAAGAAAAGTACTAGTTAAAACAGGCTGGGGAGAAAGCTCCTTAAGTAAACATCGAGACAAATGGGTAGGAATTGATCCAGAATACATCGCCAACAACTTAGTTGATGCGGTTCGTTGGATTGACGTTGATGTAAAGAAGAAGGGCTTAGTTCCTTTTCTGTTGAGCCCAGAAATTAGGCTGAACATATGAAATAAGCGAATAGTCCATTTCATAGCCATCCTGAGTAGCCAACTGCACTAATATCGTGTCATCACCGTTATTGTGGTTAATATCTTTTGTGGTAATCGTAATCACCTGAACACCTTTCCTATTTGGGTTCCCTACCACTACAACTTGATTTCCCTTTGTATACACATTTGTAACCTGGGTTTGGAAAGTAACGATGTACATATCAAGTGCTTTCTCATTTTGAAACATGGGAACCGAAATCCCTAAATTATGCTCGAAGTCATACCAACCAGATATCCCGATATCATAGTTAGTAAACAATCGATGCTTTGCATAGTGAACTCTAATAGGTAGATAGCTCCAACGACCAACAGAACTGTGCCAATGCTCTTCATAAGCAGGTCTTTCGTACTTAGGTTTATTGACAATTATTTTGAAAGGTATTTTGGTTCCTGTTTTAATCACTTCGGAAATCGGAGCTTCATTGGCTGGGAGTTTTCTTTCTTCCCAAGGTGGATCTTTGATATTTATTGGATTGCTAGGTTCAAGATGTTTAAGTCGGTTCTCTAGTTTTTCTATAACTTCTTTTAATGACTTCACTTCATTTTCTAATGTCGCTTCTTCCGCTAAAGACAATGAGGGAAGTCCAATATTAGTAAAAGTTGAACAAAGTAAGATCGATATAATTATTCGAGCAATATACATACTATCACCTCAAAGATAGTATTTGATCTTCGGGTGAATATATACTAATGCTAGAAATGGCTAAGTGATGTTGGTGCGGAAATAAAGAGAAGAAACAATAAAATTTTCTATTTACGAATTCCAGAAAGAAGGTTTTTTCACTTTCTAACACTATTTAGAATCGGAGGAATAGCTTCATGTTACGCAGCTATCAAGATAAAGACTTTGAACAAGTTACTCAAATGATAAATAATGCAAGACCACTTTATAGCATGTTAGATACAGATGCAATACTAGAGAAATCAATAGAGTTCATTGTTTATGTAGAAAAGGACGAGATTCACGGTATTGCCTATGCAACAAGCGTGATTAATGATGCCAGTGAATATGAGGCGCAAATTAAGGTGTATGTAGAACCTCCTTATAGACTCCGTGATATTGGAAGATTATTAGTATCGTATATTGAAAGGGAATTGAATAAAAGAAATCTAGATCTTATTACTTCCTACATGAGAATTGACATTGATAATCCTGCTGGCTTCTGTAATAAATTAGGTTTCGAGAAGTGGTGGGGATCTCCTGAATTGTCGTATGTGGGTGTTGGATTTCCTGAAGTCGGAGAAGAATTTGTTCCTTATGAGGATAAATATTTTGACCGTTATCTAAAAGTAGTACAGGAATCATTTTATGATATTCATGTAAAGAATGATATAAAGCCTTACCTTGCTACTGAAGAAATAGTAAGGAAATACAAGTTACATGACAAAGAAAATGTGTACCTTTTAATTGAAGAAGATAGGATCCTAGGATCTGTAACAGTAGGAAAAGGTACAGTAGAAAACTTAATGGTTTCTAAAGCTGCACAAGGTAGAAGTATTGGTAAAAAAGCTCTTCAGTTTGCAATCAATAAGATGTTAAATCAAGGATATGAGGAAATTAGAATTTGTTATATGGAAGGAAATGCTTCCGCTGAGAAATTATATTTTTCATTAGGATTTACACCATTACACAGGACACATGTTTATCGAAAAGTTATAAATGGAAGTCTATAAATTATGAAGGAGAGAAACTATGAAACTTGTTTTTGTATTTGGGCCTCAAGCAGTTGGTAAGATGACAGTTGGACAAGAACTTGCTAAAAAAACTGATTTAAAGCTTTTTCATAACCATATGACAATTGATTTGGTTGGTCATTTTTTTAACTATGGTACAAAAGAAGGTAAAAGGTTAGTTAGTTTGTTTCGTCAGGAAATCTTTGAAGAGGTGTCAAAGAGTAATTTGTATGGAATGATTTTTACGTATGTCTGGGCGTTTAATCAGCAAGGTGATTGGGATTATGTTAACCAAGTTTCTCAGCTCTTTGAGTCCAGAGGGGCTACTGTTTACTATGTTGAGCTTGAGGCTGATATGGAAGAGCGACTTCATCGAAATAAGAGTTCGAATAGATTGGAACATAAGCCATCAAAAAGGGATATTGAATGGTCCGAAGGTGATTTGAGAAGATCAATGGAGAAATATAGATTGAATTCCTTGGAAGGTGAAATTCCATTTTCAAATTATATCAAAATAAACAATACCAATCTAGGTGCGGAAGAAGTGGCAAAGATAATTAAGGGAAGATTCTCCCTATAATGTAGGGGTACTTGAAAAGGAGATTGTATGAGATTATACGGGGTGTAAAAAAACGCCGGTGACCGGCGTTTCTATATTAGTGTTTCGGCATTTTGCTCTCGTCCATGTACAGTAGATTCCAGCGGTGACCGTCGAGATCGGCAAATCCTGCGCCGTACATCCAGACGTCAATTTCACTGGGCTTGCCAAAGACGCTTCCTCCGGCAAACTCTACTTTTTGAATAAAGGCATCTACTTTTTCTCTGCTGTCAGCGCCAATGGAAAATATTACTTCTGCGCTATGGGAAGTATCTGCGATTTTTGAACCTGTAAATTTCTCAAACGCTGCATCCGGGAACAGCAGAATCGTTGTTTGACCTATGGCAAGCTTGGCTCTCTCGTTACCAACGCTCACCGCATGGAATCCAATTTCATTGAAAAAGGCAGTTGACCTCTCAACATCTTTGACCGGCAAGTTTATCCAAATCTCCTGTGACATGGCTGTAGCCTCCCTAGAATATATTTTCAACTACTCCTACTATACTCAACTTCTGGCAGCAGAAGCGAATTTTTATAACAGAGGCAGATTGTATTTCTATATTGAAGCTGAATTTAAATAACATGCTAATTAAAAGCATTGATCATTTTGAAATAGGGAATATAATAATCGGATTTGAAGGGAAGTTTTTTTGAATTAACAGAGGAAATGTTAGATTGGAATACTCTCAAACTAGAATAAAAGAGATGCTCAAAAATGAAGGTTGGAAAACAGTAAAGCAATAAGGCAAGGAACCAGGTTACACCAGAACTGTTTAGAAATAAGATAATCATATATAATATAGTAAGAGGGAGGTTTGAATAATTTGGAAATGATGATAAACGAAGATTTTGTTTTACATCGCTATATGAATTCGGAATTGATAAAGGGAAGAACAAAAAATTCTAAAGACATTGAGGTGTTTCTAACTGAGATATTTGCGCTGACAATCATCAACTTACAAAAACAATATTCAAGTTTTCTGTTAAGAATTATCCCTTCCAAAGACACCGTATATAAACCTGCCAATGAAATAGATAACCATACAATCGTTAAATTGAAATCACTTATTGAGGTTCTTACAAATAAAAAATATGGAACATCTAAAGAGCTAGGGGTTATTAAATTCTACCTGGATGCTTTTTTCCTCTCAATTACAACAAAAGGGAAATTAGAATACTTATATGATGGATCCTATTTGTTGACAGTTGATGAAGTTGCCGAAAGAATTGGTATCAATCATCAAACTATTCACAGATACGGAAAGAATGGTCAGTTAGAAATTGTAGAAACAACAAATCATCGACAAATACCGTTACATGTAATAGAGATATTGAAAGATGCAGATCTCATGACAAGAATTCAACTGTTATCTAATGCCTATCTAGAAAGAGAAAATTCACTTAGTAGAAGATGCGAAAAAATTATGATTAAAATAAAGAAGTTTGAAGAAAATTACAACAATCAACCTTTTGAAAAAGTCTACAAAGATGTTATTAAGGGTAATAAGCACTGGGATGAAGTAGAAAGCGTTAGTGACTACTTTGAATGGGAAGCATTGGTGGAAGAGTTACAAGAAATAAACACTGAGCTAGGTAGTAAGTGATGGAAAAAGAATATAGTAGACGTAGAAGAATAGCTGATTTGTCGCAAGATTTCTCCAAGGTAACTAATGGATTTTTTGAAATCATCAACTATAAAGAAAAGCGAGCAAAAGACAACATGGATTTATTACTTGCCACCATACCATTTAAAGGTCATCCAACATACGGAGATACCATAATCTATGTCAGAGAGTTATACGACGAAATTCCCCAATTTAAAATCTTCTCTTACCTACATACAAATACCCATAGATAGACTACAAACAATAACGGTTTAATGATAAGTAATATTATTTTATTGCAAAACAATAAAATCCGTGTTACATTCAAATGAATAATAAATAAATGAGGTGCTTTTTATGAAACGAAGTTCAACACTCTTTTTAAAGGTGGCTGTTGTTTTTATTGGTATTCCAGTTCTTGCTTTGTGTCTATTTTTGTTGCCTCAGATAGCCAATGAAGCAAATGAAGCAGCAGAACGAGGTTCAGATGTGGCTTTTGTGGTTTATGGCCTTTTAATGGTTATGTATGTTTCTGCGATCCCGTTTTACTTTGCTTTGTATCAATCTTTTAACCTTTTAAGCTATATTGACAAGAACCAAGCTTTCTCGGAATTATCTGTAAGAGCTCTAAAGAAAATCAAAATCTGTGCAATCATAATCAGTGGCTTGTATGTGGTAGCCTTACCATTCGTCTATATCTTAGCGGAGATTGATGACGCACCGGGTCTAATACTAATCGGTATGGTCATGATTTTTGCTCCCTTGGTGATTGCTGTCTTTGCGGCTGTTCTTCAAAGACTTTTACAAGAAGCCATCGATATAAAATCAGAGAACGACTTAATAGTCTGAGGTGAAAACAATGGCAATTATAATCAATATTGATGTGATGCTGGCTAAGAGGAAAATGAGTGTAACAGAACTCTCAGAGAGGGTTGGAATAACAATGGCTAACCTTTCTATATTGAAAAATGCAAAGGCAAAAGCAATTCGACTATCCACGTTAGAAGCAATCTGTAAGGCTTTAGACTGTCAGCCGGGAGATCTTTTAGAATACAAAAGTGAAGAGTATACTCAAAAATAATAAATTGAAACTATTTCACATTTTTACCGACTAATTAATTGTACAGCAAAATTAGGAGGTAGATATTGTGATGAATTTTAGGAAAGTGACTTTAATGTTTGTTAGCATTTTGGTTATCTCCATTTTAAGTGCATGTGGAGCTAGCGTAGAACAAGATAATACAAGTGGGGAAGGGACATCAGGCAATGCAAGTGGAATAATGCTTGCAGGGCAAGACGCTCCTGAAATAGTTGGCACTTTAAAGAGTATTGAGGCGAATGTTGAGGTTATTATTACAGTAGATGGTCAAGATGTAAATTACCGTATATCGGAGGATGCAACTGCTCAAATTGAAGGAGAAGAAGTGGGAATAGGAAGTGAAGTTACTTTTACAACCTTCTCAATCGGGAATGGCAAGGATACAGTTGCTGAGTTTATTATCAAATAAGGAAGGGTGAACGTGGGGTTTTGGCATCCCTACGTTTTTTTGTTTTTACTTTTTTTTATAGGATCATGTGTCTAAATTGTTAGTAAAAGGCTTACTGTTATACTTTAATTACAAATGTTAGAAAAGATCACCTTATAATTTGAAAGATAGCCTTCAAAGTAAAAAGTCGTTATAATGGAATAGGTAACAATGATTATCTTATTCATTCATTTTTACTTTATATAAAACTCGAGGTGAAGACTATGCAAACGACAATGACAAATCCAGATTCTACAGAGGATAACAAGATCGTTGGAACACCATATTCAAGGACCAACCCATATAAAGCGAAGGTTCTCAAAAATAGTAATCTAAATAAAACAGGTTCAAGTAAAGAAACGAGGCATATTGAGTTATCCTTAAAAGGGTCAGGGCTTACTTATGATCCAGGTGATTGCCTTGGTATTATTCCTGAAAATGATCCAGAATTAGTTGCTTCTCTTATAAAAGAGATGGCGTGGGATGAGAGGGAAGCTGTTGTTATTAATAAAAATGGCGAAACACTTCCACTGAAGGAAGCCCTAATAACTTATTTTGAATTAACGTTATTAACGAAAAAAATACTACAACAAGCAGTTGCTTTTACTCAGAACGAGGAGTTACACAATCTCGTTACTGTTGAAAATGCAAGCCAGTTGAAAGAATATATCATTGGTCGTGACGTACTGGATTTGTTGCGTGACTTTGGTCCTTGGAGTGCTTCTGCTCAGGAAATTGTGTCCCTTTTAAGAAAGATGCCACCACGTCTATACTCAATTGCGAGCAGCATCACGGCAAATCCTAATGAAGTCCATCTTACAATTGGTGCGGTACGTTACATGGCTCACGGACGTGAACGAAAAGGAGTTTGTTCTGTCTTATGTTCGGAACGTATTTCAGATGGAGATGAGCTTCAAGTATTTATTCAGCAAAATAAACATTTTAACCTGCCGGAATCCCTTGATATAGATATTATCATGGTCGGACCAGGGACAGGTATAGCACCATTCCGTTCATTTATACAGGAGCGTTCTATAAATAAAGTAACGGGTAGATCTTGGCTGTTTTATGGGGATCAGCGTTCTGCGACGGACTTCCTTTATCAGAACGAGTTAGAGCAATATCAAAAAGATGGTGTATTGACTAATTTAGATGTCGCATTCTCACGTGACTCTGAGCAAAAGGTTTATGTACAGCATTTAATGCTTGAAAAGAGCAAAGAATTGTTTGAATGGTTAGAAAAGGGAGCTTTCTTCTATGTTTGTGGTGACAAGCAATATATGGCAAAAGATGTACATGAAACATTAATAAACATAATTGCAAAAGAAGGTAGTATGAACCGAGAAGAAGCCGAAGCATACCTTAATGATTTACAAAAGCAAAAACGTTACCAACGTGATGTTTATTAAGATTAATTCGATTTGATTTGGGTTTACGAGATCGATGGGGAATACTATGTTGATTATGATGTACTAAAGTCCTAAGTCAAACGTAAGAGAGCCATACTTCAATGAAGTATGGCTCTATCTAATCATTATGCAGTACCTACTTTAGTATTTGTTAAAACAGATCCTCTAAAAAAGTAACCCGGTATACACAAGGAAGATTCCAATATAAACTGACATCATGGTAGGAATTAGAAAAAGAATATGTTTGAATATAAGAGGATGTTCAAAAAGTCCGGCAAAAATAGCTTCGAATTTCTTCGTCAGCTCGTCTTTTCCGCTCCTCACGTATACAAAACATACGTGCAGGAAGCTCAAGACTTCGCTTCCTTGAACTTCTTTGCTCTTTTTGTCCTCCTTTTTGAACAGGCTCTATAAGTAAGTACACAATTAAAAACTCCCTGCATGTAATAAAGTAATCGTTACAAACTAAGCTAAAAAAGGGCGATGTACAAAATGATACAAGTGAAGCTCGATTCAAAAGTTCTTGGGGTATTAGAAGAAAAAATTCAATTGATTAAGACAGAAAAAGGGGCCATTTATCTTGTTGGACCAATTCGACTTCCTGTTAATCTATTTGGTGAAACAGTCGTCTTTAAATGGTATTGTTGGCTAAATTGCAATGAGGTGACAGAGGATTTCGAACGAATTATCGAGAAATTAGCTTCCGTTAATTTAGCTGAATTACAGCAATCCAGTGTGTTAGTATACGGTGATTTTGAATATGCGGATGAGGCAATCATCAGAATGCATTCTATTTGTCATACAGGTGATATATTTGGAAGTAAACGCTGTGATTGTGGTTTCCAGCTTAAGCAATCCATGAAGATGATTATCGATCATGGGACAGGCGCATTGTTCTATTTAGCAAACCATGAAGGTAGAGGAATTGGACTTTTTAGTAAAGCGATGGCTTATGTACTCCAAGAAAATGGATATGATACTGTTGAAGCAAATGAAAGTCTCGGTTTTGTTGACGATTCTAGAAATTATAGTGATGCGATCCAGGTATTGAAGGCTCTTCGTTCTAAGCCAGTCACACTCATGACAAACAATCCTAAGAAATTGGACGCCTTAAAAAAATCAGGTTTACAAGTTTCTGGAAGAGAATCCTTATGGGGCGATAGCTCTGAGTTCAACCAAAAGTACATCCAAACAAAAATTAAGAAGTCAGGTCACCTTGAAGAGGAAGGGACTTCTTCAAATGAGGAGTCATGAATTTTCACATGGTTTCTTGAAGAACACGGGTCCATAAAAAGACAACTCAGAATTAACAACCAACTAGAGTACCGAATGATCGGAAATTCTAAAAAAATAGTAATCTAATTCAAACGGACAAGTGGACTTTTTTAATCGTTCTATCCTTCTTTGTTATTTAAGAATACTGTGATTGTAAATAACCTTGTGAAACCGCTGAGTAAACATCTCGGCGGTTCTTTGTACATTTGTTAACAACATTCAAACAATTGTTTGAACATATTATTGATATTCTGTATACTATATTCAAATGAAACTTTGAATGTAGTAGGAGTGTTGAAATTGAAGGAACAAGACATTTGTGAAATTACATGCTTTGATGAAAATAAAGTAAACCGAGTTAAACAAGGCCTAGGAACACAGAATACACTAGAGGTCTCTAGAATTTTTAAAGCCTTATCTGATGAAACCAGAGTTAAAATAACCTATTCACTTGCTTTGGAAAAAGAGCTTTGTGTTTGTGATGTAGCCAATATTGTGGGAAGCTCAGTTGCAACAGCCTCCCATCATTTACGCCAATTAAAAAAACTGGGTCTGGCAAAGTATAGAAAAGAAGGGAAGTTAGTTTTCTATTCCCTTGATGATGATCACGTTCAGCAGCTCATGCTAATTGCACTCGCCCATCAAAAGGAGGTGGCTTTACGTGGATAATAGTTTCGAAAAGGCTGTCGATAAGAATGTTTATCGTGTTCAAGGTTTTTCCTGAGCTGGCTGTGCGGCAACGTTCGAAAAGAACGTTAAACACCTGGATGGTGTAACAGACGCAATGGTTAATTTTGGTGCGGCTAAGATAACAGTATATGGTCAAACAACTATTAAAAACTTAGAAAAAGCAGGGGCATTTGAAAATTTAAAAATTGTACCTGAAAAGGAAAGATTTGAAGTTAAGAGAAAATCTTTCTATAAACAATACTCGACAGTGATTGCTTCTATTGCTTTTCTCCTATTGGGCTGGGTTGCTGGTCAAATGAATGGCGAGGAGAGCTTAGGCTCAGCATTAGCTTATGTAACTTCCATTCTAGTCGGTGGTACACGCTTATTTAAAGCAGGATTACAAAACTTAATTAGGCTTCAATTTGATATGAAAACCTTAATGACCATTGCTATTATTGGAGCTGCCTTTATAGGAGAATGGGGTGAAGGGGCCACAGTCGTTATTCTTTTTGCCATTAGTGAGCTACTTGAAACCTATTCGATGGATAAAGCCAGAAAATCCATTCAGTCTTTGATGAATATCTCTCCAAGAGAAGCATTAATTAGGAGAAATGGCAAGGAGGAAATGGTCTCAGTCGACGATATTGAAATTGGCGATATCATGGTTGTTAAACCTGGTCAAAAAATTGCAATGGATGGAAAAGTTCTTAAAGGAGAATCCTCCGTCAATCAGTCTGCTATTACCGGAGAGTCCATTCCTGTACTAAAAATGGTGAACAATGACGTTTTTGCAGGAACCTTAAACGCGGAAGGTTTAATAGAAGTTGAAGTAACGAAGCGTGTGGAGGATACGACGATTGCAAAAATTATCCACCTTGTAGAAGAGGCACAGGCAGAAAGAGCCCCTTCACAGGCCTTCGTCGAGAAATTTGCCAAGTACTATACTCCTGCAATTATGTTGGTGGCTTTAGGGGTAGGGATCATGCCTCCGTTATTTCTAAATGGTGATTGGAGCGAGTGGATTTATCAAGGATTGGCGGTCCTTGTAGTGGGTTGTCCCTGTGCTTTAGTGATTTCGACGCCTATTTCGATTGTAACCGCCATTGGAAACGCCGCTCGAAATGGAGTTCTTATCAAAGGTGGAATTTATTTAGAAGAAGCGGGGGCATTAGAGGCTATTGCTTTTGATAAAACAGGTACGTTAACAAAAGGTATTCCTGCTGTTACTGACACTGTTTTAATGAATTCTCATACTGAAGAAGAGTTATTGCTATCCACAGCCGCACTAGAAAACTTATCACAGCATCCATTAGCATCAGCCATTATGAAAAAAGCTGAGGAAAAAGGCTTGAATTACAAGTCCGTACAGGTAACAGAGTTTTCTTCTATTACAGGCAAAGGTGTAAAAGGAATAGTTGAAGGAATTCAATACTTTGTGGGTAGTCCAGGTTTTTTCAAAGAGTTACTAGGAAATCAATTAAGTAAGGACCTTACAAACCGAATTAAGAACCTTCAATCACAAGGTAAAACCGTCATGGTAATCGGCACTAGCGATCAAGTGATTGGACTTATTGCTGTCGCTGATGAAGTCCGAGAAAACAGTCAAGAGATGATTAGAAGCCTCCATGAGTTAGGTATTAAAGAAACAATCATGTTGACAGGTGATAACCAATTAACAGCTGCTTCAATTGGCGAGTATACAGGAGTAAGTCGTGTTAAAGCAGAATTAATGCCAGAGGATAAGCTGAACTACATCAAGGAATTACGAATGAAATACAAAAAGGTTGCAATGGTGGGTGATGGTGTAAATGATGCCCCAGCCTTAGCAGCGTCGTCAGTTGGAATTGCAATGGGTGGAGCAGGCACGGATACCGCTTTGGAGACAGCTGACATTGCTTTAATGGGGGATGACCTCAGCAAGTTACCTTTTACAATCGATTTAAGTAGACGAACACTAGCCATCATTAAACAAAACATTACATTCTCGATCGGCATTAAGCTCCTTGCCTTATTGCTTGTTATTCCAGGCTGGTTAACATTATGGATTGCAATCTTTGCAGACATGGGAGCAACCCTGCTTGTTACCTTAAATAGTCTTCGTTTACTTCGAGTCAAGCCAAAGAGTGTGAGGCGGTTAGACAATGGATCAACCTAATCAAAATGAAGAATGCTGCTCTCCTGAAGAGCATGGTCGTAAAAGTCATCACTCAGACACAACCAAGAAAAACTTAATCAGTCGCTTGAACCGTATAGAAGGTCAGATTAGAGGAGTCAAGGGCTTAATTGAAAAGGACACCTATTGTGACGATGTGATCACACAAATTTCTGCTATTCAATCTGCCTTAAATGGTGTTGGAAAGCTTCTTTTGGAAGGGCATTTAAAGAGCTGTGTTGTAGAAAGAATTCAAGAAGGCGATCAAGAGGTTTTAGATGAGTTTTTAATCACAGTTCAAAAATTAATGAAAAAATAAGGAGTGCTTATAATGGAAAAAGTAACATTAACTGTAGATGGTATGTCTTGTGGTCACTGTGTTAATGCAATTGAAGGTAGTGTAGGTAAATTATCGGGTGTAAATGAAGTAAAGGTAAACTTAGAAAATGGAACGGTTGATGTTCAGTTTAACTCTACTGAAGTAACTCTAGACCAAATCAAAGAAACAATAGATGAACAAGGTTACGATCTTGCATAATAGTGCTTAATTAGCACTTTTCTTTTGATATAAAACATACCCCCTATCGGTATATTTAGAGGAAGAAGAATGATGAGTCATGCACAAAAAGAAACAACGTTACAAATTACGAGACTGCTGAAAAAGTCCCTTTTTTAAAAAAATGTGCTAAAATACCTGTTGATTTCCACTCCATGATGCAAAATTCCCCGGGGTGAAACTATTTAGTCGGACTAAAGGCTAATCGATGAGCTTTCCTTCCTCTTCAAAAATTCTCACGCTTTGAACCTTACAGTGTAAGCCTGTATACTATATTCACAAGAAGTTGAAAGGTTAGGTAGCTATGAAAAAAACATTAGTGATTTTAACAGCCTTGATTGTATTTATACTAACCGCACTAGGTACAAACCTAATTCTATTTAAGGAAGATGAAAAGACAATCAATCAGGACAAAGCCAATGCATATCTAAAGGATCCCAAATCCTATCTGGAAAAACTAAACGAAGAAGAACAACCTAAAGAGGAACATGATTCGCATGGCTTGTCACCAGAATATTATGAGAGTCTGAAAAATGAGTACCTACTATTAGATAAGCTTGTATTTACAGACGAGAACTTTACTTCGTTAATGTACGTTATTGATAGATACTATGAAAGTTTTGTGGGTGAAAAAATAGAACTTATTGGTTTTATTTATCGTGAAGAAGGCTTTTTAGAAAATCAATTTGTGGTGGGTAGACGAGGAGTAGAGGAGAGAGAGGCTATACATGGCTTACTTTCAACAGCATCTAACGCGATTGACCTGGATGAAGACCAGTGGGTAAAAGTATCGGGAACACTCAGTAAAACGGACTATCTTGGCAAAGAAGTAGCCTACTTACAAATTGACGAAGTGGTGGAAATTGAAGAACCAGCAAATCCTGATGTACATGAACCAGAGTAGAAGGAAAACGAATGAATAATTATGTAAAACAACCTACCGCATCATCCTTTGTGGTAGGTTATAAAAAGTTCATTAGAAAAAATTTTTCACTTAGAAAAGAACCTTAATCAATTCACTGTTCCCCAATAATATTGACCAATTACAAACCCTAATACATCCGCCGTTCGATAGAGCTCTTCAATCGTATTATCTACTCCCCCCACTTCAATAATCACACTACTCGGAGATAAGTCCTGGTTATAGACACCGTTTCCTTGACTTGAATCTTTTATAATGACTCCCCTAGATAATCCAGGGTATGTTTGATTAATCCTATCATTAAGCTCATTTGTAAAAGCAAGATTTTCTTTATAGTTTGGATGACCACTTCCTATAACAAATGAAATTTTAGCATAAGGTTCTCCATTAAAGTTCATGGTTGTATATTTTTTTGGTAAAGAATCTCGGTGTAGATCAAAAAAGAGCTCGAGATTTCGGTTATTTCTCTTCGCATCCACCACTAATTCCCTGGACATTTGATAGGAACTATTGAAGTTTAACTTTCTCTCATCTAGCATAGTAATGATATCAACTTCACTTACTGAACTCCAGACACCATTATGTTTTAAAGCTTTTCCTAAACGCTCACCAATTAATGAAACATTGAAGTCTGAATGGTAAGCATTTTCCGGAAGGGTCCCTTTATTAAAATACGGCAAGAATGATTCACGGTTATGAGAAAAATAAATAAATACAACCTCTCTACCAAACGTACTATGAAATTTATTTCTATCAATCGTAGGAGTCTTTATCTCGATTTCAGAGGTTGTGTCAATTTTATTTTGATCAATAATTGCATCTCTTTGAAGTGCTTCATTTTCGGGTGTTTCTTCTTCAGAGACTCTTCCCTCTACATCTAGTAAATGATCAAGTTGCTCTTCATTGTCTCCCTCGCCATCATTGCTAACTATACTAGTATTATTCTCATCTATAGCACGAGCATCTTCAATAAAATACGAACTAATTTCTTTAGCTAAAGGAAGATGGTCAACTTTAACCTTTAAGTAACTAACATAGATTAATAGAATGACAAGCAAAAATATAGACAGTGCCAATAACCTTTTTAATTTCTTTATGCTTAAACTTTTCATTCCTTCATCCCCACACATTCGTTAAAAACTAGCTAAGGTGTTTATCGGTAGATTAATCTACTTCTTAAGGTGGATGTAGTTGGAAGAATACTGTACTTAGAAAACAAGTGAAAAAAGCAAGATATAGGAAGAAAAGTATAATTCATTGCTTGTACTCATATAGTTAAGAAAAAATAAAGGAGGAGACATAGTTGAGCAATAGTTTACTGATGGTCATATTTTTTCTAACGGTTTTAGCCATAGGTATTGTATTTCTTTCCCTATTAAATCGAAGGAAGCTCACTTTAATGTCCGGGATGATGGTTGCCATGGCTTTGGGTATGGTAATGGGATTGGCTACTGGAGTCATTGCAGGTATCCTCTTTAAGGGTGACTTATTCATATCCACTGCAATAGGTGCAAGTGTTGGCATAATTGTTGGCGCACTTTCAGGTGTTTCTGTCGGGATTATGGGACTTCTTGATGGAATACTATCTGGACTTATGGGTGGAATGATGGGGGCCATGTTAGGCGAAATGATACATCCTACTTATCATGAGTTGACCACACGAATCCTATTTATATTCTGTTTGATCATTTCGTTCTTACTTATTTCAATCCTAAACAAGAATGAACATGCAGTTCGAACTCGATTTATAAAGATTACCCAAAATCCTATTGCACTCCTACTGATAATAGGCATTATAATATTTTCATCTAATCTACAAGGTCCAATTTGGGATGGACAAATGAATGATTCCACACATGAAGGACATTCTACTAATAAAGAAATGAGTGCAACCAATTCAGGGAATACCATAGCACTTGATGCCAATGAGTTTAGCTATTCACCTAATTCTTTAACAATCAATAAGGGCGAGAAGGTGACCATCCACTTTAACAATGTAGGTGAAGTCGAACATGACCTAGAAATTGAGACCGACAATGTAGAAATTTTCTCATCTTCTAACCAACATAACCATGGGAGTAAAAATATAGTTCATATACATCTAACACCAAAAACTGAAGGGAAAGTTGTTTTCACTGTTCTAGAGGCGGGAACTTTTGTATTTAGATGCACAATTCCTGGACATGATGAAGCAGGGATGAGAGGAACTATAAAAGTGGTGTAAGGATAAGGCAACTCTATTAGAGTTGCTTTTTGTTTAGTGTGGTAAGCTGGTAAAAATAAAGTGCTCTTTTGGAACTATGTTTTGCTTACTCCATATTTTCTGCACATTTACATTGTAAGATGGTATCAAATGACAAGGAGGCTATTTAAATGGTGAAAAAACGAGTGACCACGATATTGATTGCAGCTACTATTCTAGTTCTGGGTGCATGCTCCAATGACACGGATTCAAAGAGCGACAGCAAGGGTGGCATGGACCATGGAAATATGAACCATTCTAGCACGGGAGAAGTACCAGAAGGGTTGAAAATCGCTGAAAGCCCAACCTATGAAGTGGGGGAGAAAGCTACTTTAGAAGCAGATCATATGGAAGGTATGAAAGGGGCTGAAGCGACAATTGTAGGTGCTTATGATACCACCGTTTATGCGGTTTCGTATGATCCAACAACTGGTGGGAAAAGAGTAGAGAATCATGAATGGGTGATTCACGAAGAGCTTAAAGAAGCTGGAGAAGAACCATTTGCAGTTGGAGCTGAAGTGACACTAGAGACTGAACATATGAAAGGTATGAAAGGTGCAACTGCTGTTGTTGATTCAGCCGAACAGACAACAGTGTATATGATCGATTACACTCCAACTAATGATGGAGAAGAAGTGAAAAATCATAAATGGGTAACAGGAAATGAGCTATCAGCTCAGAAATAAGCAGTCTCCAACTCATCTTCTATTAAAGTGATTCGAAAACAATCAGGGAGATATCTGAATGATAAAAAGAGTATCAGGACTGATGCAAGATGAGGACCTAAGTAAGTCTGACGATAAATTAACCACCGGCATACCTAGATGGGTGAAGGTTTTTGGGGTCATTGCTGTCATCTTGGCCCTACTGGTTGTCACCATGATGTTCACAGGAGAACACGGACCTGGCCGCCATTTACCATCTGATGATCCGACAACAACCGAAGGTGGCAACTGATGGCTATGACACCCCGCCTCCGCAAGTTCGCACTCACCATCCATGTCACTTCGTCGGTCGGATGGCTAGGTGTAGTTGTTTCTTACCTTGCTCTCGTCGTCGCAGCTATGACCAGCCAAAATACACAGATGGGGCGTTCCGTCTGGATTGCGATGGAGTTGATCGGCTGGTATGTTATTGTTCCGTTGGCCATCGCATCACTCGTGACCGGACTTGTCATGTCACTTGGCACCCAATGGGGATTGTTCAGGCACTATTGGGTCCTTTTTAAACTACTACTAACGATAATTGCAACCAGCGTTTTACTACAAACTATGCCGACTGTAAGTTTCCTAGCAGGTGTAGTTGCAGAGTCGGACAGCATCAATCTAGTTGGACTGCAGAGCCAACTTCTTCATGCCGGTGGAGGTCTGTTCGTGTTGCTCGTGACCACGATACTTTCCGTGTACAAGCCTCGGGGCATGACTCTTTACGGGCAGCGTAAACATCAAATGAAGAGTACTAATAATTCAGGCTAATTTAATCGATTAATTGTACCGGTTTACACATGTAAATCGGCTTTTTGGTTGTTATATATAATTTTTAGGATAATAATAGGGGTAGATAAAGACCTCCATACAAACTCCACATCTTATTGTTATCTTTTATACATACGTATTTGTGATAAAACATATAGGAGGAAATCTATTGAGTAAATATTTATTGTTTATAGTAATAATAGTTATTTTAATGATAACAACAGCCTGTGGTAATAACGAAGGAACAACTCCTGAAGAGGATAAAGTGGATTCGGAAAATGTGGATAAATCTGCCCTTATGTCTACCGATGATTTTTATGAGCCTTTCACGGGGAAACTTGAACATGTCCATGGTTTGGGCTATGCCGGAAATAAGGATGCTATTTATTTTGCTTCTCATGACGGCTTAAAGGTTTATCAAGATGGAAAATGGTATCGTACAAAAGAAAATAATAATGACTATATGGGTTTCAATGCCGTGGATAAAGGGTTTTATACTAGTGGTCATCCCGGTGACGGAGTGAATCTCACTAACCCATTAGGAGTAAGCAGGAGCTATGATAATGGTCAAAGTATTGAAAACTTGGACTTCGAGGGAGAAAGCGATTTTCATGCAATGGGTGTTGGATATGAAAGTCATACTGTTTATATTTTAAATGAACAAAAGAACTCAAAAATGGATATTGGTTTGTACTCCTCGCAGGATGATGGGGAAACGTGGGAGAAAAAAGAAGCATCCAATTTAGGAGAACAAATCTTTAGCTTGGCTGTCCATCCAACAGACAGCAATATGGTCGCAGCTGCTAGTCAGGAAGGTATTTACCAATCAAAAGATGGAGGTCAAAGCTTTTCTTTGCTAACTAATGGTAAACAAGGGACCTCTGTGTTTTTGTCCGAGGATTCCTTGTGGTATGGAGCCTTTGGAGAAGAATCTGTTCTTGTCAAACACTCCATTTCAGACGGCAAAGAACAACAAATGGATTTACCAGAAATGAAAGAAGATGCTGTTATGTACGTAGCACAAAATCCTCTAAATGCTGAAGAATTTGTTTTCATTACGTTTAAAGGAAATGTCTATCTATCAAGTGACGGAGCTACAACATGGAATGAACTAGTAAAAGAAGGCATTCTGCAATAGTCAAAAGTAGGCTGTAAGGACATTCTTACAGTCTTTTGCTATCATTTTTAGCCTCCATAACTCCTCCATATTTTTTATCTATACTACTAAGGTAAAGGGTTGTTTTTATGAATCGAATTTCAATCAAGCTCGGAATATTATTCTTTATTGTGGTCATTACACTTGAGTCTATTTTTTCGATTTATTTATTTTTCAGTTTGCAGGATTCAAGAATTCAAGAGGAGATGGAAGAATTAAGAGCTAGAGGCAATAGTCACCGGAATGTGTTGGAAAAACATAACAATGAAGAAACTCTATTCCACGTTGCCTTAATGGAGTCTGAGGCTGAGACTGATGTAGTGATTACAGACATGTTCGGGAAAATTCTTGCTGCATCTGAGAAGGAAGGAAAGTACGATGAATATATTGAAGATGCAATACGTTTAGGAAATATACCGAGAAATGGATTGATTGTAGAGGGAGATTGGCGGAAAAGGAAATACATCGCGACTGTATCTCCTTTAATTCAAGCAAAAGAGCAGGTTAGTTTAGTTTTTATGTTTAAAGGGACCGAGTCTATTCATGAAATGACAAAAAGCTTACGAAATCATTTTCAGACAATAGGTGCAGTGACAATCCTACTCACTATTGTTTCAATCTTTATTTTTACAAGGTCAATCACCTATCCGCTCATTCGAATGAAACAAGCAACAGAAAGGCTAAGTCAGGGTGATTTTACCGTATCATTGAATGTTTCAACAAACGATGAATTAAGTGAATTAGCTCATTCAATTGAAAAGCTAGCCACTGATTTAAACCGTTTACAAAAAGAAAGAAATGAATTCTTAGCAAGTATTGCTCACGAATTAAGAACGCCACTTACTTATATAAATGGGTATGCAGATGTGGCGAGTAGATCCTCAATTAGTGATAAGGATAGAGACCAATATTTAGCGATCATAAAAGAAGAAATAACCAATTTAGCAAAATTAATACATACTTTATTTGAACTAGCAAAGGTTGATCAGCACTCTTTTCAAGTATGTAAACAAAAAGTTAACTTGCATACATTCTTAGAAAAGATTGTTCGAAAAGTTACGCCTACATACCTTCAGAAACAAATCGTGATAAAACTTGATGGAGATTCGGCTATACAAGTGGAACTAGATGCAGAAAGGTTTGAGCAAGTATTTACGAATCTTCTAGACAATTCATTGAAATATTCGGATGAACAAACACAAGTTACTATTTCATTTGAAAATGATAAGCACCATGTGATTATTAAGATTATGGACGAAGGAATCGGAATACCAGAAAGTGATGTACCGTATATATTCGAGCGGTTATATAGAGTAGATAAGTCCAGGTCCAGGTCCTCTGGGGGAACGGGCTTAGGATTGTCGATAGCCAAGGAGATTGTTGAAGCACATGGTGGAATGATTTGGGTTGAAAGTACTCTTAATGCTGGAACGATCATAACGATTAGATTGGATAGGTGCATATAAGATGAAAAGGGTATTAATTGTTGATGATGAGCAAAGAATGTTAGATTTAATTGCCCTACAATTATCAGAGTATCATTTCGAATGCCAAAGAGCCCATTCAGGTGAAGAAGCCCTAATTCTTTTGGAAAAAGAAATGGTTGACATCGTCCTTTTAGATGTGATGATGCCAGGAATGGATGGTTGGACCACTTGTAGGGCAATAAGGGAATTTTCATCGGTTCCAATCATCATGCTTACAGCTCGTGACCAAAAAAATGATATAGTAAGAGGCCTTCAATTAGGTGCTGATGATTATATGACAAAACCATTTGATGAAAAAGAGTTACTAGCAAGGATCGAGGCTGTATTAAGAAGAGTAAAAAGTCAGAGTAAGGTAGTATTCAAGGAACTTGTCTGGAACGAAGACTCCATGCAAGTTAGTTATAAAGGAAAAGGGATTTTACTGACCCCAAAGGAGTTTATCTTACTTGGCACCCTGCTTCAGAATATAAACAAAGTGTATACCAGGGAAGATCTCATTGAAACCGTTTGGGGTTTTGATGCTGAAACAGAAGGCAGAACGATAGATTCACATGTGAAAAATATCCGTGAAAAACTCCGTAAGGTTGGGTTCCCGATTGAACATCATTTACAAACGGTCTGGGGAGTAGGTTATAAATGGGTATCGGAGGAATAGAGAATGAGTGAATTTCTCATTGAATTACTCATGAATAACAAAGAAATCTCCTATCTCATCAGTATTTTACTCAATGTGTTGATTAGTATCTTTGCTTTTATTCCTAGTTTCTTTCTAACTGCGGCAAATATTTATGTTTATGGATTTTGGGAAGGGACGCTCCTATCACTAATTGGCGAAGTTATAGGCTGTTTAGTATCCTTCTGGTTATATAGAAAGGGGATAAAGATAGTTTCTCAGAAGAAGGAATTTCAATCTCCTTATATACGAAGACTTTTAGGAGTAAAGGGTAGTGAAGCTTTTCTATTACTATTATCGTTAAGACTACTTCCCTTTATGCCTTCGGGTTTAATTAATATTGGGGCAGCCTTTAGTAAAGTGTCAATCATTTTATTCGGACTGTCTACACTATTCGGCAAGATTCCAGCCTTATTTTTAGAGGGGTATACCGTAAGTTCCTACTTAGAATGGGATGGAAGAGGGAAGCTATTCATTACAATAACAGGTATCATCCTATTTGGAATATATATATGCATTCTGGTATTGAAAAGAAGGAAGAATTCGTAATGAAGTACGGTCAGAAATCAGTTTATTGCTTATTAAAGGAGTTTGGATTATGAGAAACATATATGTATTACTTGGTAATAGAAAATTCGTGTGGCTTTTATTCATTGTTAATCTGCTTGGAACGTTATATGGATATTATTGGTATAAAGAACAGCTTTTTAGTACTCCAGCAAAATTTCTGATCTTTGTTCCGGACAGTCCGACAGCTAGTTTATTCTTCTTATTCGCTATATTTGGTTTAATGATAAAGAAAAATTTTCGCTTTATTGAAGCTTTAGCAGTTGTTACTCTTTTTAAATATGGAATTTGGGCAGTAGTGATGAATTTCCTAGTTCTAATAGAGCTAGGAACGCTTCATTGGACAGGTTATATGCTGATTCTTTCTCATGGAGCAATGGCGATACAGGGACTTTTGTACACACCATATTTTAAGTATAAGATGATCCATCTTGTACTTGCTGCCGTTTGGACATTCCATAACGATGTCATTGATTATGTGTTTTTTATGGTGCCTACCTACAGTGTTCTAGATTCTTATATTCCCCAGATAGGATATTTCACTTTTTGGTTAAGTATTATTTCTATCATATTGGCATACTACTTGAAATTAAGTGGAAAGCGGCATGAACAAGTTGTTTATTAAATCGACTCTTTTTGCGGCTTACTGAAAATACAATCTTTACTATTCAGACATATTTTCAGCTTAACGCTTTAGTCTTAGTAAATGAATCATAGAGTGGTGATGAAAGGATAGAGATATGTATGAATTCTTCAGTCAAATAAGCAATATACTAAGTCAACCCTTTCTCAATGTATTTTATAAAGTTAGTGGTATTCCCATCATTGCAGCCTTTGTATTAGGGTTAGTCGGTGCATTGTCACCTTGTCAGTTTTCTGGGAATCTAGGAGCTATCACTCTATTCGGGAACCAGTCTATTCAAAAAGCAATACCATGGAAGAAAGTCTTCTTTTTTATCCTTGGAAAAATAGTGGTGTTTTCCGGATTAGGATTTTTAGTTTGGATGCTAGGGAGTGAGTTTCAACAATCCCTTACAATGTATTTTCCATGGATTAGAAGACTCACAGGGCCGCTTCTACTTCTAATAGGGATATTTATGATCGGCTTGTTTTCTACGAGATGGACTGTGACAGTAGCGAGTATACCTAAAAAGTTCCTTAGTGATGGAAAGATGGGCTCTTTTTTAATGGGAGTTAGTTTCTCGTTAGGATTCTGTCCAACCATGTTCATATTGTTCTTTGTAACCCTGATGCCTATGGTGGTTTCATCTCCAGTTGGTGTCGTATTACCTAGTTTATTCGCCATAGGAACATCCTTACCATTGTTGCTAGCTGTTGTATGTATTTGGTATTTTAATCTTGCTGAAAAAGTGATTAAACAAAAGGGTAGAAAACTGGGAAAGTATGTTCAAATATGTGCGGGTTGGGTTATGGTAGTCATCGGCATCCTTGATACTGTCACCTATTGGTAGATTATTAATTTTATAGATTAGTATACTCATCTTCGAATTTGGCTATGCTGATTTTGGAGGTGTTTTTACTATGAAAACCATTGGAATCATAATGAGTATCGTTATTTTAACCTTACATTATTTTCCGAATAGCTCAAAGAACAATCAACTAGTACAAATGGTTGAAGTCACCAAGCAACATGACATTCCAGGATGCACCATTCCCCGGGGTGGGCGGTGAGCCTCCGTGGCGAGAACGCCCCTTGCCTGAGTCTCACCTGTCCCACTGCTCTAAGCAGGTTTCCGTTCCCTTTTGGGAAGGAGAGATAGCCGTTAGTCACTATCTCGCTTGGGAAGGTAAAGGCAAAGTAAAAATTACGATGATGGTTTTTTTGATTATTCTCTTAAAGAGTCTGTTCAAAAAGGAGGACAAAAAGAGCTGACGAAGAAATTTGAAGCTATTTTTGCCGGACTTTTTGAACACCCTCTTAAAGGGAAATGGAAAAAGAGGGAGATAAACCGTGAGTAGAGGGGCTTACTCATGATTACGGTTATATCATAAGACTTTCATTTTTAATGGAAGTCTTTTTTAGTGAATGGGTTATATTTTTGTAAAATATCCAAAATTATAATAATTTAGGTATATACTGTAGGTGGTTATAGATATAATGATAATAATCTCTTGTCCTGAGATTACTATGAATAAAGAGGTGAGGATGTTGAAGAAATACATACTTGTCACATTGTGTTTATTAGGGTTTGCGGTCTTTGGATCAACGGCTTTAGCAGAAATTAATCCTGAACATCAAGAGAAATTTAGTAATTATGTTGAGAATAGAACAAAAGGTCTTGAGAATTATTATGATGAGAACTCTGTAAAAATACTCAAATCGCTACAAATGGATGGTACGGTATATAAACTCGTAACACAGGATGATCCGGCGACACCAGAAGATGAAACGGTAACTGAAGAATATCAATCTGGAATTGTAGCTGCAGTTATTGACTATCAATTAAAGCGTGATACATTGTTCAAATTTGATAAGCAAGAAATTGTGTTTTACGGAGTTGATAAAGACGAACAGCTCTCACTTTCCAACGTAGAACAAAACGAGGAATTGTCGAATTTCTACAATGAATACTCAGGAACCTTGCATACAAAAATGCAGCCATTTTCAACGGCTCTTATTTTTTTCCTTATCTTCACTTTTATCGTCGCACTTCCGGTGGGAGTTATGTTCCTTAAAGAAAAACAGTATTCTACTGGAATTCCGGAGAGATTCCTAAAGGATCGAAAGACAGCCCACTATTAAGATTGAATTTCACTTCATATTTTTAAGAAAACACTGAATAAGGTACCTTATTCAGTGTTTTTACCTGTCCACATGCGAACATCAATTTGAACATATACTCTTCTCGTGCATACTATATTTATTAAAATGAATTTTTAAATGGTAAAGTGTAAGCCATCCATCATCTTGTTGACCTTTTAAAATCCTTTCAAGACGTTTATCGAGTCCTAGGAAAGGGTAGGATTGTTATATTCACATCTTCTCCAAATCAGATGAATACGTACTGGCTAAAAGAGTATTTTCCTATAGCAATGGAGAAATCTAGCAGGCCAATGCCAGCATTGTCAACCGCAACCGATGCTTTAAAAGAAACGAGTTTTAGCATAATTGGTCATGAAACCTTTTTAATTCAACCAAGCTTACAGGATTTTTTTCTTTATAGCGGAAAATATGAACCTGCCTTATATCTGGAGGAAAAGGTTCGATCCGGAATTTCTACATTTGCTAATTTAGCCTCGGATAGAGAAGGTGAAGAAGGCTGTTGAGAAACTCAAGACAGACATTGAAACGAAGAGAATAGATGAAATACTGTCTTCATATAGTAGTGATTTAGGGGATTATGTTTTTGTAATAGCAGAGAAAAAATAATGAGCTCCAAATGGGTCATGTACCTCCGAGCATATCAAAACCATTCCGATGTAATCTGTAGTCATTTTTATGGTACTATTTATAAAAAGGAATGATTGTATTAGAGGTGCATATAGATGAAAAAAATTATGTCAAGAAGGTCAATTTTAAAGGTCCAGTTGCCTAATGATAAGGGGGGGAAAAGTTGGCTATGGATATGGACTTGCGTGAGCAAATATTAAATGATCTAAAGTCAATGATAAACGAAACCCTTACTACTGAAAAAGTAAAAGTCTATTTATTTGGTTCATGGGCAAGAAATGATGAAAAGCAAAGTTCGGATATAGATATTGCTGTAGAAGCCTACAGTGAAATTCCCTCTTTAAAATGGTTAGAACTTCAAGATAGGGTGGAGGAATCTTTGATTCCATATCGAGTAGATATAGTTAATATAGAGAATGCTAGTTTTGCTCTTATTCAGAACATAAAAAAGGAGGGAATCGTATGGAGAGACTTCAAGAACGACTGACATCTGCTTACAAAGCATTGAACTTATTACAACAGCTTGTTTCAATCCAACAACCGAATGATGTGGAAAGGGATGCTTGTATACAACGATTTGAGTTTACATATGAAGCTTGCTGGAAAGCAGCAAAACAGTACTTGTACGACATCGAAGGAATTGATGTAGGATCGCCAAAAAGTGTTATCCGAAGCTGTAGAGAAATGAACTTGTTCCAAGAAGAAGAGACCATCCTAGCTCTTAAAATGGTGAATGACAGAAACTTAACTGTACATACATATAACGAAGAGGTAGCTATTAAAATACATGCAAACTTGAAATATTATTACCCTTTGTTAGCTAGCTGGGTTCAGAGAATGGAAGGTAAAATTTAGTTGCTACCTGGTAATATCCGGGATTTGGCTAATCGATAATGTTATATCTTATTTGCTTAAATTCTTGTAAGGTAACATAGTACTTAAAAACGTCTAAAATGATTCTTGAGGTGAGCACATGCTTGTTGTATTCATGCTACTTATATCAATGATGATCATCCTGTTAACCTACAATTTATTAAATCAAAAAATAAACAAGAAGTATAATTTAGTAGCATATGTCCTAAACGCATTCTTTCTCACATTATTTATTGCCCTATTTTCACTTGAAACAAGAGCATCTTCTGATAATCAAATACTCTCAACATCTGTTGTTATGGCTCAAAAACCTACTCGAGAAAATGATTATTCATATAAAAATGTTGAAAATGACAAAGAATGGAAAGTAAATATAAAAGAACAAGTTTTACTCGATGCTCCAATTATTAAGCAGTACCCTGAATTACCTAGAGGGTGTGAAGTCACGAGTCTTGCTATGTTACTTCAACATGCAAATGTGAAAATAGATAAAATGGAATTAGCCGAATTGGTTAAAAAGGATCCTACTGTATTTAGGAAAGAGTCTGGTAAGGTTTACTTTGGTAATCCTAATGATGGATTTGTAGGTGATATGTATAACTTGAAAAAACCAGGCTATGGTGTATATCATAAGCCGATTAAAGAACTTGCCGAAAGGTTTTTACCTGGAGAAATTCAAGATATTACAGGTAGGGATTTTGAAAGCGTAAAAGCCTATTTATCCGCTGGTTACCCAGTGTGGATTATATCAAACGCAACTTATAAAGAGTTAGACCCATCTTCTTTTCAAGTCTGGGATACCCCGACAGGTCAGGTTAAAATCACTTATAGAGAACACTCAGTACTAATTACTGGTTATGATACGAACTATATTTATTTTAATGACCCCATCTCAGGTGAGAAAAATAGGAAAGCCCCCATACAAGACTTTATCCGTGCATGGGAACAAATGGGTAGTCAGGCGATAACAATTGGTCCTAAACTAAACTTAAACTAATGAAGGTGTGAACTTTCTTATATTTGATGAAGTAAATGAGTATTTGTCTTCTACAACCACTTCATACCAGACCATAAACATGAGAATCGTCCACAGCTTTCTACTTACATCTAATTTTCCAACCCGATGATCATCAAGAAGTTTGATGATCTCTTTTTTATTTAGTAAATGTTCTGTATGGCTTCGTTCTATCGTTTGGACTGCCCAATCATACAATTCATTTTTTAACCATACACGAATAGGAACTGGAAAGCCGAGTTTTCTTCTATTTAATACATGGTCTGGTACAATTCCTTTTGCTGCTTGTCTTAATATATATTTGGTTGCACCATCCTTCACTTTTAAACCAGATGGTATATGAGATGCTACCTCAAATACCTCTTTATCTAAGAAAGGTACCCTCAGTTCTAGCGAGTGTGCCATTGTCATTCGATCTGCCTTTACTAATATATCTCCACGCATCCAAGTATGAATGTCGATAAACTGCATTTTAGTGATGGGATCATAGGATTCAATGGCTTTGTACAACGGATTAGTAATGTCTGTATAGTGAACTTTGTCATTGTATAATTTATATATGGCTTCTTTTTCTTTTTCATTAAAAATCTTTGCATTTCCAATAAATCGTTGTTCAAGGGATAGAGAGCCTCTTTCAATAAAACTTTTTCCTTTTGTTCCTTCAGGTAAGAAAGAGACTAGATTGTTTAGAATCCTTTTAGCAGAACCAGGGATATGTTTAAAAATCTCTAGTGAATTAGGTTCTTGATAAATATTATATCCTCCGAACAGTTCATCAGCACCTTCACCAGAAAGGACAACCGTTACATGTTCTTTCGCTTTTTTAGCTACGAAATATAAAGGAATGGCCGCTGGATCTGCTACTGGATCATCCATATGCCATACGATTTTTGGAAGTTCGTTTATAAACTCCTCAGGAGTGATAACGTGATGGATATTCTCAAGTCCAAGTGCTTCAGCAGACTGTTTCGCTACATCAATTTCACTATATCCGTTATCTTCGAAACCTACTGAAAAGGTTTTTATTTTTGGGTTGATCTCCTTTGCAAGGGAAACAATTAAAGTGGAATCGATCCCTCCTGAAAGGAATGAACCAACGGGTACGTCACTTCTCATATGTTTTGCGACAGAATCAATTAATACATTTTTAATATCATGTGCGAACTGATCCTCGCTTTTGAAAAGTTGAGGAGAAAAACTTGGCTTCCAATAGGCTTGGATTTTCATGGACTCTCCAGGTTTAACAGTGAAAAAGTGCCCTGGGGACAATTTATTTATGCCATTTGTTAGCGTATCGGGTTCGGGAATATATTGATAAGTTAAGTAGTGTTGCAAACTCTTATAATTAAGCATTTCCTTGTTAAATGTAGCTTCAATACTCTTTTTTTCAGAGGAAAAATACAATTGACCGTCGTTCTCCATGTAATAGAGAGGCTTTATTCCAAAGTGATCTCTCGCACCAAAGAGGACAGATTCCTCTTTATCCCAAATTAGAAAGGAGAACATTCCTCTTAAACGATCTACTACTTTTTCTTTTACATGGCTGTACATGGCTAAAATAACCTCTGTATCAGAATGAGTATTGAAAATGAATCCTTCTTCTAGTAACTCCTCTCTAAGTTCTAAATAATTATAGATTTCTCCATTAAAAAGAATCCAATAACGATTGTTTTCATATGGTAATGGTTGATGACCGCTTTCAATATCAATAATACTCAATCTTCTAAACCCCATACTAATAAAGTCATCATAATAAAATCCAGAATCATCAGGACCTCTATGACTAATTAAATGAGTAATATCTTCAAACTTAATTCTTGCACTTTCGATATCTATTCCCTTATCAGAAATTGTATTTAAGCATGCAACAAATCCACACATATATCTTCACTCCATTGCTTGATTGTGTATTGGTATTCATACAATATGAGACAATTTATTGTCAGTAATATATCCATGAAAATATTATATCAGTTTACTACTAACTACACATTATAAATTATTAGCTACTGAATAAGACGAAACTATTTGGATAAATGTTTCATGCTTCGGAAAATAAAAAAATCATCACGGTACATACATAATATTGAGTATCTACCGATGCTTTCATGCATGTTATCTCTGTTGAGACCCCTCATAAAAGTTACCTTTTCCAAAATAGTTAAAATTACAATAAACAAAAATAAACGGGAGGACCTGACGAGGTCTTCCCGATTATTATATTTTAGAACGTTATATTTGAACTTACCTGAATTTGCGGATTCCATTTTCGTCTGTAACGATGTACAATACATCCTCGTCTGTTAGCAAATCATTCGGTCGCTGTGCAACATCCATATTATCTCCAACCGCAATTAGAGTCGCGCCTTGATCAAATAAGTCAATTGCAGCATCACGATAGGATTTCCAATGTGGTTTTTTACGAATTTCATAAAGGTTTTCCCCATACCTTTTTCCGAGCAATTGATTGAATATACTGCTAGACATCGGATGGAGCGTGGCTTTTGCCATTAATCTAGAGATGGACTCATTGGACAAAATAAAGTCATCTACTTTTACATGCTTAAATTTTGCAATGTTACTTTCTTTCATTATTTCAACAATGGTATGAAGATTGATAGTATGTTGTTCTGATAGCGATTCGACTGTTGTGGCAATGAGCAATGATTTCCCGTCTGCAAGTGTTGGAGAATCAATGGAGCAATCCGAAAAAATGGCGATTCTTTTTGCATGTAATATGTTTGCCTTTAACAAGGTATCTTCTTCCGAAGGATCTCCTGCAATAAAGTGAACTTGACTATGTTCATAAGGCGTCTTTTCTACCAATTCATCAATTAAGACAATATGGCATTCTGGCTCACTAGCTAGTACCTCATCAATTGCATCCTTCGTTCGTTTCGTCCAATCAATGTAGATGTAATGTCCGTTTTTCGTGTAGGCCATTTTTCCTTCCTCCCTTAATTTTTTATACTGCATGACAGAAGTTTGGATCTTTCCAATAAAAATAGTTAGAAGCAAAATTCCATAAATATAGAAAAGCATGCCGAAGCTTCGACCTAATGTAGTTGTTGGAAAATAGTCACCGTATCCGACAGTCGTTGCCGTTGTCATCGTATACCAAAAGGCTTCAAAGTAGGTCGGGAATGTTTCAGGTTCAATGATGAAAAAAACTCCAGCAGAAATGGATAATAAGAAAATAGTAATAGCTGCTACGGAAGCGAAGCTTAATTTCATTACACCCTGCCAAAACTTAGAAAAGAAAAACAAATGAATCCCTCCTTATTTATTAATCCCCACGGGTAGAAAATAGCTAAGGTTATTCGTAATTTGGTTTCCAACACGAAAACCGAAGGCACTTGGAGAACCATTTAACAAAAAGGTTCCAACCATAAAATGCCCTTCACTTTCACCTGCTTCTGTTCGGATTTTGGTTGTGGGTAGTTCGACAAATTTTTGGTAGACAGACAAATAATTTGAGTAGCTTTTATGTTGATTTTCATCCACTTTTGCACCAGTTCCATCAAAAATTTCAACCGTATCTCCTTCTCTACCAAACACAGGCTTTTGAACATATTTTTCTCCTCGATTGATGAATGGATCTGGTTCCAGATAGGTCGGAAGGAAATGTTCCTCTATCCAAACATGCTCCTCAGATGTGAAGAAAGGAGAGCCCTCTTCATGAAGGCCCCAAATGACTGACATGAGTGCTTTATTCTGCATTAAAAAGGCACTTGGAGGATTAATGATGGCAAGTTTATTCAATGCCACTAAATTTAATAACTGTTCTCCTACTTTTGCAGAAGTGTCAGGATCCACGTCGAATATCATGCTTTCGATCGGGAACGTTTGTCTATACAACACATCGATGGGTATTCCTTCAGGGTCCAACAGGGCCTCGCCTTCCATGATTCTAAGCTGATCTAAAGGGACATATTGTGATGGTAACCCAGACAGCTCTTGTAAATAGATGACTGTATTTCGATCCTCTATACTTTCATTATGGGAGGTAAACACGATATTGGGAAAATGGTTTTGTTTAAGTAAAGCAAAGGCGTCCATGATGGACTTTTTCACTGTTTTTTTTAATAGTGTTTCTTCCTGCTCGTTTGGATTCTTAAACCCAAACTCTTTACATACCATGCCATTTACTTTGAAGAGCTCATAAATGAAGGTAGGTGTGTCAGAATTAAACTCTAGAATTTTATGCAATTGATTAATAACAACTGAATCGAAACGTCCAATGACCGTGTTGAAAGGAGCTCCGCCTAGTCGAAGAAAAGGAAGTGTTTCACTTGGGTACCCCATTTGCAAGAAGGTGCTATCCGGTATTTCTTTGGACTGAAGAAGCTCTGTTGTTTTAAAAAATATATGCCCAGCTTTACGTGCGAATTTTTTTGTATCATGAGCAAATTCTTCGTCCATAACTTTTACGTCAAAAAGTCCATATTCTTGACCATACAGATCCGCCCAAAACTCTGGGATTTTTGAATAGAAATGTTGCCGTTTTTCTTTAAAGTTCATACTAAATCATCCTCTAACTAGTAGGTTGCTATTTTAAACAAAAGCTTATCGTCTTACAAACTTTTTTCATTTTTAAGGGGAAGGAAGAGTGGTATGATGGTTGTAAAAAGTTGTATATGGAGGAACTTTATATGATCCAGAAACTTGTCTATTACACAAAATCCGGTTCATCTTTTACACCCTTTTATGAGTACACAACAAATTCAATTAATCCAGATGAAATCTATGCTAGACAGCTCTGTGAGTATTTCATAAAGGACGGAAAAGAATATGAACTTTTCTCAAATGAAATGTCTGGCTTAGATGAGATGTTAATTATTGAAGAAAAAGGTTTCGCTGAAAAAAACTCGGACGAATCTGTATACAAGAAAGGCATTCATTTAGAAATCCGCCCATTTAAAAGAATAGGAGAGATGAGTTTACTTCATACATTTCCTCTAGACTCTCATTGGGAAGCGATTCGGTATTTGTTAAAGGACATTATAGAAGTCCCGGGTCTCGGACAAATGGTAAGAGATTCGGCTGAGATTGACGAGGACCGAGGATGCTATGTTATTTATGTAACTGAAATGTAAGGAAGAGCGCTCTATTTAGCTGCACAAGTGAGCTTGCACTAGCAAACCAGCTTTGGTGATTATTTGATGTCACCAAAGCTTGCTGATAGGCGTTCTATTAATAAGTCAAGCAAGAGGCGATAATCCAACCAACAGATAGAGATAACAAAAGCAATAGAATTCCGACTGCTTTGTTGTCTTTTTCGATGGCTTCTGAAATACTAAAACGGATCGTTATGAGTTCTGATAAGTAGAAAAAGAGAAGCTGAGCCAACATTCCAATGAAGCCCCAAATAACCATATCAAGCAATGATACTGAATTTGTAATGGCAGAACCTAGCACTAGAGCAACTCCTAAAAGCTTACCTCCAAATGATAGGGCAGCAGCTTGATTCCCTTTTCCAATTAACTCAAATTCTTTATGACGTGTAGCGAGCATAATGACAAGCATCGCAATGACAAAGACACCAAACGCAGATAAAGCATAAATTGAAAAATTCCCCAAAAGATCTAACATAGGTATGAGTTCCTCCATTCTAATTTAAAAAATTACCCACCAAAAGTGCTTGTTCCACTTCCAAATCCACTACTCGTGCTACTATCACTTTCATAATCAGAACTACTGGAAACGGTAGATTGACTGTTGCTACTAGTGGAGCTGGAATTCGTACTCTTTGAAGTTCCGCCATTGTTAGTAGTGGTATTTTTATTTGTTATCGTCCCGGTGTTGTTAGAAGTGGAATTCTTATTTGTAGCTGTTCCACTGTTACTAGTAGTACCACTTTTGCTCCCACTAGTGGTGCCGATGCTTGGTGAGCTTTTCTTGTTATAAAAAATATCACTTCGATCACGGTGATACGTTCCTTTATGAAAATAATACCCGTAGTAGTCGGAATCCGAATCCTCACACTCATAAATTCCAGAAACATCATATTCCCACTCATTGCAGTATGGATCATCAGGACCAGTTGTTGAACTATTTGTTGATTCTGTCGAAGTCCCACTGTTATTCCCCGTGCTACTGCTTATTGGTACTGCATTCGTAGAACAACCGGTCATTCCGGATAATAAGGCTACAGCCGATATACTAGCCATCATTTTCTTCGTTTTTCTCAAAGCACATTTCCCCCTTTAGAGACCTTAAGCCTGGTTGATGAATTCAACCGTAGGAAGGCAGTTCCTGACTCTATCCCCCATAAGAGCTCTGCCCGCTTCCAAACCCTTTGCCACCTTGGAAACTTGAACTACTCTTATAATTTTTGTAAGAAGAGCTACCAAGCAACGCTGATTTACTTCGATAATACGATCCCCCATAAAAATAGTGGCCATAATAACCTGAGGAGGTGTCCTCACATTCATACACACCGTCGTCATCATCCCATTCCCACTCATTACAATCTGGGTCATTCGGTTGTTCAGGGATATCAGCTCCCTGGCATCCAACTAAACTACCTGCAACAACAGCAGCGGTAATTCCACCTAACATTCTCTTTGTTTTACTTTCCACGTTCATCCTCCTTCGCCAATACATTAACTACTACGATTGCTAAGTACTTTAGTTTCATTTTTGCTCGATAGAAAGAAATGTTTAAGAACGATCTCCTGAACAGCTTAGAAAAAATGGGAAAAAGGGGATATTCATTATATACAAAATGTACCATACATTTTGTGCAATGAACATGTGAAATTAGAGTAGATGAGGAAGATTATTTTTAGTTTAGTAAGACAATAAAGTGCTGGCATTTAGTAAATGCCAGCACTTTTGACCAATACATTAATGTGAATCCTATTGAATAAGCAATGTGTTTCTAAAGTTTTATTTTAAGTAGGATGGAAATTAATCCTTCGTGTAATTCAAATCCCCAGTTACCCCGAATGCATCCTTGACTTTACCAAATCTTGCACCCAAAAATGTATCCTGAAGCTCCATGTAAAACTCTAGTGCTTCTCTAGCATTTCCACTGAACGAAAGATAAGGGGTTGATTGGTGTTACATCATCATTGCTCCAATTTTTTTTATCATGCATGGCCAAGAAGGCTGGAAGATCCTTCAACATTCTTACATTAATTCCATTATAAAATAACCACTTTTCAAATAAAAGAACAAATGTTTGCTCTAATATAAGGTTCTGAAAAAGGAGTTCATACAAAAAGTAATCCAAAAACAAAGTATCTTCGTTTGCTTTATAGAGAGAGTATAAAGTAGGTAGCATCAAAAGCCATTACTCGAAAAAGGAGTAGGTATGCATGAAAATTTTATTTATTGGGGATCCAATAGAGGCTGAAGTCTTGGATAAATGTAAATGGATATCTGTATTAGTAGTCTTTGAATCTATTAATGATATTAACTATTTAGAACATATAGCTATCGATATCGTACTCATTTATAGTGACGGGTCGGACACCTTGGCCCTGGAGTTGATTTCTAGACTGAAAAGTTCAGAAAAAAACCAAGATTTATTACTGAAGGTTGGGAAGATGACGTTAAACCGAAATCCAGAAAACTTCTTTGCAGAGGTAGAGCAATCGGCCTTCTCACCAGGTGTGTTCGTTCCAGGAATCGAGGCATCAGAGGATAAATTGCTGCAAGGACGATTGTTTTCGTATCCAGACACGCAAAGGCATCGCTTAGGATCAAATTACTTACAAATTCCAGTAAACTGTCCATATGCTACTGTTTTAAATAATCAGCGGGATGGGTTTATGCAAACAAAGCAACAGGCCTCATCTGTCAATTATGAACCGAATCGATTTGCACATGAACCAAAAGAATCGACTCATTCTAGCCATCAAGAAAGTGAAGTAGCACTTAGCGGAAATACGGTCCGAAGAGGCTATGAAAAAACAAATGATTTTAAACAAGCAGGGGAGCTATACCGACGATTTTCGAAAGAGGAGCAAGAAAATTTAATCAAAAATCTAGCAACTGATTTACAAAATGTCAATGACCACACTAAGTTATTGGCAATCTGTAATTTCATCCGTGCGGACATGGAATACGGTATAAGACTTGCAGAAGCTCTTAATATTGATTTATCAAGTTTCCTCAACCAAACTAAATAAAAAAATGCCCTGTAGCTGAATCTCAACTACAGGGGGGATTTTCTATTAAGCTTTAGCCGCTTCAATTTGAATGGAAACTTTGATTTGGTCGCCGATTAATACGCCACCTGTTTCTAATGCTGCATTGTATGTTAAACCGTAGTCACTACGGTTGATCTTACCTTCTGCGCTAAATCCAACTTTTTCGTTACCCCATGGATCTTTTCCTTGACCTTCAAACGTTACTTTAAATGTTTCAGGACGAGTTACACCATGTAATGATAGATTACCAGTAACATTGTATTCATTTTCGTCTGATACTTCGATTGATGTTGAATGGAATGTCATGTTTGGGTTGTTTTCTACATCAAAGAAGTCTGCAGCACGTAAATGATTGTCACGGTCAGCATTTCGTGTATCAATGCTCGCAATGTCTATATTAAAATTGATGCTTGCTGTTGTTAAATCTTCTGGATTTGCTTCAATTTCTGCACTAAAGTTGTGGAATGTTCCTTTAACAGATGCAATCATCATATGTCTTACTGAAAAATCAACGCTACTGTGTGATACGTCTACTGCCCATTTTGATAAAGTCATTTTAAAATCCCCCGTTAAAATAGTTTTAGTTAGTATATCTCAAGTTAAAGATATATGAATATGAGATAATTATATGTTACCCAAATCAAAACGTCAACTTAAAAGTTTTGTAGATGGATTCCTTTTAGGTTATATTCATAAACAGATAAATTAGAATGCTTTTTTAGTGTTCCTATCTAAATAATGTAAATTCAATGGAGGAAGGTAATGAATGTACTGTTTTCCCAACCCTATTTAAGAATCGAACGAAAAATACAGGCTTGTCAGCAATTGCACATTGAGAATATTGAATACATCAACCTTTATGCTGATCGGATTATTACACCCTCACATACATTCCAATTAAATGACGTTCACGATGTTTCGTATAAACCCTTCTCAACAGAAAATGGGTTGTTATATCTTCATACGAATCAGGGAGTGTTTACCTATTATATTGAAATGACTCCCTCACTTTTTATTGATTTATATCAGTCATTAAAATAGAAATAATTCAAAAATTCAATCCCGGTTTGTGATTCAATTTGTTTTTCACATTTTTTCCTTGAAATAAAAATATGTATAAGGAAGACGAGACAACTAAAAAAGCCCGCTTTTTAAAAAGTATGTGTTAAATATACCTGTCGATTTCCTCTCCAGGATGCTCGCACCTTCCGTTCCAATCAACATATACTCTAAACTAGCTCGATTTTTTAGAATGGCTCCTTTTTTAGCTGTCTCAGTATTACAAGCATGTTTTTTACATAGGGAGGTTAAAATTTGAATAGAGACATAAAAGCACTGATCTCACAAATGACACTAGAAGAGAAGTCTAGCCTTTGTTCTGGATTGGACTTTTGGCATACAAAGGAAATTGGACGATTAGGTATTCCTTCCATTATGGTAGCTGATGGCCCACACGGTTTACGAAAGCAACGCGATCGTACAGGGAATACAGGAATGTTTGACAGTATACCTGCAACTTGTTTTCCATCTGCTGTTGGCTTGGCAAGCACTTGGAACCGGAAATTAATTGAAAGAGTGGGGAGTGCCTTAGGGGAAGAATGTCAGGCAGAGGACGTATCTATTCTTTTAGGACCAGGGGCAAATATTAAAAGGTCACCACTTTGCGGACGTAATTTTGAATACTTTTCAGAGGATCCTTATCTTTCATCCGAAATGGCAGCAAATCATATATCGGGAGTACAAAGTCAGGGAGTAGGCACATCTCTTAAACATTTTGCCGTTAATAATCAGGAGCACCGAAGAATGTCTATCGATGCCATCGTGGATGAACGGACGCTTCGAGAAATTTATCTGGCTAGCTTTGAAGAAGCGATTAAGAAAGCCAAGCCATGGACCGTGATGTGTTCCTACAATAAAGTAAATGGTGACTATGCTTCAGAACACGACTACTTATTATCACACATTTTGAGGAATGAATGGGGTTTTGATGGGTTTGTCGTATCTGATTGGGGTGCGGTCAACGAGCGGGTGAAGGGTCTGAGTGCTGGATTAGAGCTTGAAATGCCGTCTAGTAGTGGAGAACGAGACCAAATGATTAAAGAAGCTGTTTTGGATGGGACTCTTCTAGTAGAAACCTTGGATAGGGCAGTTGAGAGATTGTTACGCGTGATTTTTAAAGCAGTTGATCATAAAAAAGAGAATGCTAGCTATTTAATAGCAGAGCACCATCAGCTTGCTAGAGAGGCTGCAAGAGAAAGCATGGTGCTTTTAAAGAATGAGGATGATGTTCTTCCATTGAAAAAAGAAGGTACACTTACAATCATTGGAGGATTTGTTGAAAATCCGAGGTACCAAGGTGGTGGAAGCTCTCATATCATTCCAACATTAATAGATAGTACTTTTGAAGAGATCAAGAAGATGGCTGGAAGGAATACCAACGTTTTATATGCAAAAGGGTATCAGCTTGAAAAAAATGATATAAATGAACAACTAGTACTTGAAGCCATAGAGGTAGCGGGCAGGTCCGACGTTACGGTTCTATTTGTTGGTCTTCCTGACAGGTATGAGTCAGAAGGTTATGACCGAGAACATATGAGAATACCTGAAAATCAGTTCGAGTTAATTGAGAAAGTTGCAGATGTGCAAAAAAATCTCGTTGTTGTCTTAAGCAACGGTGCACCCATTGAGATGCCTTGGATCAACAAAGTGAAAGGGCTACTTGAAGGCTATCTAGGTGGTCAGGCAACTGGAGGAGCAATTGCTGACTTATTGTTTGGTGAAACGAATCCAAGTGGAAAACTAGCCGAAACATTCCCAAAGGCGCTACAAGATAATCCCTCCTATTTATTTTTCCCTGGAGAAGAAGATCGAGTCGAATACAGAGAAGGAATTTTCGTTGGATATCGCTATTATGACACGAAAAACGTAGAGCCCTTATTTCCATTTGGCTTTGGACTTAGCTATACAAACTTCGAGTATGAGAATCTATGGATCAATCGAAAAGATATATTTGATGATGAAACAGTGAATGTAACTGTCGATGTCATAAATACGGGTAGCTTAGTAGGAAAAGAGATTGTCCAGCTATATGTTAGAGATGTAAGTAGCAGTGTCATTCGACCTAACAAAGAATTAAAAGGCTTTGAAAAATTGGAGCTGCAGCCAGGGGAGAAAAAGACAGTTACATTTACATTAGATAAGCGGGCATTTGCCTACTATAATGTGCAGATAAAGGATTGGCACGTTGAAACGGGCGATTTTGAAATACTAGTTGCAAAGTCTTCGAGAGAGATCGTGTTGAAGGAAACCTTACGAGTAAACTCAACTGTACCGATAAGAAAGCCCATTCATCGAAACACAACAGTAGGGGACTTACTTATAGATCCTATTCTTGGATCCGTTGCTCAAGAGATTCTGGCTAGAGTGAACGAGAATAATCCTTTAGCAAGGGCAGCCCTAGAAGATAATGATGGTTCAGATATGATGGGAGCTATGATGAAATATATGCCGCTGCGCGGACTCGTCAGCTTTAGTCAAGGAACGTTCACCGAAGAATTTTTGGATGATGTCATCCAACTGTTAAATGGTGAAGTAGAAAAGAAGCACAAACCTAAGTCTTAATTCATTGAACCGGTGGAAAGAATAATAGAATCGACCCACCAAGAAAATACTTTTGGTGGCTTTTTTGGATTGGGTAAACGAACAGAAAAATAGGTTTGTATATATTCTGTAAGTAAGCACATTCATTATTGTCGAAATAAAGGAAATCACAGATACACTTACATCTCTTGCTGAGGACTTAAATCTTCTTGTTGGAAGTACGATTTCAATGAACATACGTCAAACAGACACCTTATAACTCCTCTTTTTCTTTTGGTACTTTGCCCTTTAAACGGTACAAGTGCCTTTTTTGGTGGTATCATCATATATATATATATATTATAATCTCTGAACGCTTGGAGGGGAGCAAATGAAATCATATGCTGAACTTGCTGCTAGCGTAATCATTTCGCAAAAGGGTAATGATACTGTGTTACTTCATCAAGATTCTTCATTAAGCTTGGTTGGAACAGGAAGAAGTGCATTTGTATTCCGTATCCAATCAACAAATTATGCACTAAAAGTTTTCTTTCCTTCATTTAAACATATTGCCCTAGAAGAGGCGGAGATTTATAGAGGATTAAAGGGGATATCCTATTTTCCTGAATTATATGGTGTAGGTGAAAATTTTATTGTGATTGATTTTATCCAGGGAGATACCTTGTTCGAGTGTTTACGTAAGGGGATTCGGGTATCAAAGCATCATATTGAGGAAATTGATCTCGCCTTACAATTAGCTAGAGAAAGAGGCTTCAACCCCTCGGATATACATTTGAGAAATCTACTTGTGACCACACAAAATGAAATCATGATCATAGATGTAGCCAGGTTCAGGCAAACAAAGAACTGTCAGCAGTGGTCAGATATTAAAACGGTCTATCATAAATTCTATCTCTCACCATTTTTTCCGAAAAAGATTCCTTCGTTTATTCTAAATAAAATGGCAAGCTTATATAAAAAGCATTTACTCCAAAGATGGTTTAATCAGGTCAATTTAGCAGGAAAATGAGGGTAGCTTAACCTCATTTTTTATTTTGGATTCATTTACCAGTTTGTTTTTTCCTTTTTATACAAAAAATGAAAGTGTTAGAGAACACGTAAGGAGGAAGAAAAGTAAATGAAAAAGCTAGTTTCTTCTATTATACTAATATTTCTATCACTAGGATTCCTACTCTCGCCCGTCCAAGCCGAACCAACACCCGAGCAGAATGTCCTAAAGGTCGAATTAACAGAGAAGCAAAAGAAGGAAATTAAAAAGCTTCATAAAGAAATGTTTGAAACCAAAAAGGAGCTTATTGAGAAGTACATAGAGTATGGTGTTCTCTCTAAAGAAAAGGGCGAAATGATCCTCAAGAAAATGGAGGATCATTTCAAAGAGATGGAGAAAAACGGCTATATCCCAAATTGGGAAGGGCATCACCGTCACCATCATCGAGAATAACTAGTAAGCTGCCGATCATAAATCGGGAGCTTTTTTTGTTTAGATTCCACATTATATAAGTGAATGAATTTGGTTGATAATGAAGAAAAACTTGGTTATTTATGATTGTTTTTGATTTAAAATGATTGAAAAATGTAAGGGCTTACGTTATGATACTACTAGTTAGAAACCATATATAAAAGAATCATAAGACGATTCTAATATAGGAGGTGGCCTGAGTGCTGACACCTGAAAGACATCGAATTATCGTTGAGTTAGTCGAAACAAGAAAAATAGTCAAAATCCAAGAACTAGTTGATGCAACTGACTCTTCTGAATCCACCATACGCCGAGATTTAAGTCAGCTTGAACATAAAAACAAATTAAAAAGAGTACATGGAGGTGCTTCACTTTTACGCCAAAAAAGTGAAGAACTAAGTATTACTGTAAAGGCAACGAAGTATCTTGAGGAAAAAAAGACCATTGCCAAATATGCAGCAAGCCTTATTCGAAATGGTGACTGTATTTTTTTAGATGCTGGAACTACCGTTTTTCAAATGATTCAGTTCATTGAGGCAAAAGAAATAAAAGTTGTAACAAATGGGTTAACTCATTTAGATTCCTTACTACAACAAAACATTGATACGTACCTGATCGGTGGATATATTAAACAGAAAACAAAAGCCCTAATAGGTCCAGGGGCTGTGGAAGGAATGTCTCAATATCGCTTTGATAAGAGCTTTATCGGAGTGAATGGAATTCACCTTCAGCATGGATTCACAACACCTGATCACGAGGAAGCCAAAATTAAGAGTCTAGCTATACATTTAGCACAAGAAACATTCGTACTTGCCGATGATTCAAAGTTTCACGAGGTCACTTTTGCAAATGTTGCAAGCTTAGATCAAGCTTTGATCATTACAAATGGAATAGATCATGAGATTATCGCAGAATTTAAAGAAAAAACAACAATAGAGGTTGTGACAACATGATATACACATGTACATTAAACCCTTCAATTGACTACCTTGTTGAACTTGAAAATTTGGAAATCGGTACTCTAAACCGTGCAAAGCACACTTCTTTCTACCCGGGTGGAAAAGGAATTAATGTATCGAGAGTCTTAAAAAGACTAGGTATACGAAATAAAGCATTTGGGTTCGTTGGGGGATTTACAGGAGAATTTATTAAAGAGTACCTAACAAAGGAAGGCATTTCCCATGAATTCATTGAACATGATGGACCTACCAGAATTAACGTCAAGGTTAGCGCTGACCGAGAAACCGAAATTAACGGTAATGGGGCAATCATTATCGATCAAATGCAACAAGCGTTATCTGACTTAATTGGAACGTTAAGCAAAGAAGATCTGTTTGTACTCGCTGGAAGCTATCCAACCTCTATATCTCTTGATTACTATGAATCCTTGGCCGAACTTTGCTCCAAAAAAGAAATTCCTTTTGTTATTGATGTTTCAGGTCCTTCCTTGAAAGATGTTTTAAAGTATAAGCCTTTTTTAATTAAGCCCAATCAGCATGAATTAGCTGAACTTGTAGGAGTAGATATTTCATCCAAAGAAGAGGCCATTTTTCATGCGAAAAAGATAGTTGAAAATGGCCCTGTGAATGTAATCGTTTCCATGGGAGGGGACGGAGCAGTCTTGGTTAATAAAAATCTAACAGCAGTTGCGACGGTCCCAAAAGGACAAGTGAAAAACTCAGTTGGTGCAGGGGATTCTACTGTAGCGGGATTTTTAGCATCCTATGTCTTGCATAAGGACCTACTTCAAGCCTTTCAATACGGAGTAGCGGCTGGAACGGCAACGGCCTTTTCAATAGATCTTTGTCAGCAGACGGATGTAGATAGAATATATCCACAGATCAAAGTGGTTCAACAATAAGGGGGAAAGAAAATGAAGATTACAGAGTTATTAAAAGCGGATACGATTATCCTAGATTTAAAATCTCAAACAAAGAACGATGTTATTCATGAACTAGCTGAGAAGCTAAGCTCATCTGGTAGACTTCAGGACAAGGGGAAATTCATAGAAGCTATCCTAACAAGAGAGGCACAAAGTACAACCGGAATTGGAGAAGGAATTGCCATTCCTCACGCGAAGATAAAAGCCGTTAAAGTTCCTGCTATAGCTTTTGGTCGTTCTAAGGAAGGAATTGACTATGACGCACTAGATGGTCAGCCAAGTCACTTGTTTTTCATGATTGCAGCAAGTGAAGGCACCAATAACGAGCATTTAGAGACGTTGTCTAGACTATCATCCTACTTAATGGATTCGAAATTTAGATTGAAAATTGAATCAGCTTTTTCAGTAGATGATGTGTTACGTGCAATCGATGAATAGGAATTATCAGAAGTAGGAGACGAAGATCCTATATCTCAAGGTGCAAAGTTAATCTTGGCTGTAACAGCTTGCCCAACAGGAATTGCGCATACGTATATCGCTGCAGATTCTTTAAAGGCAAAAGCAAAGGAATTAGGGATAAACATAAAGGTTCAAACAAACGGTTCAAGTGGAATAAAGAACAAATTGCAGCTTCTGAGATTGAAGAAGCGAGCGCTATTATTATTGCGGCAGATACTCACGTTGATTTAACACCTTTCCATGGAAAACCGGTTATACAAGTACCAGTTGCCCAAGCCATTAGAAAGCCAAAGGAATTAATTGATCAAGCACTTAGTGGGGATGCACCAATTTATCAAGGCTCAGGCTCTGGGAATAAAGACGAGACAATTGAGAGATCAGGTAAATCAGGATTTTATAAACACTTAATGAATGGTGTTTCAAACATGCTGCCTTTTGTTGTTGGTGGAGGAATTCTAATTGCTCTCTCCTTCTTGTTCGGAATTAATGCATCTGACCCAAATGATCCATCCTATAGCCCAATCGCTGGAGCATTGATGACAATCGGTGGAGGAAATGCCTTTGGACTCATGATTCCAGTTCTAGCAGGATTCATTGCGATGAGTATAGCAGACCGACCAGGTTTTGCACCGGGGATGATTGGAGGTTTCATGGCATCAACTGGTGAAGCAGGCTTCCTTGGAGGTCTAATTGCAGGATTCCTAGCAGGTTATTTAGTTCTTCTTTTAAAGAAAGCTTTTGCAGGATTGCCACATTCACTAGAAGGTATTAAGCCAGTTCTGCTATATCCAGTTTTCGGTATATTGTTAACGGGCTTACTTATGATGTTCGTCATTATTAAACCTGTTAGTGCACTAAATGATGCGTTGACACTCTGGCTTGCAGGGTTTGGAACGGGCAATCTGGTTCTACTTGGTCTCCTATTAGGTGGGATGATGGCAGTAGATATGGGAGGTCCCATTAATAAAGCAGCTTTTACGTTTGGAATTGCCATGATTGATGCTGGTAACTTTGCACCACATGCTGCGATTATGGCAGGAGGAATGGTTCCTCCATTAGGCTTAGCCCTGGCAACGACACTATTTAAAAAGAAATTCACCCCATCAGAACGAGATGCGGGTAAGACGAACTATATTATGGGAGCGTCCTTTATTACAGAAGGAGCCATTCCTTTTGCAGCTGCTGATCCGGGTCGTGTGATTCCTTCTATTATTGTAGGTTCTGCTGTAGCAGGCGCATTAACGATGATGTTTGGTATTGGTTTACCGGCACCTCATGGAGGGTTATTCGTAATTCCGATTGTTAACGGAAACCCACTTTTATACGTATTAGCAATTGCTATTGGCGCAGTTATTACAGCTTTAATGGTTGGATTTTGGAAGAAAGAAGTGAAAAGATAGCTTTCATAGGTGCAAAATGCATAGCATTTGTACCTTTGCGTTAAACTTTGCATATACTCGTCATCATCTTTAATAAAAGGAGAATGTGGAATTATGGCTGAAAAAATATTTACAATTACTAGCGAATCAGGGCTTCATGCAAGACCTGCAACTGTACTGGTGCAAACAGTAAGTAAATTTGATAGTGAGATTACTTTAGAATATAACGGACGATCTGTTAATTTGAAATCCATTATGGGTGTGATGTCCTTAGGAGTGCCAAGTGGTTCACAAATTAAAGTCACAGCAACCGGTTCGGATGAAGAGGCTTCTATTAAAGCAGTAACAGAAGCATTGAATAAGGAAGGTTTAGGAGAATAGAGAATGACTCAACTTTTAAAAGGAATTGCTGCATCTGACGGGATTGCCATAGCAAAAGCATATAAACTTGTTTATCCGGATCTAACCGTAGTAAAGACAGAGATTGCCGACAGCAAGATTGAGATCACCAGATTTGTTGCAGCACTTCAAGAAGCAGCTAAAGAACTTGAAAAAATTAAAGAACAAGCAAATACAGAATTAGGCGAGGATAAGGCAGCCATTTTTTCTGCCCACTTATTAGTTTTAAGTGACCCAGAACTACTCAATCCCGTAAAAGATAAAATCACTAATGAACAGGTAAATGCAGAGTTTGCTCTTAACGAATCGGCAAATCTTTTTATTCAAATGTTTGAGCAAATGGATAATGAATATATGAGAGAGCGTGCTGCTGACATTCGGGATGTAACCAAAAGAATACTTTCCCACCTTTTGGGAGTCCGTATACCAAACCCGAGTCTTCTATCTGATGAAGTGATCATTGTTACAGAAGATTTAACACCATCAGACACAGCTCAGTTAAACCGAAAGTTTGTTTTAGGCTTTACAACGGATGTTGGAGGAAGAACCTCTCACTCTGCTATTATGGCACGTTCAATGGAAATCCCTGCTGTTGTAGGAACAAAAGTAGTAACAAGTGAAGTTCAAAATGGGGATATCATTATTATTGATGGATTAAGTGGACAGGTACTTATTAACCCATCAGCTGAGCTTGTTGAAGAATATAAGCAGAAGTTAAAAAACTATCAACAGCAAAAGGTAGAGTGGGCTAAACTTAAAAATGAGCCGACCCTTACTTTAGATGGGCATCATGTAGAGCTAGCAGCTAATATCGGTACACCTGAGGATGTTCAAGGAGTACTTGATAATGGCGGTGAAGGGATTGGCCTTTATCGGACAGAGTTCTTATATATGGGGCGAGACAATCTACCGTCAGAAGATGAACAATACGATGCGTATAAAAAAGTGTTGCAACGAATGGAAGGCAAGCCAGTGGTCGTTCGAACACTTGATATTGGTGGAGATAAAGAGCTACCTTACTTGGATTTGCCCAAAGAAATGAATCCTTTTTTAGGCTATCGTGCTATTCGTTTATGCTTGGATGAACAAACAATCTTTAGAACCCAGTTGAGAGCTTTACTTAGAGCCAGTCAATTTGGGGATTTAAAAATTATGTTTCCGATGATTGCGACTCTAGAGGAATTCAGACAGGCAAAACAAATGCTACTAGAAGAAAAAGAGAAGCTAGTACAAGAAAAAATTCTTGTATCAGATAAAATTGAGATTGGTATTATGGTTGAGATTCCTTCAACCGCCATTATTGCGGATCAATTTGCAAGTGAAGTCGATTTCTTTAGTATTGGAACGAATGATTTAATTCAGTACACATTGGCAGCAGATCGGATGAATGAGAGGGTTTCTTACCTTTATCAGCCTTTTCACCCGGCTATTTTACGTCTGATTAATATGGTTGTTGAAGCAGCACATAAAGAAGGTAAATGGGTAGGTATGTGTGGTGAGATGGCTGGTGAGAAGATGGCTACGCCGGTATTATTAGCTTTAGGTTTAGATGAGCTTTCAATGAGTGCATCCTCCATCTTACCGATTCGTTCCATCATAAACCGAGAATCTAAGAGTAGATTGAATTCTTTAAAGGAAAGAATACTATCTATGTCATCAGCAGAAGAGGTTATTGAGTTAGTAAAAAAAGAATATAGTTTCAATTAAATACCAATGATTTAAAACGCATTCCAAAGAAGGGATGCGTTTTTTTTTGAAAGATAAAAAGTATCATTTTTTTTACTCAGGGTATTGGTCTAGCTCCAGGCCCAGACCCTAGAGGTCAAATAACCCTAAAAGAGGATGTTCAAAAAGTCCGGCAAAAACAGCTTCGAATTTCTTCGTCAGCTCGTCTTTCCGCTCCTCACGTATACAAAACATACGCTCCGGTGCTCAAGACTTCGCTTCCTTGAACTTCTTTGCTCTTTTTGTCCTCCTTTTTGAACAGGCTCTAAAAGAATAAAAGAGAAGACCACCCTTTTTTTCTTTTAGGAACATTTGCTATGCCTGGTCTAAACGGTGCGCTTTCGCTTTTCTTAGAGAAATGTCAACCATATTTGGCATGAAACTCTTCGTCAGATTTTACTAAATAAAGAATTCCTTCAATTAAACCAATGATCCCAGGAATTCCGGTCCAAGAGAAAATTAAATATAGTAGTCCCATGCCAATTTTTCCAAGATAAAATTTGTGAGCTCCCAAGCTTCCTAACAAAATACCAAGTATCCCTGCTACAATTTTGCTTTTCACTAAAATCCCCCTTAGACCTTCGTTGTCTTTATTCTGTTCAAATTTTCTAGTAGTTATTTATTTCTCAAGTTATTGAACACCATTACTTAATGGAGGAAATGGAAGGTAAAAAAATAAGAAGCCAGAGGATAACCCCTAGCTTCTTAGGTTTAAAACAGTTACTCAAAGAAATACTTCTCTAAATCATCAACCAGTAGTTCGGCTGCAATAGCTCCACCAGCTGTATTCCAAATCGTGTCGTCCACCTTGAATACTTTTTCTGCCTTAGAAACTTCTAGGTTTTTGAATAAAGGATCGTTTATCCAGGATTCTTCATTCGTAGAAGCCGCACCGTCACCTGTTTCATAGGTGAAGTAGAAGAGTATATCCCCTTCCATAGCAGGAATACGTTCCTTTGTTGCTTTTTCCATAAAGTCATCTACATTTTGAGACTCAGGACGCTTGAAGCCAATTTGCTCCAAAATCACACCAGAGAATGAATCTTTGTGGTAGATACGTGCATGATCAGCCATGAAACGAACAATGGATACTTCCTTGTTTAGTTGATCTCCAGCTTTATTGGCAAACTCAGCTAATCGTGCATCATAATCTGAAAGAATTTTTTTACCTTCTTCTTCCTTATTTAAAGCTTTAGCATATAGCTCAAAGTTTGATTTCCAATTTCCACGTAAGTCTTCAGCGAAGACGGTTGGAGCAAAGGATGATAGCTGTTCATAGACAGCTTCTTGACGCATTTTGTTACCAATAATTAAATCGGGCTCTAGTGCTAAAATAGCTTCTACATTTACTTCGCTTTCTGTTCCAACTGGCTCTACACCTTCCATTTGGTCAGTTATATGTGGGTACCAAGGGTCACCAGTCCAAGAATTCACTGCACCGACTGGAGTTACTCCCATAGTCAGTAAAGCTTCAGTTCCTTCGTTTGTTAAAATGACAACACGCAATGGATTTGCAGGAACCTCTGTCGTTCCCATCGCATGCTCAACTGTAATGGTTTCATTTACCTTTTCAGCCGTATCACTATCCGTCTGTGTTTCTTCTTTAGCCGTTTCTTTCTCCGTTCCACAACCAGCCAAAAGTAGTGTAAAGCTTAAGAGTAAACTGAATAGAATCGTTATGGTTTTCTTGTTAAAAGTAGAATTCATCTTGTAGTCCCCCAATATGTAGTTTGTTGATAATGATTTTCATTTACAAGTACGATCATAAAACGTTTTGTAAAACATGTCAACCAGTAAGTGAAAATGATTTTCATCATCATTGACAGCATGTCGAAACTAAAATAGACTATAAAATAAAGAGAGGATAACAATCATTCTCATTAAAGCTACTATGGGGAGTTCTTTGAAATGTTGTTAAAATCAAATTCGGCAAGAACAATAGGTTTAGTTATCGGAATCCTTTTATTTTTACTTTCAATGTGTGCCAGTATTCTTCTCGGCTATACAGATACAACGTGGAAGATGGCCATTGATTCATATATGAACTTTGATGGAAGTAATGAACATATTATTATCCAAACTGTGAGAGTACCTAGGGCTTTGATAGCCGCAGCAGTTGGAGCTAGTTTGGCCATTGCAGGTGCGATTATGCAAGCATTAACTAAAAATCCGCTTGCGTCTCCAGGGATCTTTGGTGTCAATGCTGGAGCAAGTTTTTTTGTTGTATTATCGATAACTTTTTTCTCGGCAGCTTCACTTAGCCAGTTAACATGGAGTGCCTTTTTGGGTGCGGCCGTTGCAGCCGTGACAGTGTATTTTCTAGGTTCATTAGGAAAAGAAGGCTTATCACCGATGAAGTTAACGCTAGCTGGTGCAGCCATGGCAGCCTTTTTTTCCTCCTTTACCCAAGGCTTACTTGTTGTAAATGAGAAGGCCTTAGAGGAAGTTCTGTTTTGGTTAGCAGGCTCAGTGCAAGGTAGAAGCTTGGATGTTTTATTCTCTGTACTTCCTTACTTAGCCATTGCATGGATTGGTTCTTTTCTGATCGCCAATCAAATTAATGTTTTATCAATGGGGGAAGATGTAGCCAAAGGGCTAGGTCAAAAAACCATATTAATAAAAGCAGTATCAGGTTTAGTCATTGTTTTATTAGCAGGTGGAGCTGTAGCTATTGCTGGTCCAATTGGTTTTATTGGGGTTGTCGTGCCTCACTTAGCACGCTCTATTGTAGGAATCGACCACCGGTGGATTATCCCTTTTTGCGGACTATTAGGTGGAATTCTATTAATGGTGGCAGATGTTGGCGCAAGGTATGTCATTATGCCAGAGGAAGTTCCTGTTGGCGTAATGACAGCTGTGATTGGAACTCCATTTTTCATTTATATCGCCCGCAGGAGGATGACATAATGAAAAAGTATCGCACCATACGCCTCCCTAAAGGAACTATTTCACTTTTACTAGACAGAAAAGCATCAACCATAATAGGACTTTTATTTATAGGACTCCTTTTAGTCATGACCATCAGTACGGGTATGGGAGAAATGAAGCTTTCGCCCCTTCAAGTAATTAACGCCTTATTTGGCAATGGAACAAAGATTGAAACATTAGTCGTTACGTCTTTTCGCCTACCGCGTATCTTAATCGCCTTATTCGTCGGGGTTTCCTTGGCGGTAGCAGGAGCTATTCTTCAAGGGTTAATTCGGAATCCGTTAGCATCCCCTGATATTATCGGGTTAACAGGAGGGGCATCTGTAGCAGTCGTGGCCTTTTTAGCGATTTACTCAGACAAAAGCAATTCCTTAACCATAAGCATTCAATGGCTTCCTGTTGGTGCCTTTGTTGGAGCAACGGTTGTGGCCTTACTAGTCTATTTACTCTCATGGAAAAATGGCGTGTCACCGATGCGTCTTGTCCTTGTAGGTATCGGGATATCCGCATTAGCACAAGCCATAACGACCTTATTTATGATAATGGGGCCGATTTATCAAGCAAGTCAGGCTAACATTTGGCTAACAGGCTCGGTTTATGGATCGACTTGGGAAAATGTAAGAATTTTAGCTCCGTGGACATTTTTATTACTCATCATAACCTTCGTCCTGTCAAGGATATTAAACATACAAGAGCTTGGAGAGGAGCTAGCTACGAGCGTTGGAAGTAGAGTTCAACGAGAGCGTCTTTTTTTACTACTAGTTGCAACCGGTTTAACAGGTGGTGCAGTTGCGTTTGGTGGGGCGATTGGATTTGTCGGATTAATGGCACCACATATTGCGCGTAAGTTGGTCGGATCAGCCTTTGGAGCATTATTACCTGTTTCTGCTCTCATTGGTGGAATGCTAGTCGTTGTAGCAGATTTGATTGGACGTATAATTTTTGCGCCGATTGAAGTACCAGCAGGCGTATTCACTGCGGCAATTGGAGCCCCGTATTTTGTTTACCTTCTATATAAGAGCAGAAATTCTTAGTGATGTATTTTTTAAAAGAGCAAAAAAGGAGTGGGAAAGTATGAGTGCAATTCGGACTGAAAGCTTAACCCTATCATATGGTGATAACATCATTATAAATGAACTAGATTTACAGATCCCAAAGGGTGAAATTACTGTATTTATTGGGGGAAACGGTTGCGGTAAATCAACGCTTCTTCGTTCGTTAGCACGCCTACTAAAACCACAGAAAGGATCTATTCTTTTAGAAGGAAATTCGATTGCAAAGCTGCCAACAAAAGAAGTAGCCAAGCAGCTTGCCATACTTCCCCAGGGGCCCGTTGCTCCAGAGGGGTTAACGGTGTTACAGCTAGTGAAGCAAGGGCGGTATCCTTACCAAAATTGGTTAAAGCAATGGTCCGAGGAAGATGAAAAAGCAGTAAGAACAGCTCTAGAATCAACGAGGATGACTGAACTAGCTGAGAGACCAGTCGATTCATTATCGGGTGGGCAGCGTCAGCGGGCTTGGATCGCAATGACCTTAGCACAAGATACTGATATCATATTATTAGATGAACCAACGACCTACTTAGATATGACTCACCAGATTGAAATTTTAGATTTATTATTTGAATTGAACGAGAAGGGAAAACGCACAGTTGTCATGGTTCTTCATGATTTAAATTTAGCTTGCCGGTATGCCCATCATATTGTGGCTATTAAGAATCAAACGATCTATGCTCAAGGCAAACCAGAGGATGTTATTAGCTGTGAGTTAGTAAGAGATGTTTTTGATGTGATATGTGAAGTCACTCAAGATCCGCTCTTTGGAACACCATTGTGTATTCCCCATGGAAAAGGTAGATGTATTCTACCAAGGTTAGGTGAGTCTCTTGACAAAACAAACATTACAAACTGATGAACTAGAGTTTCTTGTTCAACATTATCGTTTATCTGTAGAAAATGTTGAAGATCCTCTTTCTTTTCCATGCAAGAACCTCAGAAATGCGGACTTCGTGGATGACTTACTGGTACGCTTAAATCAAATTTACAAGATTTCGGAGCCGTACGTTATTGCTTCACAGTTTATGAAACGGTATAGCTATATGTTAACAGTCCCATATCTGTATGCTATGAGTGTCTGGGATAAACAAATAGACTTTGCACCAGATAAAGTTTCTTTTCAATCCTTTGAACAAGATGGTGTTTGGCTTCCTAAATTACACTTGTCTTCGATTGAGGTTACTACACCTTATGGAGGTAGTCGCACGGAATGGAGAGAATGTTCATTAAAGAAGTTATTTAAAGAGCATTTAAGCCCGATTATCGAAATTCTAGCCAGGCAAGGTAGGGTTTCACGTCAAATCTTATGGGAAAATACAGCAACATATATTTTTTGGATCTATGAGAGTATGGTAGTAAAGTATCCGAATAATCGTGTCATTCTGGATGATTTCAATGCTATTTTGAACGCAGATGGAGTTCTTTTCGGAAACTATTCGTTCAACCCGATTAGGAAGTTTTATACAGAAAAAAGAGTTGTACCGGTAATGGACACAGAGCTGAGAGTGCGAAAAACCTGCTGTTTCTATAACCGACTCCCAGGAGTTCAAGTTTCTTGCACAACCTGCCCTAAAACATGTACTATTGGACAAAAAAGGGGAGAAGTAGTCAATGGATGAAAAGCTAGCCTCTCAATTTGATGGTTTGTTAGAAAAATATACAGAATTACTCTTAGGTGAAAAAAGTGATGAGTTAAAACAAAAGGTTCAAGTTTGGGCCCTGTATACACATATTGCAAAATCAATGCCACCTTTAGCTAAGCATTGGAATGAAACCTATCCAGATGCTAAAGTTGGCATGAAGCAACTGATTGGAGAAATCAAAGAGTTGAACGAAGAACACCGTGCAAAAAAATAAGAAATGTATGAGAAGTGTATGAAAGCTGATACACTTTTTTTTGTTTAATGGATTACAAAGTACCATGCATTTTTGTTAAGATAGAAAAAAATACAAATTAAGGTGATGTAAAAATGAGCTATCAAGTGGTACTTTATTATAAATATGGACAAATAGATGATCCCGAAGTATTTGTACAGGAGCACCGTGCCCTTTGCGAAGAGATTGGAGTAAAAGGAAGAATACATGTTGCGCATGAGGGTGTAAACGGAACAGTATCTGGAACAACCGAACAGACTTCGCAATATATGATGGCAATGCGACAGGACCCAAGGTTTGTAGATGTTGTGTTTAAAATTGAAGAGTCCGATAATCATGCTTTCAAGAAGCTAAAGGTTAAGGTGAAGCCTGAAATTGTTCATCTTAGTCTAGAAGATGATGTTGATCCGAACGCTCTAACAGGGAAGCATCTATCTCCTAAGGAATTTTTTGAAGCCATGCAGGATGATGATGTGATTATTCTGGATGCAAGAAACACGTACGAGTATGATTTAGGTCATTTTAAAAAGGCAATTCGACCTGATATTGAAACGTTTCGAGAGCTTCCAAAGTGGGTACGGGAAAATTTGAGTGAACATAAGGACAAGAAGATTCTTACCTACTGTACAGGTGGAATACGTTGTGAAAAATTCTCTGGGTTCTTAGTCAAAGAGGGTTTTCAGGATGTTTCCCAGCTTGAAGGTGGTATTATCTCTTATGGATATGATCAGGAAGTACAAGGCAAGCTTTGGGACGGGAAATGCTATGTGTTTGATGAGAGAATTTCTGTGCCTGTAAATCGAACAGAGGAAGCAACAGTTGTTGGGAAGTGCTATTACTGCGAGCAACCAGAAGAACGATATGTGAAATGTGGAAATCCAGATTGTAACAAGCACTTGTTATTGTGTGAGGAATGCGAGCACGAGCATATACGTTCATGTACTACAGAATGTAAGGAACACCCTGCGAATCGGTATGTGAAGGAACATTCGGTGGGATAGAGTGGGTTTTAGATAAGTACCTATTTTTCGCATTGTAAGTTACAAAAAGGCTTGAGTAGATTCTAACCAAATAACTCACAAAGAAGTAGTCCAATTCTCATATGAATTTGGACTACTTCTTTTTATTTATATGAAAGGGATCTTGGACACAAGATGGAGGTGATATAGTATTAAATTAGCACATTAGATCGCAGAGTGATAGAAGATATAGTCACCCTGCGATATCAAATTTCAAAACGAACGCCAAGTTATATTTATTAAATAGGATTATTGGATATTTATGTTAAAGTTAAGAAAACTATATTACAACTAACGAAGCAGGATAATGCAATGAGGAATTTGTGAAATTGGATAATAAAGTGGTTTTCTCCTTTACAAAGTGAGAATATACATTATTCAAAGTTAAGGGGGTTAACATGAAGAAACCAATTCTAATTTTTATTTGGATATCTACATTCAGTCTTATATTGACAGGTTGTAATTTTAAAGTAAATAAATGTACTGAAAGAACAGAATTATAAATTAACAGACTTTGAAATTCTAGGTATTGAGTATGAAGACGAGCACTCATTTTGGCACCTTATCAAACTTGAAGTAGAACATTATGGACAGAAATTTGAATGGAATGAAGTTGCAGATATCTATGAAGGGAAAATGTTAAATGAAAAAGTTGACCCGTATGCGAAGTATAAGGGACGGGAAGATGAACTTTGAAATTAAAAATTGAAGAAAAAAATAATGAGTATTTCGGAGACTGCTGAAAAAGTCCTTTTTAAAAAAAATGTGCTAAAATACCTGTTGATTGTAACGAGAGGATGCACCATTCCGCGGGGTGGGCGGTGAGCCTCCTCGGCGTAAACGCCATGCGTGAGTCTCACCTGTCCCACGCATCCCAGCAGGTGCCCTAGCACATCCGTTCCAATCAACATATACTCCCTAAAATAGCTCGTTTTTCGATAGTAACTACTTTTTCAGTGGCCTCGTATTTCAAAGGGATTTTTGCAGAGGTAGGGAAAAAAATTGCAAGGATGATTACTTTTGGGATCATAGCGTTTATATTTACTTTTGCAACTATTCTTATAATGTAAAGAAAAACAGCCTTTTGCCTATATTTCGTCCAAAATGACATTTGACAAATTGAATTAGATTCGTTCCAAGCAGTAACTGAGGGAACACATTTTTAATAAATATTAAATAAGGTTAATGGTACCAAGGGCTAGGGATTTTTGTCCGTTAGCTCTAATAATAAAAAATATCAGATTAATACTGGTGTTCATATAGAGGTGCTAAAAATAGAGAAATAGTTTATGAGCAAGCAAAACAGAAGCCTCCAGAACGATGGTCACGAGGAACCAGAAATTGGAGCGCAAACAAAATCGGTGATACTTAATCCAATGAAAGATAACCTGTGCAAATAGAATGGAGTACACTCTGTTCTATTTGCACAGGCAACCAAGCGAAGCGCGGTAGCTGATACAAAAAAAATAATCGTTAGATGCGACAAATATCTTAACAAACACCGAGAATCATAGCTCCTAAATCAATTCATCAATAATTATAACTTGGGCTATGCTTGTATCATTTAAAAAAGGAGGGGTAGCCTCTGCTCCCTCTCCTCTTTACGAAACTATTATTCTATTTATCAAATCAGCTAACTGAACCAACTGTATTACAATAAAATTCTACAGGAATGTTGTGAGAAGATGTAAGACTATTGATTGTATACTTTCCACCAACCGTAATCGCATATGTACGGCCACCGTCAATTAATCTAGGAGTATATCCTGTTTGAGTCCAACTTCCACCTGATGTTGTCTTAGACGTTAAAGAGTTAATTGAAGAAGAAAACAACTGTCTATTACTAGCAGAATTATAATAGGTGTTAAAAGAATCTGTAATACTAATAGAGGCATCTGCTCCATTAGAATTAATCGTTTTGGTCTTCGTGGCTGAAACAGCAAAAGTACCAAATTCATTGTCTACTACTTCATTAAACATTAGTTTAGCTCTTGCTACAGCTAATTGTCTAAATGCTTCAGGCTCAATCCAATCTTCATCAGCGAATTTTTTAAAAGGCACAACTTCCATTTCCGTACCCTCATGCTCTGCAACGACCTCTTTAACAATTTCAACATACTGCTGGTGTAATGCCTCTTTTTCTTTTTTTGATAATTCTTTTGGTGAAGCTGATGCCAATCCAGTACCTATCGCAAATACGATGGCTAAAGTGAATAGTACTGTTAAGAATTTCGACATTGAACCAACCAGTTTCATAGTATCACTCCTATTTATTTACCAACAACTAAATAATAGTATAGTTCAAATAGAATAACAACTAAAATGTGGTAAACATTCTTTAAAATGGAATAATTAAGAGGATATACCCAATTGTTCGATTTATATTTCTAGATTATTGTCTAATAATGTTGGTGAATGGGATTAATTCACAATAAGTACTTAAGTTTCGCACCCCTAAAAATACAGTTTACAAGCTACACATTCCATCGATATCCTTTGCTACGATAAGGTTCTTACATCATTCCATTTTGGCCAATTAAGCCGCTTTATCGTCCTCAAATAATTGATTCTCCAAAAAGGAGCTCTCGAATAGCTCCTTTATATGTACATATTCAGGTGATGTCTTAAAGGCTTGAATGTCAACTGCTCCCGATTCTGTAATCGCGGCAATGACAACATCCAAAAGCTCCTCAAACAGGTTCCATAGTCGTTCAGCTATATTCTTTTCCACCATCTGATCCTTGATGACCTCAAACAACCCGCCCAATGTTTCATAGTCGTTCATCCTGCGATAATAGGCTAAAAAGGAATACAATATATACGTTGTTGTTACATGGGCAATTTGGGCATCAAAGTTCTGAGACTGGCATTTACCTAATCGAAGAAGTTGTTTGGTCTCTTTGAAAAAAACCTCAATCGTCCAGCGCACTGAATAGACTTCCAACATTTCGAGGAAGGTCAAAGATTCGTCTT
>NZ_JBMERO010000011.1:0-139992 GCF_049310945.1 Bacillus sp. DJP31 | reverse complement strand
CACGAGTAAATTGCTAGATTTTAAGACTGGTAAGATTGATGAATTAAAGATTACTTATTATACAAAAAGTGGCGCGTATGAAAAATCAAGTATCACCCGTAAAGAGAATGAAATCACCTTTATAAAGACTAATTCAATTTATAAACCAAAAGGAACATTTACTTGTCGAAATTTCGATTTCCTCAGTGGATTAGCTTTAACTAATTGTGAAAGTGATACAGAGGTAGAAGCATGGGAAGTCACTGCTGTACCACTAACTATGACGATGATAAGAGAAGCCAAGTTGTTTAATTAGGGAGTGGTGTGTGCTTTGAAACTGTTAACCTTTTTAGAAAAGGCAGTGATTACCTTGCTTGGAATCATATGCCTTAGTTCTTTACCTGCCATATTTATCTTTGACCAACAATTAAAGATTAGTTTTACTAGCTACCTATTGCAAATAGGGGAGACAATTAAGACATTATTTCTTCATCCAACAGGTCTTTCTTTTTATTACAAAGGAGTAGAAAAACCTTTATTATCAAGTATGATGGAACCTTATCTTTATTCGATGAAGATACTACTTGCAGCACTAACTCTTTCAGTAGTCCTTTCGATGATCGTTTCAAGTAGTCTTCTTATGATGCCAAAAAGACTTGCATCTTTTGTTCGTAAAGGGACATCTATTCTTAACTCGGCACCTGATGTTTTAATTATTATCGGATTACAACTCTTAGTTATTTTCATCTATAAACAGACAAATATCCTCCTTTTTAATATCGTGTCTCTATATGATAATCCTACATATGTTCTGCCTATTATTTGTTTAGCGATACCACCGACTATTCAATTAACGAAAATTATCATTTTATACCTGGAAGATGAATCTAGTAAGGACTATGTAATATTGGCGAGAAGCAAGGGGATAGGGTTCAATAAAGTCTTAATCGCTCATATCTACCGAAATGTGTTACTAAATTTAGTTCCTCATTTCCGATCACATTTTGTCTTTATCCTTTCAAACCTCATCATCTTAGAATATATTTTCAACATTAACGGACTGACAAAATTCTTGTTGGATTATGGAACATCTAATACAGGCGTTCTTACAATCGGTTTACTATTACTTTTCTTACCCATCCAATTTATTTTATTGATTGTCGATGGGATTATAACAAAACGGTTTGGGATAAAGGGGGAGTATTCATGAAGATAAATTATTTGAAGTCTCCTCGTTTACTCGTGGGTCTTAGCATTATTCTGTTGATGTTATTTGCTAGTTTACTGTTCAGTCTATTTTCTGATGAACTTTTAGTCCCAGAACCACGGCTTTTATATAATGAGAATGGTGAGTTAATCGCAGCCAGTCCTTTCCCTCCATCAATTGTTCCACCATTTGGTACGGACCGACTCAGTTATAACATATTTTATAAAGTGATTGATGGAGCCAAATATACACTGCTTATGGTTTTTTTTGTGGCAATGTTAAGAGTTTTAATTTCCTTTTTAGCGGGGCTATTCTGCCATTTTTATTTATTTAAAGCAAAGAAAGGAAAAAGTTATTTTATAAGCTTCTTTCAAGCATTTTACTCCATTCCACAGGTTTTGTTGGCATTTATATTAATTACTCCTTTTTCAATCATAGGATTTCATGATTTATCGTTTTACCAACTGGTTTTTTATCAAATAATCGTCCTAATTATCATTTCTGTACCCCATCTAACCTTATTAATAGCAGATGAATGTAAGAGAATCGCTAATGAGCAGTTCATGGATGGAGCAAAAGTGTTAGGTGGATCAACCTATCATTTATTCAAAAAGCATATGCTTCCACATTTAAGTAGACCTCTTTTAATCTTTTTTTCCCAGCAAGTGGGACAAGTACTTCTACTTTTAATCCATCTTGGACTATTAGAATTATTTTTAGGAGGGGCAATAAAAAGGGACTTGGGAACTGCAATGGGAGCAAAGTTTATTACTTTAACCAATGAATGGTCAGGGCTAATTGGAATGGATTATAAAGAAATCGTATTAGCTCCTTGGATCATTGTAGCTCCATTAGTTGCTTTTATGATAACAATCTTGTGTGTGAATATAATTACAGAAGAATTAGAAAGACCGAAGAAACGAAGCAAAGTAGAAGAAAGCTATGTGAATTCATTAGAAAATACAAGTGCCGATGAAACTAAGAATCCATTCACTTTTTTAAAGTAATTATAGTCAATGACCCTCCGTTATGGATGAAATAGGTGCCTTGGGATACTCCACTCGTCTCCTGCTTTACGGTTTGTAATTAGACATCTCAGGAGGTAAGGAGAAGTGTTGCAAACGTTAAACCGTCCGATAACTTTGGCAAAGTGTACCTACGACCTTACGGTCAAATTACTCTCGTTAAGGAGTTTGAAATATTCATGGTTTATATATTAACTAGCGAAGGAGAACCTTTAATGCCGACCAAAAGACACAGTCCTAAAAGTGAATCACGATGTTCGCCTTTACTTACTATGGAGATGATCTTAGTTGTTGAAATTAATAATTTTACTCATTAATAATAGAGGGTAATTAATAAACTTCTTTGAATATAAAATTGAATGTTGCAGAAAGGAAGTCTGATCAAACGAGTAGCTGTCAAGGTATTTACTTGAAAGTCGAAAGTTCAGAAAAAGGAAAGGAAATACTTAAAAATTATAAAAGAAATAGCGATCTAAACTAAGTAGTTCAGTTTTGGAGTACAAAACATTAAATTGTACTTCAAAATGGACTACTTTTTTGGCGTAAATTGCAATAACCTCATCTTGTATTTCCTTTATTGGCCTTTTCGTTAATTTGGATTTCCTTGAAATTATATCAGATATATCCATTGGCAAATGACACTCCAAATATCTCTTGTTTTTTCCGCATCTCCAAAAAAACTACTTTCTGAAGCTATCTTAAAAATGGATCAAGACTATGCAATCATTCGATTTCTCAGAAAATTCACAAATGGATTACTTAATGAACCATTTCATAAGTATGAATACCTTTGGGAAACACTTTTAAGTGCGTACCTTCCTCCACCGACGTTTAAAGTGGAAGGTATTGGTATTTGGAATTCAATTGGGACTGATGGTTTGAAGCAGATTGCAGGCAATGAAGGCAGGGGTGGCTACTTTGATTTTAATGTTAATCAAGGGAAAAATGAAGAGGAACGTATTGTAGTCATTGACTGCTATTTAAATAATGAAGACAAAGTGCTAATAAAGACTGATACACCTTTTGATAAGATGTATGTCATGTGTTATCCTATAGGTAAAGAACTTGTTATAACCGTGGCAATTACAGGGAAACAAAAACTTGAAGAAGCTGACTTTGATCAAGTATTCCTTGAAAATCACAACTTATTAGGAACAATAAATCTTCTTTTTGGATGTGTGTCAAGATGAGAAACACATCAGCTAAAGGTCGTACTATCACCAGTAATAACTTATATAAAGTCGGTAAAGCTGTATCGGATGTTAGGGCATTAATTCCTTCGAAAAATGGAGAATTTGTAGAACCAGCTCTAATTGTCTATACACGTAAAGCGGAGTACAAAGATGATCCATTTAAAAAAAGAGCATAATATCTAAAGTGGAAAAGTGAGGTGTAATTCTCGCTTTTTTTATTTTTTAGACAGAGCAATCTATCTCATCAAGACGCGCGTATGAATTGACTCAAACCCTACAAGAATATAAAGAACAAGATGATGCACACTATTTAATTGGAGCCATGGTCGCTGTCAATTATAGTCAGATTAAAGAGCCCGAAAAAATAAAATATTGGAGGTGCTAGAAATGGCGAAACCATTCGAGGAGTTATATAAGAAGTTTGAGTTGTAAGGTAGAAAAGAAGAAAGTAGGGAAATTGCAAACAAGCTAGGAGAAGCAAGGGGACGGTTCTTCTATAATGCTAGTTTCATTGCCTCGATCACAAGTTCATCGTTTTGATCATTGCACCATGCTTCTATTTTTTCAGCTAGGTAGCTACTAAGTGTTCCAAATCCATTTTTCTCAAATAATTAAAACGGGTTAGGAGAGGATATGGCACCCAAGCAATGGAAGAGATTATTAATTACTACAAAGCTTAAGTATCAATTTTATATTACTCAAACCCTTCCCTCCTAGTGGAGAGGATTAGGATGAGATCAAAAGTCAAAGAAAGGTTAGTGAACTTCTAAGTTTTTATGAGCCACTTGAATTTAAGAAAAAGATTGGGCGAGCAGAAGAAATTCATTTGTGTTTAAGATTGTTTTAAATCTAGTAGTTTATCTTGTATTGAAGCATGGTGACAGTTCTTCTATTTAATGGAAGCAAGAGAACCGTCCCCATGCTTCTTCCCCATGCTTCTTCAAGTGTATTAATGGCTGCTTTGTTTTTTGTAGCCAGCACATATCTATAAACTAAAAAAATCGAGTTTCATCCCGCTTCTATAATCCTCTGCTTTCTTGGTAGGCTGTACTAAACGCACCGTATGCCTTTTTATCTTGAATAGGATTCAAGTAATCTAAGCTTCTACCTTCGTAAGTATAGTTATCTCGAATCCAATGAAAATCTCGATCATTGTTGCTAATTAATCTTGCGTTATGTACAAGAGCACTAGCTGCGATGATAGCATCTGGAGCTTTGATGCTCTTTTTACGGCTAACGTCTGCTCTTGCTTTTCTTCTTATTTCAGCGGCTAATTGTAATTCCTCTTCTGTTACGTGGAAAACCTCATCAGCCATATCGATATATCCTTCTCTGTTCGCTTTAATGGTAAGGTCTGTTTCGATTTCAAAGTGAGACATGATTTCCATTTCAATTAAGGTGGTCATAATAATCTCAACGTCATCATCGATAAGCTGTTCAATGATCTCTACTGCATCGGGATACTCCATTTCGTGTGCTGCGTATATATTTGTATCGATTAATGCCTTCTTCACCTACTTAGTCCTCCCAGTCATCACGGTTTGCAATTCTTAATGATTCTTCAACACCTTCTTTACTAAAGAGTCTAGCACTTCCAGCTAATTTTTTGTGTAGAGCTTTCTTTTCTTCTTTTGATAACTTTCTCTTCACAGGCTTCACTTCAATAACCTCCTTCTTGCGGTGGTGTCGTTCTTCTTCTGTTAACACACGTATTTCTATGCCGTAGGTTCGGCCACGATATAGTTTTCTGCGAATACGAGAATCCTTCAATAGTTCCTTTGTTATATCGTCTGCCAGTTTATTGCTATTAACTTCAAGAGCGGCTGCGTTTCGATTTCTTGTTCTCATCATAATCCCTCACTTTAGAGAGTTTTTGTTTATTTTACCATGAATTGAATTTTCTATAAACTTAAACCAGTTTCTTCTATATAAAATGTGCTATAAAGAGAAGTGGTCGTTAGCTTCATCTTTTTTTTCCTGATTGATCCCTAAATAGCGGTTTCGTGTTTTAGGATTATCGTAATTAAATAGATCCTGGAGTAGAGCTATGTCCTTTGTTCTACAGAAGCAAGGGGACGGTTCTTCTGCTTCCAAATGGAAGCAAGAGGACAGTCCGTCCCCATGCTTCTTCTATAATGCTAGTTTCATTGCCTCGATCACAAGTTCATCGTTTTGATCATTGCACCATGCTTCTATTTTTTCAGCTAGGCAGCTACTAAGTGTTCCAAATCCATTTTTCTCAAATAATTGATACGGGTTAGGAGAGGGTATGGTACCCAAGCAATGGAAGAGACATTATTTCTAAAAAGCTTAGTGAACTTCTAAATTTTTATGAGCCACTTGAATTTAAGAAAACGATTGGGCGAGCAGAAGAAGTTCATTTGTGTTTAAGATTGTTTTAAATCTAGTAGTTTATCTTGTATTGAAGCATGGTGACAGTTCTTCTGCTTAATGGAAGCAAGAGAACCGTCCCCATGCTTCTTCTGCTTCTATTTTTTCAGCTAGGCAGCTACTAAGTGTTCCAAATCCATTTTTCTCAAATAATTGATACGGGTTAGGAGAGGGTATGGTACCCAAGCAATGGAAGAGACATTATTTCTAAAAAGCTTAGTGAACTTCTAAATTTTTATGAGCCACTTGAATTTAAGAAAACGATTGGGCGAGCAGAAGAAGTTCATTTGTGTTTAAGATTGTTTTAAATCTAGTAGTTTATCTTGTATTGAAGCATGGTGACAGTTCTTCTGCTTAATGGAAGCAAGAGAACCGTCCCCATGCTTCTTCTGCTTCTATTTTTTCAGCTAGGCAGCTACTAAGTGTTCCAAATCCATTTTTCTCAAATAATTGATACGGGTTAGGAGAGGGTATGGTACCCAAGCAATGGAAGAGACATTATTTCTAAAAAGCTTAGTGAACTTCTAAATTTTTATGAGCCACTTGAATTTAAGAAAACGATTGGGCGAGCAGAAGAAGTTCATTTGTGTTTAAGATTGTTTTAAATCTAGTAGTTTATCTTGTATTGAAGCATGGTGACAGTTCTTCTGCTTAATGGAAGCAAGAGAACCGTCCCCATGCTTCTCCCATGCTTCTTGCTAGCCTCTCCTTCTTCATTATTTTGGTCATTATAGTTGATTGAAAAGAAGCCCTCAAGGAAAGCACTTGACCGCTTCTTTTCAATCAACTGGCTAGTCTGTAAGATGAAGAAGGAGAGAGTTTGAGAGGCATCAATCTAGCTAACTTACTGTCGGAAATCTGTGTGAATCACAAACAATGGTGAAGAGACATTATTTCTAAAAAGCTTAGTGAACTTCTAAATTTTTATGAGCCACTTGAATTTAAGAAAACGATTGGGCGAGCAAAAGAATTTCATTTGTGTTTAAGATTGTTTTAAATCTAGTAGTTTATCTTGTATTGAAGCATGGTGACAGTTCTTCTGCTTAATGGAAGCAAGAGAACCGTCCCCATGCTTCTCCATGCTTCTCCCCATGCTTCTCGAGTGGGAATGTTTTGTTTGAATCAAAGGAAGGATTTGAAACGCTACAAGATCGTATAGAGAGTAAAATCCTGGGTGTATTCGGATTCTCGGTAAGTGTCATCATAAGAACGGCAACTGAGTTTGATTTAATACTTCAAGGTTGCCCATTCTCTGAAGAGGCGATAGCTAGTGCTGAATCCTCAGCAGAAGGAGAAAGTCTCTATGTTGCTTTGCTGCAGGATGTTCCTTTGCAAGAAGAAGTTAATCGTCTTGAAATATACAAAAGTGAAAACGAAGAGTATGTCATAGAGAATCGGGAAATTTACCTTTTATTCAGTCAGAGCATTCGGAACTCAAAGCTTGCGAATAAGCTCCTAAAGCTAGGTGTGCCCGTTACGATTCGGAACTGGAAAACGATGAATAAGCTAGCTGTGATGGCAAGGGGAATGGAAAAGTAGAAAGCATGAGGAGGATTTCTTCTTCCAAATGGAGAGAACCCTCCCCATGCTTCCTGTTACTTAAACCAGACTTTGCTAAAGTTAATGCCTCCGGTTAGAAACCGGCCTATGCTATTCATTGCTAATACAATAAATAAGCATTGATTATCTCCAGTTAGCTTAACAACACTCTAATCAAAGTTTGTTATAACTGTTATTCCTTCGGGGCAATCATTTCCTCTGGTTTGACAAATTCATCAAATTCTTTCTCTGTTAGTATTCCCAAATGTATGGCTGCTTCTTTTAAAGAGAGTTCTTCCTTATGTGCATACTTGGCAATGGTAGCCGCTTTTTCATATCCAATATGGGGATTTAGTGCCGTTACAAGCATAAGTGATTCATTCACATACTTGTTAATGACCGCGACATTCGCTTGAATTCCTACTGCACAATTCGTGTTAAAGGAGTTAATAGAGTCAGCTAATAATCTAACTGATTGTAAGAAATTATAGATGATGACTGGTTTGAACACATTCAATTCAAAATTACCCTGACTTGCCGCAAACCCAATTGTTGCATCATTTCCCATGACTTGTGCCACGACCATGGTTATGGCTTCACTCTGAGTAGGATTTACCTTTCCAGGCATTATCGAACTTCCAGGTTCGTTTTCCGGGATTGTTAGTTCACCGATCCCACACCGAGGACCACTTGCCAGCCATCTGACATCATTTGCTATTTTCATAAGATCGGCTGCTAGTGCTTTTATAGCGCCATGTGCATACACCGTTTCATCGTGACTCGTTAATGCGTGAAATTTATTAATAGAGGAATGGAATGATATATTTGTGTGTTTTGAAATTTCTGCTGCAACTAATTCGCCAAACTTAGGATGAGCATTAATACCGGTACCAACAGCTGTTCCTCCGATTGCAAGTGCCTTCATTTTTTCAATAGATTCTACGATCATGTCTTTAGAACGGTCCAACATATGTGACCAACCACTAATTTCTTGTCCGAGTGTCAATGGAGTGGCGTCTTGAAGGTGTGTTCGCCCGATTTTTACAGTGTCAGCAAACTCTTTTTCTTTCGACTTCAATGTTGAATGCAACTGTTCAATAGCTGGGACTAACGTTTCACTGACTGCCATTACTCCAGCTATATGCATAGCGGTGGGAAATGTATCATTGGAGCTTTGGCTCATATTCACATCATCATTAGGATGAACTTTTTCTTCATATCCATTTTCCTTCAGCCACTCATTGCCGCGGTTTGCAATGACTTCGTTTATATTCATATTACTCTGTGTGCCACTTCCTGTTTGCCATACAACAAGCGGGAAATGGCTCCCCAGTTTTCCTTCCAATATTTCGTTACAAGCAAAAACGATTGCATTTGTTTTCAATGAAGCTAGTTTACCTAGTTTTTCATTTACAATGGCTGCACTTCTTTTCAATATTGCAAATGATGCAATGACCTCGGTGGGCATTTGTTCAATCCCAATCTTAAAATTTTCCTTGCTTCTTTGTGTCTGTGCTCCCCAATATTTACTACTGGGAACATTGATTTCACCGATTGTATCCTTTTCAATCCTGAAGTCCATTCCGTTCACCTCTACATTTCTAGATTTTGATAACTCCTATGATAGGGTCTTATTCATTTTCTATTCCCGAATTAAAAGATACTTACTCCTAAACATAACAAAATTGTTTCCATAATTTTAGGTTTCATCCATTTTTAATATCCATTTTTGTGATAGTTTTATTGTCCTTGCAAAGACCAAAGTTTTAGAATCAAGAATTACAAAGGGGAGAAAGTTTGAATTGATTGGCAGACAAAAGAGGAAGACAAGAAGGATGACAGGAACAAAGTAAGAAAATCGGAAAAAACTACTGTGGGAGGAATGGAATCCCATCGGGGAATAGGAAGGGCAATAAGAAAAGTATTTTTAAGTAAATTGAATTAAAATAGAACACTTGTTTGCAATCGTGGTATAATTGAAAGAACAACTACATACAAGCAGGTAGGCGGTTAGCCACTTCCCCTTAGAGAAGGGAGGTGGAATAAATGACGACATATGAAGCATTAACTGTGACACTTCAATCCAATCTCGTATTAATAGGGATTATCACAATAATGGTTATGCTATTAGTCTCAAACAAAAAGAAGTAACCGTCTAACCTCACCAGGGGAATTGACAGTTACTTCTTTTTATTATAACAACTTCTCTTTGGTTAACCGCTAAGTGCGGTTTGTAGTTGCTGATCAGGTGTTCAAGCACCTGATCTTTTTTTATTATATGTTCATTATATATAATTATTTTATTTTTATCAATCAATCAATGGTCTCTCACTTTTATTCGTAAGACATAATTTGGAAAAAAATTGCATTTTTATGAATAATTTCTTTAGTGGAAAAGAACTATAAAACTAGCTACTGTTTTTTTGTATCATTTACATAGTAAATTTTAATAGTGGCTTTTTCATCTCTTTAGGGACGATTTTAGATTTAATGAAAGGAGGGAGCAAAATGGCAAACCGTACTAACAATCGAAATCAACCAATCCCTGGTGGAAGTAAAGCAGCTGGTATGGAATTCGGAGGAGAACTTACACTAAGTAAAAAGGCGAGAAAAAAAGCAGCTAGAGAAATGAAAAAGTAATGAATCCTGGTGCGTTTCTATAAATAAGTAGAAACGCATTTTTCTTTTTTATTAGTAGATTATTTGTTGTTTCTCTTGACTTATAAACTGAACCCTTTTTCAACTAGGATACTATTTGTATAGCTTTTATAATATCATTATAATTATTATAATTTAATAAAATGTGGTTTCAAAAGCAAATCTTACTGAATTGAGTAAGATGGTATTATAATGATTATTTTAACTTTAAAGGGGAATAGTTTATGGTGATCAAACCAATTATCGGCATCACTTCTCACGTAGAGCTTGATTATAAACACAGTCTATCCAATGATTATGTTCAATCTATTATTCAAGCTGGAGGAATACCGGTTATTTTACCAATTGGGGTAGATTCTGATGTAGATCAATTGGTGGACAAGATTGATGGACTTGTTGTAACAGGTGGGGGGGACATCGATCCAATTCTTTTTGGTGAGGAGCCACATCCTAAACTAGGGATGATCTCCCCTGGGAGAGATAGCTTTGAAATGGCGATAATTGAAAAAATGCTTGTGGCTAACAAGCCTATTCTTGCCATTTGTCGTGGTATTCAAATTCTTAATATTGCCGTTGGAGGCGATATGTACCAGGATATTTATAGCCAAATTGATACAGATTTGCTACAGCATTCCCAAAATGCAACACGAACTCATTTGTCCCATTATGTCATTGCCACTGAAAATAGCTTATTAGAGGATATCGCAGGGCAATCAAAGTTTAAAGTGAATACATTTCATCACCAAGCAGTTAGAAATGTTCCCAAACCACTAGTTGTTTCAGGTGTAGCATCAGATGGAATTATAGAGGCAATTGAAAGTGTGGAGCATACATTTGTTTTAGGTGTTCAATGGCATCCAGAGCCTCTAGCAGTGGGTGGTGAGATTATAGCTAAACGAATTTTTAGTAGATTTGTGCAAAGTTGTTAAAAAGGAATGAGGTAGGATTAGAATTTGACAGAGTATCAAATAATCAAAAGTTAATTTCTTTGACTTATTTTCAACCGAGGGAAGATAGGAAGGAATATACGCAGACAAAACTTTAACAGCCTTATCAGTACTCCGTCGATAGTGGATATACGACATAAGAACACCAAAAAATCGGAACATAATTAAAAAGAATATGAAGGAGAGATGATCCATCATGTCTCTACTAAACTTCTTCAATACCAAATGCGCCATTTGTAAACGAAAAATCTCCCCTTTACGGAGATATGTTACCATAAAGGGAAAACATTTAAGGTGTGTATCGCTTGTTCTGAATATGCAAAAGAGAAGAGCTTACAAGATTAAGAGATAATCTTGTAAGCTCTTCTTTAAATTAACTAGCCTAGCAGGTGTCTATTTCCGGATAAATTTTTCGAGACAATATACCTAGTCACCACGTTCCAAATTAAATCAAACTTATGTTAATTAATTAATATTAAAACTTCTGAATATTCAGTAATATTTTATTAACCTTAAAGAGAAGGGAGTTTAAAATGAACAGCATGTTTTTCACAAACAAAATTGTTAATAGTTTGAAAAATAAGGAGGAGGAAGTGAAATGAGCGAGAAAAACGATGTAAGCGCTGTTATTGATGATCATGCTTTAGAGAAAGTACCGGATTCCGAGCGTCAAGGTTGGTTACAACTTTCTTGGGGAACAGCTGGTATTGTTACAACACTTATCCAGTTGTTCTTTGGTGCACTAGTGACGTTTGTAGCAGGTATAAAAATCGGTATTATTGCAGGGTTACTTGTAACCCTTATCGGAGGATTATTGGGGTGGGGGGTTGGTCATATTGCTTTCCGCTCTGGATTGTCTAGTACAGTAATGGCCAGGTATTATGGCTTCGGATCAAAGGGTTCTGTCATTGCCTCAGCTACTTTTGGTAATACAAATATTCTGAATTATTGATATTTTAAGATTGACAATTAAGCATGTAACCGTTTACAATCTCTGTAACGGGTTACATATAACATCTTTTATTTTTTTTAACACAATATGTAACCGGTTACATACGGAAAGATTCTCATCAAGACAGTTACGGGAGTTGAGTTATGAGTACAATCAAAGATGTTGCAAATGAGGCGGAGGTTTCGGTTGCAACTGTATCAAGAGTGATCAATAACAATGGATATGTGAACGAGGATACAAAAAAGAAGGTCCAATTAGCGATTGATAAATTAAATTATAAGCCTAATGCAGTAGCACGAAGCTTGTTTAAAAAAAAGTCAATGACAATAGGACTCATCTTACCAGATATTAAAAATCCTTTTTTTCCAGAAGTAGCTAGAGCTATAGAAGATGTTACAAATAGTAACGGATTTACACTGATCTTATGCAATTCAGATGAAGATGAAAATAAAGAACAGCAATACTTAGATGTCCTGAAGCAAAAGTATGTAGATGGGGTCATTATGGTTACAAGTACTTTAACGCCAAAGAATATTGAAAAAATGGGAATTCCAATTGTGGCTTTAGACAGAACTATTGGTCATTCAATCCCTTCTGTATCAGTCAATAATTATCAAGGCGCAAGAGACGCAGTTCAATATTTAAAATCACTAGGCTGCCATAAAATAGCTCATATTCGTGGCCCTGAAAATGTTATAAATGCAGATGAGCGCTGTAATGGCTACTTAGATGAAGTGAAAAATAATGAATGGTTCCACCCAGAGCTAATTGTAAATGGATATTATGATATCAAACGTACGATAGCTGTAACTAGAGAACTCCTACTTCAGTACCCAGACATTGAAGCTATTTTTGCAGGGAATGATTATATGGCTGCAGGTGTTTTAAAGGCAGCATTGAGTATAGGTCGAAAAGTTCCTGATGATCTAGTCATTATTGGATTTGATGGAATTGATCTCTGTACCTTAACAACACCAGAATTATCTACAATGTCTCAGCCAATTTATGAAATTGGAAAAGTGGCTGCAACTATGCTTTTAGATATCATCGGAGGAAAACCGATTGAAGAGATGCACCATCAATATTCAGTTCAGCTTATAGAACGATTATCAACTAAAAAATCGAGGTGAAGATCATGACTAACAAAATTACTGTAATCGGTAGTATTAATATGGATTTAGTGACGAGAACAACTAGTTTACCTCAAATGGGAGAAACTGTGTTAGGAAGCTCCTTCCTAACAACTCCAGGAGGTAAGGGCGCCAATCAAGCGGTAGCAGCCGCAAAACTTGGGGCAGACGTCACCTTAATTGGTTGTGTTGGAGACGATATGTTTGGTGACCAATTGAAAAGGCATCTACAAAACCAGGGTGTTAGAACTGATTATATAAAAACAGTGAAGGTGGAAACTGGAATTGCTTCTATCACACTCGCAAATGGTGATAACAGTATTATTGTTGTTCCGGGAGCTAATAGTGAACTATCAGTACAAATGGTTGAAGAGCTTGAGCATGAGATTGCAGGCAGTAAAGTTCTACTTCTTCAGCTTGAAATCCCCTTGGCTACTGTTTATAAAGCTGTTGAACTAGCAAACAAACACAAAGTTAGGGTGATCTTAAACCCAGCACCTATTCAGCTTTTACCAAAAGAATTATTACAAAAGGTTGATTACCTTACACCAAATGAATATGAACAAACTTTACTCATAACCGCTTCCCAGCTCACAGCTACTGAAAGAAAAGAAATTGAGGAAAAATGTATTGTAACAAAAGGGAATAAGGGTGTTTCGTTTTTTGAAAAATTTTTTACAGAGGTACCTGCTTATACTGTTGAAGTTGTTGATAGCACAGGAGCAGGAGATTCGTTTAACGGAGCTTTAGCGGTTGCTCTAGGTGAGGGGAAGATGCTACAAGAAGCGATTCTCTTTGCAAATGCAGTTGGAGCGTTATCTGTTACCAAACTAGGTGCTCAAACTGGAATGCCTACGAAGGAAGAGGTTACATCCTTCTTACTTTCAATTGAGGGGTGAAATAAACGTGAAGAAACATGGCGTTTTGAATAGTCACATTACAGAAGTATTAACTAAACTCGGTCACACAGATATTATTGTAATTGCTGATTGTGGATTGCCAATTCCTGATGAAACGATTCGTATAGATATTTCACTAAAGAAAGGATCTCCGAGTTTTATAGACACTTTAACAGTAATTTTGGATGATATGCTGGTTGAAAAGGCTACTTTTGCTGAAGAAATTACCCAATATAATAGTTCTTTGGAAAAAGAGTCTAAGAGATTACTAGGTGACAAGATGATCGAATATGTCTCCCATGAGCAGTTCAAGGAGGCGACGAAGAAGGCTAAGGCTGTGATACGAACTGGAGAATCAACTCCTTACGCGAATGTGATCCTTCATGCAGGGGTGAATTTTTAATATGAATATCGAGCCAATTGTACAAATGCGAGATGTTTCAAAAGCCTTTTCAACCATAAGGGTACTTGACAATGTTGAATTTGAGTTAATTCCTGGAGAAATCCATGCGTTAATGGGAGAGAACGGAGCAGGTAAATCAACGCTTATGAAAATCTTAACCGGAATTCATGAGCGCGATTCAGGTACGATTTATGTAAAGGGCAAAGAGGTATACTTTAAAGAGACTAAAGATGCAGAAGAAGTAGGTATTGCTGTTATTCATCAGGAGTTAAACATTATTCCATATTTAACCGTAATGGAAAACATGTTTCTAGGTAAAGAATTGACAACTGGAAGGTTTGGGATATTACGCACTAAAGAAATGAGAACGAAAACGAAGGAAGCACTTAATAGATTAGGAATTAACTTAGATCCAGACTCGGAAGCAGGTCAACTGTCAGTTGGTCAACAGCAAATGATTGAAATTGCACGAGCACTTTCGACAAATGCTGAAGTACTTATTATGGATGAACCTACTGCTGCATTAACAGACCGAGAGATTGAAAGTTTGTTTAAAGTTGTGATGAATCTTCGAAAAGATGGGGTCGGTGTAGTTTATATATCTCATAGAATGGAAGAAATTTTTCAAATATGTGATCGTGTTTCGGTTTTACGAGATGGGAGCTATATCGGAACTAAAAAAATTAAGGATACAAGCTTTGATGAAATTGTAAAGATGATGGTAGGTCGAGAGCTTGGAGAGCGCTTCCCAAAACGTACAGCTTCTATCGGACAAGAGCGTATTCGCATTGAAAACTATTCGAAAAAGGGGAGCTTTAATAATATTGATTTCTCTGTAAGACAAGGGGAGATTTTAGGTGTTGCTGGACTGATGGGTGCAGGACGGACCGAAATTATGGAAGTGATTTTTGGTTATCGGAAAAGTCAATCCGGAGAAGTTTACATCGATGGTGAGAAGGTAAACATTCGCAATCCTTATGATGCAATTAAAGCAGGAATTGGATTTGTTACAGAGGACCGAAAAACAGAGGGTCTTGTAATGGGATTATCGATTCGTGAAAATATCTCGATTCCAAATCTAAGTCAAGTATCAACAAAGAGTATCGTTTCAACAGAAAAGGAACATAAATTTGTGGACGAATTAATTAAACAATTTCATATAAAAACAGCAAACCGCGAGCAAGAGGTTGGATCCCTTAGTGGGGGAAATCAGCAGAAAGTTGTGATTGGTAAGTGGCTAGGGATCCAACCCAAAATATTAATTTTGGATGAACCAACAAGAGGAGTAGATGTTGGCGCGAAAAAAGAAATATATTCGATAATGAATCAGCTAACTGAAAAAGGTGTTTCTATTATCATGGTATCTTCTGAGCTGCCTGAAATACTCGGAATGAGTGATCGGATTTTAGTTATCCATGAAGGATCAATTGGAGCTCTGTTTGAACGAGGGGAATCAAATCAAGAAATAATAATGCGAGCAGCTACAGGAGGGATGAAAGTATGAAGGGCTCATCATTTAAATCAATCCAATTGCAAAAGCTTGGTCCATTAATTGGATTTTTGGTTATCACCATAATCTTATCTATTATAAGCCCGAATTTTTTATCACTTGATAATGTATTTAACATATTGAGACAAGTTTCCATAAATGCTCTTATAGCATTTGGGATGACATTCGTTATTTTAACAGGAGGAATCGATTTATCTGTTGGTTCCATTTTAGCACTTTCGTCTGTGTTAACTGCGGGAATGTTAACCTCTGGGGTTGATCCAATTCTAGCCATTTTAGTTGGCTTAATTGCGGGTGCACTAATGGGTGCCTTTAACGGACTTGTGATTACAAAAGGTAAAGTCGCACCGTTTATTGCAACACTTGCAACAATGACCATCTTTCGTGGACTAACCTTAGTGTATACGGATGGTCGACCCATTACAGGGTTATCAGATAGTATCACGTTTGAGTTAATGGGAAGAGGCTACTTTTTGGGAATTCCTATACCTGTTATATGGATGATTACTACATATTTCATCCTTGCATTTATTCTGAAGAAAACAACGTTTGGCCGCCGAACCTATGCAATTGGTGGAAATGAAGAGGCATCGATATTAGCTGGTATTAAAACGGATCGAGTTAAAATCTGGATTTATTCAATTACAGGTCTTCTATCAGCATTAGCAGGTATTATTTTAGCCTCACGTTTAAACTCAGCACAGCCAACAGCAGGTGCTACTTATGAACTAGATGCAATTGCTGCTGTAGTCCTTGGTGGCACAAGTCTATCCGGAGGACGAGGCTGGATATTTGGTACCTTAGTAGGAGCTCTCATTATTGGGGTTTTAAATAATGGTTTAAATTTAATGAATGTTAGCTCCTTCTACCAACAAGTTGTTAAAGGAGGTGTTATATTACTAGCTGTTTTACTAGATAGTAAGAAAACTACTTAAAAAACACGGAGGGGTTTTACAGGAATGGAATCTATTAAAAAACTTAAGATTATTTTCTTATTCAACAAACGGATTGTCGAAGAGAGTTTTTTGTAATATTATGTTGAAAAATGTTAGAATGAATGGTGAATTTAAACAGTGGTGAAATTTTATTAGGAGGAACTATTTGAAAATAGAAAAGGCGATCTTAGAGAATTTTAGACCTTACAAGCAAAGAGTTACTGTAGATATTAATGATATTACAGCATTAATAGGAAAGAATGATATTGGTAAATCAACAATATTAGAGGCATTGGAGATTTTCTTTAATAATAGTTCAGTTAAGATAGGGCATGATGATTTATGTGTCCATTCTGAAAATCAAAAAAATACTATTGGATGTATTTTTTCAGATATTCCTTCTAGCCTCGTTTATCGATTCTACTGCCGAAAGCACACTACAACAAGAATACCTTCTTAATGGTGAAAATCTTCTAGAAATACAATAAGGTATATGACTGTAGTAAAAAAACTCTAACATTTATTCAGATAATTCCTCAATAATAGATTAGTGGATTAAAAGAATAAGCATTGTAATGGTAAAAATGAAAGGTGAGAAAAAAGTGGATACAAATAGAGAGATTATAGAAGAAAAAGACGAAAAAATCGCACAGCTAGAAAGACAGTTAAGAGAATTAAATGAAGCACAACAGCAAATTGCTGCAACTATTGCGGTAGATCATAACACAAGATCTTTATCTCCACCGAAAGGAATATTTAAGTCTTTCTTAAAAGCTGGTGGATCGAAGATTATTTTGGCCATGGTCATCCTTGTTTTTTTAGTCGTCATCACTTCAGGAGGAATTCGGCTATTTGCTGGCAGTACCTTCAAACAAGAGTCTGTCACGTTTGTTGAACATGTTCAAGAGCTAGCCACAGTGGCAACAGCTGAAGCTCATATGAAAGTGGTTCTACACGAAGAGGATAATAAGATTTTCTCGAAAGACATCTCTATTAATCTACCTGGAACAAAGCGAGAGCTACTATTAGTTGTACCTGCGACAGTTATTGCTGGTGTTGATTTGAAAGGGATTACTTCTGAGGACATGGTTATAAATGAAGAAACAAAAGAAATAGATATTACCCTTCCCCATGCAAAGCTCATCCAGGACCCATCAGTACAGATGGATAAAATACAAGCCGTTGACAATAGTGGGCTTTTCCGTGGTGATGTTAAATGGAATGAGGGGTTTGACCTGGGCGCTAAGGCACAAAAGCAAGCTCGTCAAGATGCCATCTCTGCTGGTTTATTAGATACTGCAGAGAAAAATGCAGAAAAAGTGTTAAAGGAATTTTTTAAGAATATTGGGTATACGGTTAATGTCACGTTTAACTAATAGGACGGCCTGCCCATGCTACTTGGGACAGGCCTGTTCTGTAATCTACTGGGGAACCATAGAGGTTTATCGAATTCTACTTATTGTAGAAATCGACAATCATTAACCAAATAATTTTGTCTCTTTGCTATTTAGTGTGGGTGTAATAGATTTCAAGCAAAGAAAATACCCACCCCTTCTTAGCTTTTCATATTGTGCCATTCTTGAGATTGGTCACCAAGCTAAAAAGGAGTTATCCTAGGCCATCTGGCTCTAACTTCAGCTATAACTTATTAGCTGTCGCATAAAACTTATTTATTTGAAATACTAGTGTTTAAAAGCTTTATATATGAATGATGAAATTAAAATGCAGGCCAAAAATAAACTAAAAGATTTATTTGGTCAGAATGTAGATACAACTGAGATTGATAATAAACTAGGTAGATAATGATATTATAAGTCTGTTTCCAAGGTTTTAGGAAACAGACTTTATTTTCTTGGATTTGTAGTAAGAACTTTAGCGTTTTATTGGAGTTTAGATAAATGGAGAATTAGACGAATTACTGAATAGCTGCTAACACAAAGTCATTTGTGGCACAGTACAACGATACTATTCAATAGAAAATAATATTCCACATCTGGCTCGATTGCGGAAGACCATAAGCCTATTTCCTTTGTAAAAATAGTGTGGATTAGGCTTTTTCACTCCAAAATCCTTGACGTTTTTTACTGGTAAACGAGTTGACAGCAAGTGGTATATTTCTTGGCATCTGCTGGTGAAAAAATTGGCAGAGATGGTACATTCTTGTGGCTGTAATTATTTTTACTACGAACAAAATTATGCCAATACCCAAAGTTTCAAATCAAACTATTAACCCAAACTGCTAGTTTCCCGTAAAGAAAACTAATAGTATCAACCTCATAGACTCTCCCAACTCATCGTTTTACCGTAGACGATGAATCTCGATGTAATTCATGAAACGGTTCACTCCTAATTCCTCACTTTCAATAGACTAATTCAAGTATATTGAAAGTTATAATATATAAATTTAAATTTAAATGGGTATGCAACTGGGTAAACTGTTTAATCTTATTTGTGGAATTCTGTTCATTTCTATTTGTGGAAAACTGTTAATTCTAGTTTAGCGTTTACAACAAGCAATGTAGTAGAACTACGGTTTTAGAAGAGTGAGCATAAAAAATATTTTTTAGAATCATTAAAAGTAAGGGCTTACATTAGCTTTTACTTTTTCATTTTGTGTTAAAATAGCTTTCAACTAAATTAATTGAAAATTTTATTTATTTGAGAGTGAGGACTAATTATGCCAGAAACCCTTCAAACATTGATAGTTGAGGATATTTTAAAAGCGTATGATGTGTTAAAAGGTATTGTTAATAAGACACCCTTGCAAAAGGATGAAATTTTATCTGAACGTTTTGATTGTAATGTATATTTGAAACGAGAGGACTTGCAAATCGTTCGTTCTTTTAAGCTTCGAGGTGCCTATTACTTTGTTCAAAGTCTTAATTCAGAGGAAAGAGAAAGAGGGGTTGTGTGTGCTAGTGCTGGTAACCATGCTCAAGGGGTTGCTTATGCCTGTCATGCACTCGGGATTAAGGGGAAGATTTTTATGCCTTCTACTACGCCAAGACAAAAGATATCAAGAGTAGAGTTTTTTGGTGGAGACTATATAGAGGTTATCCTAACAGGTGATACATTTGATGACTCACAAGTTATTGCTCAGCAATACTGCTCAGATCATAGCATGACCTTTATTCATCCGTTCGATGATTACTTAACTATAACCGGGCAAGGAACAGTTGGTGTTGAGATTCTGCAAGACCTGGATGAACCCATTTCTCATTTGTTTATGAGTATTGGAGGAGGGGGACTAATATCTGGTGTAGGCTCTTATGTGAAAGATAAAAGCCCAGATACGAAATTAATTGGAGTAGAGCCCGAGGGTGCTGCTGGGATGAAGTGTTCATTTGAAAACAATGCTGTCGTTACACTTGATACTATCGATAAATTTGTAGATGGTGCAGCTGTAAAACAAGTTGGGAAGCTAACATTTGAAATGGCGAAGGAGCTTCTTGAGGATATTGTTCTTGTTCCTGAAGGAAAGGTATGTTCAACCATCTTGTCTCTCTATAATGAAAATGCTATTATTGCCGAACCAGCTGGGGCATTATCGATAGCAGCCCTGGATTACTACCGTGATGAAATAAAAGGGAAAAATGTTGTTTGTATTGTTAGTGGGGGAAATAATGATATCGAGCGAATGCAGGAAATCAAGGAGCGCTCTCTTATTTACGAAGGTCTGAAGCATTACTTTATTGTCAATTTCCCACAACGTGCCGGAGCCTTAAGGGAGTTTATGCATGAAGTATTAGGAAAAACAGACGATATTACCCGATTTGAGTATACAAAAAGAAATAATCGTGATAAAGGGCCTGTTCTTGTTGGCATTGAATTAAAATATCGAGAGGACTATGACAAGCTGATTGGTAATATGGCGAAAAACGGATTTACATATACGGAGATAAATAAGGATCCTGATTTGTTTAATCTGCTTATTTAATTTTTAGAGACAAATTGCTGTCTCTTTTTTTGTTAAAAAACTTTTTAAAACTTTATGTAAGCGATTACTTTGTGATTAGGACAACAATGTAAGCGTTTTATAATTATCTGTATAGTCTAAATTGTCTGAATAATAGCATTGACTCCCCGTAGAATCGGTATTACACTAGCTAAAATCATAAAAAACTTTTATAAAGCATTTGCCCGAAGTAATAATCAAGAGAGTGTCTAGGGTTCCGATATTTCAAGGTGAAATATGCTGGTCCAAGCGATGCTAACACCCACACTGTTGGTGTACACCGTGAGGAGAAAAGCCTCTACGGACAGGTCTTGATTCATACAGTCTTATCGTAAAAGCGAGTCTGTTTGAATTGATTCTGTTCGTAGGGGTTTCTTTTATTTAAAATTATTTACAAAAGAAAGAAGGAGAGTTCAATCATGAGTAATTGGATTTATTTAAATGGAGAATTGGTAGAAAAAGAAAAAGCGGTTATATCAGTTTATGATCATGGCTTTTTATATGGTGACGGAGTCTTTGAAGGAATTCGAATGTATTCTGGAACAGTTTTTCGCCTCAAGGAACATATTGATCGTTTATATGATTCTGCGAGATCCATTCTTCTCCACATTCCACATACACCTAGTGAAATAGAGCAAATCGTTGTGGAAACTTTAAGGAAAAATGAGTTCTATGAGAGTGGATACATTCGCTTAGTGATTTCAAGAGGTGCTGGGGATTTAGGCTTAGACCCAAGAAAATGTCACAAGCCCAATGTGGTAGTCATTGCAGAACAGCTTTCGCTTTTCCCGAAAGAACTGTATGAAAAAGGAATTACAATGGTAACGGTACCTACAAGAAGAAACCGTCCTGATATATTAAGTCCTAAAGTAAAATCTCTGAACTATTTAAATAACATCATGGTCAAAGTGGAAGCAACAAACGCAGGCGCAGATGAGGCATTAACCCTAAATACAGAAGGGTATGTAGCAGAAGGTTCTGGTCAAAATATTTTCATCGTTAAAAATGGTGTGTTACTCACTCCGCCGAGTTATGTAGGAGCTTTAGAAGGTATTACCAGAAATGCGATTATCGACCTAGCTAGAGAGCAGGGATATGTCATAAAGGAAGAGCCGTTTACAAGACATGATGTATATGTTGCAGACGAAGTTTTCTTAACTGGTACTGCAGCAGAAGTAATCCCGGTTGTAAAGCTGGATGGTAGAGTCATTGCTGACGGTCTGCCAGGTGTCCATACTCACCAATTTTTGAACGCTTTCAGACAGCTAGTGGTTAGGGACGGAGTCAAAATATATCCCGAAGAAAAAGTTCAAGTAGGATAAGAACACGAAATAAAAGATAGGAAGAGGTCAAGAAAATGCGAAGTGACATGATTAAAAAAGGGGTAAATAGAGCACCCCACCGAAGTCTTTTGTATGCAACAGGTGTAAAGCCGGAAGATATGGATAAACCGTTTATCGGGGTTTGTAATTCATACATTGATATTATTCCAGGACATATGCATTTAAATAAATTTGCTGAAGTTGTAAAACAGGCGATTCGCGAGGCGGGTGGTATACCGTTTGAATTTAACACAATTGGAGTGGATGACGGTATTGCAATGGGCCATATTGGTATGAGGTACTCCTTACCAAGCCGAGAGTTAATTGCAGATTCCGCCGAAACCGTAATCAATGCTCACTGGTTTGATGGAGTCTTTTATATTCCGAACTGTGACAAAATTACGCCAGGTATGCTAATGGCAGCCGTTAGAACGAATGTTCCGGCTGTATTTGTATCAGGTGGACCGATGGAAGCAGGCAGGAACAAGAATGGTGATTCTCTCTCCCTCGCATCAGTTTTTGAGGGGGTAGGGAGCTTTCTATCTGGTAAGATGAGCCGCGAGGAATTACTAGAGTTAGAGTCTAGTGCTTGCCCAACCTGTGGATCATGTTCGGGTATGTTCACGGCCAATTCAATGAATACCTTGATGGAGATGCTTGGGGTAGCATTACCAGGAAACGGCACATTGGTAGCTACTTCAAATGGACGACATCAATTAATAAAAGACGCTGCTTTTCATTTAATGGACTTGGTTAAAAAAGATATCAAGCCACGGGATATTATCACAAAAGAGGCGATTGATGACGCTTTTGCTTTGGATATGGCTATGGGTGGATCGACTAATACTGTATTACATACTTTAGCGATTGCTCATGAAGCTGGGATTGAATACGACTTAGCAGAGGTTAATAAAATAGCTGAAAGAATCCCATATCTTAGTAAGATTAGTCCTGCCTCAGATTACTCCATGCAGGATGTTCATGAAGCAGGAGGCGTTAGTGCAATTATAAAAGAACTTTGCCAAATTGAAGGAGCCATCCACCCAGAACGAATGACGATTTCGGGAAGAACGATAAGAGAAACTGTCGAATCAGCCGAAGTCACAAATGATAAAGTAATCCGTCGAAAAGAAGATCCGTATAGCCCAGTAGGAGGCTTATCTATTTTATTTGGCAATATTGCTCCTGATGGTGGTGTGATTAAAGTAGGAGGAGTGGATCCCTCGATCAAACAATTTAGAGGGGAAGCCATTATCTTCGAATCCCAGGAAGAGGCACAAGAAGGAATTGACACTGGACTTGTAAAAGAAGGTCATGTTGTTGTTATTCGATATGAAGGGCCAAAAGGTGGTCCAGGAATGCCAGAAATGTTAGCTCCAACTTCTGCAATTGCTGGTCGGGGTTTATCTACAAAGGTAGCTCTCATAACGGATGGACGTTTTTCAGGAGCATCACGAGGAATTTCCATTGGACATATTTCTCCAGAAGCAGCAGAAGGTGGTCCAATAGCATTTATCCATAATGGGGATTTGATTGAAATCGATCTTGATAAGCGAACCATTCACTTGGATGTTTCGGAACAAGAATTTACAGACAGAAAGCAAAACTGGGTAAAACCAGAGCCTAAGGTGAAAACAGGTTACTTAGCACGCTATGCAAAGCTTGTAACTTCCGCCAATACAGGCGCAGTACTTAAACTATAACGAAAACAAGGGAGGTGGCACTATAAAGTGAAAACGGTAGAGGAGACAAAAGCAAAGAAAACAAGTCAGCTATTATCTGGTTCTAAAATGATTGTTGAGGCTTTAAAAGCAGAGAAGGTTGAAATGATTTTCGGTTACCCGGGTGGGGCTGTTTTAAACATTTATGACGCTTTATATGACGGAGGAATACCGCATATTTTACCACGTCATGAACAAGGAGCGATCCATGCAGCAGAAGGATACGCAAGAATTTCAGGGAAACCTGGTGTTGTAATTGCAACATCTGGACCTGGTGCAACTAACATTATTACAGGGTTAGCAGATGCGATGATGGATTCTTTACCACTCGTTGTGTTTACCGGGCAAGTCAATGATTTCGCGTTAGGAACAGACGCGTTTCAAGAAGCGCCTGTAATCGGGATTTCAATGCCGATTACAAAACACAATTATCAAGTTCGGGATGTAAGAGATTTACCCCGAATTATTAAAGAGGCCTTTCATATTGCCACAACTGGAAGACCAGGCCCTGTTCTTATCGATATACCTAAAAATATAAGTGCTACCATAGGAGAATTTGATTATCCAAAGGAAGTTCATCTACCAGGTTATAAATTAGCACCCACTCCTAAACAATCAGATATTGAAAAGGTAATTCATGCACTTAAACTATCCAAGAAGCCTATTATTCTAGCAGGCGCCGGAGTATTGATCGCTCACGCTCATGAGGAACTACTGCAGTTTGCCGAACAGACTCATATTCCAGTTGTGAACACACTACTAGGGCTTGGAAGTTTCCCACATAATCACGAAATGTTTTTAGGAATGGGCGGAATGCATGGAACATATGCCGCCAACATGGGAATCTATGAATGTGACTTATTAATAAACATTGGGGCGCGATTTGATGACCGTTTAACGGGTGATTTAGAACAATTTGCTAAATTTGCACAGATTGTACATGTCGATATTGATCCAGCTGAAATAGGTAAGAACATTCATACGCATATCCCTGTCATTGGTGATGCAAAAGAGACACTAACACTCTTACTTAAAGAAAATCCTGCATCATGTTCCAATTCAGAATGGGTGACTCATTTACAAGGACTGAAGGAAGATTTCCCGCTTTGGTATGTGCCAGACGGAAAAACATTAAAACCACAGCGGTTAATTGAGTTAATTCATCAACAAACAAGTGGCGATGCAATTATTACGACTGACGTTGGGCAGCATCAAATGTGGGCAGCACAGTTTTATGGGTTTACTTCACCTAACAAGTGGGTGACCTCTGGAGGTCTCGGAACGATGGGATTTGGCTTACCTGCAGCAATTGGTGCCCAGCTTGCAGCACCTAATTCAAGTGTTGTCGCGATTCTCGGGGATGCAGGTTTTCAAATGACTCTTCAAGAACTAGCATTACTTAAGCAATATCGTTTACCTATTAAAGTTGTCATTTTAAATAATCAATCCATGGGTATGGTGAGACAGTGGCAAGAGATCTTTTATGGTGGAAGATATTCAGAATCCCTACTTCCAGATCAGCCGGACTATACCAAACTAGCAGATGCGTACGGATTAAAAGGGGTAGTCGTTGATAATGAGGAGGATTTTGTCCAAGCTTTTCAACTTTCTCTTCACTTAAATGAACCACTCGTAATCGATTGCCGAGTGACTCCAACAGAAAATGTGTATCCGATGATATCTCCAGGTAAAGGGATACAAGAAATGGTGGGTGTCAAACCATGAAGAGGACGTTATCAATGATCGTCAATAATCAGCTCGGCGTATTAAATAGAATGACCAATCTTTTTTTAAGAAAAGGGTTAAATATAGATAGTTTGTCTGTTGGTCCATTGGATGGTCAACAAATCTCCCTCTTAACTGTCGTTCTAAACATTCAAGAAGAGAAGGAAGTAGAACAAATTAAAAGACAGCTTGAAAAACAAATTGATGTGATCCAGATTACTGATATCACTCAAGACTATTTAAATTCATCTGTCTTTAAAAGCTAAATTCACTAAGAATTACTGAAAATTAAGTCCTTTTTTTTAATATAGTTGTGACATTGGGAGTTATATAGATGATTAGCTAGGAATTTGGTCAGTTTGGCTGATAATCTCGTACTTTAGGTGGGAATCCCGTCAAAAACATCTAGAATCCCGTCACTCTGAAATTATTACTACTAAAATGAAAATCATTCAAAAACCAATATAAATAAGGGAGAGTTATAAATGGCAAACATGTATTATGATCAGGATATATCGCTCGAGGCATTAAAAGGGAAAAAGGTTGCAGTAGTAGGTTATGGTTCACAAGGTCACGCACATTCCCAGAATCTTCGAGATAACGGGGTAGACGTTGTCGTTGGTCTTAGGCCTGGACGTTCTTTTGAAAAGGCAAAAGAGGATGGATTCAAAGTAGTAAGTGTTGCAGAAGCAGCTGAATCAGCAGATGTTATCATGGTATTACTTCCTGATGAAAGTCAGCCACAAGTATATAAACAAGAAATTGAACCTCATTTAACTAGTGGAAAGGCACTTGCTTTTGCACACGGTTTTAATATTCATTTTAACCAAGTCGTACCACCAGAGGATGTAGATGTTTTTTTAGTTGCACCTAAAGGACCTGGTCATCTTGTACGTAGGGTGTTTGAGGAGGGCGGGGGCGTTCCGAGTTTAATTGCTGTATACCAAGATGCAACTGGAACGGCGAAAGATTTAGCATTAGCATACAGTAAAGCGATTGGTGCGGGCCGCGCTGCGGTTATTGAAACCACATTTGAAGAAGAAACAGAAACTGATTTGTTTGGGGAGCAAGCGGTACTTTGCGGAGGAGTCACAGCATTAGTTAAAGCTGGATTTGAAACGCTAACAGAGGCTGGATATCAGCCGGAAATTGCCTACTTCGAATGTTTACACGAGCTAAAACTGATTGTAGACCTATTCTATGAGTCTGGTATTGAAGGAATGAGATATTCTGTTTCAGATACAGCTCAGTGGGGTGACTTTACAGCTGGACCTCGAATTGTAACAGATGCAACAAAAGCTGAAATGAAAAAGCTTTTAACAGAGATTCAAACAGGTCAATTTGCAAAAGGCTGGATCTTAGAAAATCAAGCAAATCGTCCAGTGTTTAATAGTGTTAATAAGAGAGAAAGCAATCATCCAATTGAAGTTGTTGGGCGCGAGCTACGAGCGAAAATGCCGTTTGTTCAATCAAAAAAGAGAGGATTGGTAACCATTGCGAAGAGTTGATATTTTTGATACGACCCTGCGTGATGGTGAACAGTCTGCGGGGGTGAATCTTCACCCCCATGAAAAAGTAGAGATAGCTCGTCAGCTTGAACGATTTGGTGTAGATGTTATGGAAGCGGGATTTCCTTCATCTTCAAAAGGTGACTTTCACTCTGTTCAGCAAATTGCAGGAACAATCAAAAACTGTAAGGTCGTCGGCTTAGCAAGAGCGACGATGCATGACATTGATACCACGTGGGAAGCTTTAAGGAATGCCGAACACCCGGGTATTCATTTGTTTATTGCCACTTCTCCTCTTCATATGGAATATAAATTAAAGCTGAGTCAAGAAGAAGTAGTTGAAAAGGCTGTATGGTCTGTCAAACATGCAGCTAAATATTTCTCCCATATTCAATGGTCAGCTGAAGATGCGACTAGAAGTGATTGGGCTTTCTTAGCTCATATTATAGAAAAAGTAATTGATGCTGGTGCGACTGTTATTAATTTACCAGACACTGTTGGTTACACCACTCCACAAGAATACGCGGAGCTATTTACTTATATGGTAAAGACTGTTCCTTCTATTAGTAAGGTGAAGCTTTCTGCTCATTGTCATGATGACTTAGGGCTAGCTGTTGCGAATAGTCTAGCAGCAATTAAAAGTGGAGTACACCAAATTGAAGGAACCATTAACGGAATTGGCGAGCGGGCGGGTAATGCTTCATTAGAAGAAATTGCTGTCGCTTTAGAAATTCGTAAGGACTCGTTTAACGTTAAAACCAATATTGATTTAAAACAAACGATCCGAACTAGTCAGCTTGTTAGTAAGCTAACAGGTATGATTGTCCCACAAAATAAGGCGATTGTAGGAGCCAATGCTTTTGCCCATGAATCTGGTATACATCAGGATGGTGTCCTTAAAAATAAACAAACCTATGAAATAATTGAACCTGAAATGGTCGGGTTAAATTCAAATAAAATGGTACTTGGAAAACATTCAGGAAGCCATGCTTTTAAAGATCGATGTAAGGAATTAGGCATTAATCTTAATCAAGAAGAAGAGAAACAGCTTTTCCAATCTTTTAAAGAGCTAACGGCGAAAAAGAAGGAAGTTACAGAGGACGATATATTTGCTCTTATGATGGATTCTTCTTTTAAGGGACCTACTTCGGGGTATGAACTAGAGTTGCTACAGGTTACCTATGGCTCTAATCTCATTCCAACTGCTACTATTTGTGTGAAAACACCTGAAGGCACAAAAATCCAGGAATCGGCTACTGGTAAAGGAAGTGTTGAGTCCATTTACAATACACTCAGTCGTATCCTTGATCAGTCAATTGAACTAGTAGACTACCGAATTCAATCCACAACAAATGGTCATGATGCACTTGCTGAGGTATATGTAAAAATTCGTATGAACGACACGATAACAAATGGACGCGGGATAGAGCATGATGTGTTAGAAGCCTCGGCAAAAGCGTATTTAGATGCAGTCAACCGAAGCTTAATAAAAGCATGGTTCGGCTACCAATCAAAGGGAGTTGGGATCCTATGAAATTTTCTATTGCCATTTTAGAAGGTGACGGAGTTGGACCTGAAATCATTAATGAAGCGGTTTTATTGCTAAAAACAGTTGCTAAGCAATACGGTCATACGTTTCAGTTTGATTATGGACAAATAGGTGGTGTTGCCGTTGATGAAGTGGGTACTCCTTTGCCCGATAAGACGATTGAATTGTGCAAAAGAAGTGATGCTATTTTGCTCGGTGCGGTTGGAGGACCTAGATGGGATCAGGAACCAGCTGAACGACGTCCAGAAACAGGATTATTAAAGCTTCGGAAAACTCTAGGTGTTTTTGCAAATATTCGTCCTGTAAAGGTTTACCCGTTATTATTGGAGATTTCACCTTTAAAAGCTGATAGAGTAAAGAATGTAGATTTTGTAATTGTTCGTGAGTTAACTGGGGGTATATATTTCGGTACTCCAAGGGAGCGCAAGCAAGGTGTGAATGGACTTGAAGTCGTTGATACCCTTGTTTATTCGGAAAAAGAGATTGAGAGAATTATAAGAAAAGCGTTTGAATTGGCTAAACAACGAAGAAATAAGCTAACCTCAGTTGATAAAGCAAATGTTTTGGAAAGTAGTAGGGTATGGAGAGAGGTTGCCAACCGACTTTCACACGAGTATCCAGAGGTAGAGCTGAATCATATGCTTGTAGACAATGCGGCCATGCAATTAATCAAGAATCCAGCTCAGTTTGACGTGATCGTAACTGAGAATATGTTTGGAGATATCTTAAGCGATGAGGCATCTGTCATCACGGGTTCGATCGGAATGCTTCCATCTGCAAGTATTGGTGAAGGATCAGGACCTGGTTTATATGAGCCCATCCATGGTTCTGCACCAGATATTGCAGGAGAAAACGTCGTGAATCCAATCGGGACATTCTCATCTGTTGCGTTAATGCTAAAACATTCCTTAGGTCTTCATCAGGAAGCAAAAGAGGTTGAAGCAGCCATAGAAACCATACTTAAAGAGGGGTTCCGAACAAAAGATATTGCCATGTCATGGGAGAATCCATTGACAACCTCTCAAATTGGGACGGCTGTCCGAGAAGCGCTACAATGTAGACAAATTGATAATGAACTTGTTACTTTTTATGCAAGGTGTAGGTGAAGATATGAGACCGAAAACATTAGTGGATAAAATATGGGATCAACACGTTGTCGTACAAGAGCTAAACAAGCCTGACTTACTATTTATTGATCTGCATCTCATTCATGAAGTGACTTCTCCTCAGGCCTTTGAAGGCATTCGTCTGGGGGGACGTACGGTTCGAAGACCAGATCTTACATTTGCCACCATGGACCACAATGTACCAACAGAAAATCCTTTTCATATCACCGATGAGATAGCTTTAAACCAAATTCAAACGCTAGAGAAAAATTGCCAGGAATACGGAATCCAATTAGCAGATTTAAAAAGCTCTGACCAAGGTATTATTCATGTCATAGGTCCTGAGCTCGGACTTACATTACCAGGTAAAACCATTGTTTGTGGGGATAGTCATACATCTACTCATGGTGCTTTTGGAGCCCTTGCTTTTGGGATTGGAACTAGTGAGGTTGAACATGTATTTGCCACTCAATGTTTGTGGCAGGCACGTACGAAATCTCTAAAGGTTGAGATGACCGGAACACCGCCATTAGGTACATCAGCCAAGGACTTGATTTTAGGCCTAATTTCAAAATACGGTGTGGATTTTGGAACAGGTTATATTATTGAATTCACTGGAAATGTTATTCGCGAAATGTCGATGGAAGAGAGAATGACGGTTTGTAATATGTCCATTGAGGCTGGTGCGAAAGCCGGTTTAATCCAACCGGATGAAGTGACATTCTCTTATTTAAAAGGGCGAAAGTATACACCTAAGGGAGAAGAGTTTGAAAAAGCGGTGGCATATTGGAAAACACTACATTCAGATGATGATGCCGAATTTGACCGTACGATTCAGTTTGATGTAAGTAAGCTCGAGCCGCAGGTTACGTGGGGAACCAATCCTTCTATGGGGACTGGTGTGAATGGGACAGTTCCATACCCAGAGGATTTTACTGATCCTGTTATGCAAAAAGCAACTAGCCAAGCGCTAACTTATATGGACTTGCAACCAGGTACAAAAATCACAGATATTTTGATAGATTATGTATTTATTGGTTCCTGTACAAATTCGAGAATAGAAGATTTAAGAGAGGCAGTCAAGGTGATAAGAGGAAGGAAGGTATCCTCAGCTGTTACAGCCTTAATTGTTCCAGGCTCAAAAAAAGTAAAACAACAGGCGGAAGAAGAAGGTCTTGATCAGCTTTTTATTGAAGCTGGTTTTCAGTGGAGAGAATCCGGTTGTAGTATGTGTTTAAGTATGAATCCAGATATTGTACCGGCTGGAAAAAGATGTGCTTCAACGTCTAACCGTAACTTTGAGGGACGACAGGGTCGTGGTGCAAGAACTCATCTAGTGAGTCCTGCTATGGCAGCTGCTGCCGCCATTACAGGTCATTTTATAAATGTAAATGATTTTGTGTTAGCAGGGAGTGTTGTTTAATGAAGCCTTTTCTACACCTCACAGGATTTGTTGCTCCATTACCAATTAGCAATGTCGATACAGATCAAATCATTCCAAAGCAATTCTTAAAAAGGATCGAACGGTCAGGTTTCGGGCAATTTTTATTCTATGATTGGCGATTTAATGAAGATGGTAGTTTAATTGAGGATTTCCCGTTGAACGCAGACCGCTATCAATCAGCTAGCATTTTGTTAGCTGGGCATAACTTTGGATGTGGCTCATCTAGAGAGCACGCGCCTTGGGCTTTACTAGATTTCGGGTTTCAAATCATCATTGCGCCATCATTTGCAGACATTTTCTATAATAATTGTTTTAAAAATGGAATTCTCCCGATAACATTATCAGAGGAACAAATAGATATTTTATTTGAACATGCTGAGAATGGGTCTTATGAGCTGAGTATTGATTTAGAGGAGCAAACAGTTTCAGACAATGCTGGATTATTATTTACATTTCAAACAGACCCATATCGTAGGCAAGCCCTATTAGAAGGCCTAGACGATATCGCCTTAACCGAGAAACACGAAGCAGAAATTTCAATTTATGAAAATAATAAAGCGATATTGTATATCAAGTAAACTTTAACTTTATCATACTAAAGCAGTGGGGGCCTGGCCCCCACTGCTTGTTTTCATTGTTTTCCTCTAATTTGAAAGTTGGCTTATAAATCATTAAATTAGGGCTCATATACGAACCTATTTCCTCAATTTCCCTTTTTCTGTTTTAATATCATGTTAATATTTAATTAATATCGTTAATTGGAGGCATAAATGAAGATGCTAAATCTAAATGGTAAAGAAACAAAATCCAATACTTAGCAGCATTCTTTTTCTATTTTCAATGGGACAGTGTAGATACGGAGTTAAAAAATAACGAACAGCGACAAGAGTATTTAATTAGGTCACAGCTTCGTGAGTTAACGACAGTGTTTCACAATATACAAACGACTCTTGAAATCTATGATTTTCCCATTCAAGACGATACGCGAGTCTACTACATGGACTCTATAGGCAAAGATCATATTCGTTTTAATCATTATTGGCATACAACCAGCAACATGAATAATTACCCGAACTTTAACATCACCTTTGAAGAGTATGGTATGCAGATAGAAAACACCCTAAAAGAATTAAGGGGTTTCCAATACACTGAAGAAGAAGTCAACATTACTATTCAAGCACTTAATCATACATCAGATGAATTATATAGACTAGTAGATAATCGAGAGTTCAATATTGAAAAAGAAGCAGATAGAAGGCAAGTTTTAGAGACTCTCAAACCACTTGCGGAAAAAATGGCTGAAATAGATAGATAAATACATTCTGGGTATTGTCTTTGTTTAAATAGAGATGTATTTAGCTAAATATGAGCTGAGGGTGGCTTTGTGCATTCGTCAAAACTATACAATAATAGATGGAGGTATACATGAGGGTCTTATTGTTTATCCTATCAATCGCCTTGTTAGTTTCCTGTGACAACCAATCTTTAGCAACAGTTGTTGATGAATATGATTATAGAGGGTGTTCAAAAAGTCCGGCAAAAATAGCTTCAAATTTCTTCGTCAGCTCGTCTCTCCGCTCCTCACGTATACAAAACATACGCTCCGGTGCTCAAGACTTCGCTTCCTCGAACTTCTTTGCTCTTTTTGTCCTCCTTTTTGAACAGACTCTTATAGTAAATTTAGTATTGATTTTGGTAAAAATGAAGCATATAAAATAGGGGTTAATGCTGAAGGAATGCCCATATTTAAAGATACTAAAGAAGCATTAAAACAAGCTAAAATAGGCTACTTTGATGGGTTTAAAGCAATAGCTACAGAATTTGAATTGGAATCGATTAACCATAAAAATTATAAAGACTACAAGACATACGGATGGCAAATTACTGTTATGACTAGCAAAGATGTTCAACAACAGGGCGTTGACATTTCAAAGTTTTTTGATATATACGAAAATAGTTTTAAGAATTAATTACTATTGGCTGTATTTGTAGAAAATGTTGTTTTTAGCAGGAATTAATATTTAACAAATGAATGCTTGAATGAAAGAACATAGCTGTCATTTAAGGCAGCTTTTCTTGTTTAACGAACAGATTAATTAAAAGACGAAAAATTCTGAAACTTATCATCTTTCGTAGTAATTGGTAAGAGGATTTGATGTATAACAAATGAAAAGGGGGTGGAGGAGATGAAAAAAGGTCATATTTCAAGTTTTGGTGTATTTATCCATAAATTTACAGTTTTAGCGTTTGTCTTTATTTTAGCTGTAGGGTGTTCGAATTCAGAGACCGATTTACAGGGCAGTGATGAAAATGTAAAAAAATCCAAACTTATTTGGAAAATGAGTTCACAGGACCTAGTGACGAAGTAAAAAAAATGCTGGAGCAAGATGATCTATATCCACTTGAATTACAAGCGTACCTAGAAGAAAACTATAACCCGCTTGTTGCAGACTTAGAAAGATTGCTTAATACTAGTCACGTATTTTTATATATAAGTTTTGCATATTGGATTGGGTATCAATTGAAACCAACAAATATTGATATAAAAAGATAAACGACATTCAAAATGATGCCTACAATTATGAAGTTAAAGTGGAATACAGCAAAGATGGTCAAACAAACAAAGCTACCATCACTGGAAGAATTAACTTCAATGACGATGGCAAGATTTTATTCATTCGAGAAATAAGGGATGATGGATTATTAGAAAAAATGAGACTATAAAGAAGGCTGTTTTTTTCGAAGAGGATTTTATTTTAGCAAGAATCTTATTAAAACAAATGTTGATTGTAGCGGAAGGTGCGAGACTCGAGCGGGAGCAGTGGGACAGGTGAGACCTAGGCTTTTTCACGATAGTGAAAATAGCCTTCCATTCCCTGCGACGTTTTTTCACGGTAGTGAAAATAGCTTTCCATTCCCTGCGACGCTTTTTCACGATAGTGAAAATAGCCTTCCATTCCCTGCGACGTTTTTTCACGATAGTGAAAAAAACCTTCCTTTTTCGCCCGCCCCGCGGAAAGCGAGCAACCTGGAGCAGCAATCAACAGACATGGTTATAGTGTTGAAATAGTCAAAAAGCAATAAGCTCTTTTTTAAAAAATAATTAAATGTGAGCGTTTTACTGTGGAAATGGTCGTTGTAATCTTGTGCTAGTCATCTTATAATGTCCGTAACAGGAAAACAAATGTACACAATAGGAGGACTTTTTGTTGGATAAGGAAAAATATTATCTTATTCGAGGTGACATTTTGCCGGAGTCTATTTATAAAACGGTTGAGGCAAAAAAGTTACTTGAATCAGGTGAAGTAGAGACAATCAATCATGCAGTTGAAAAAGTTGGAATAAGTCGCAGTGCTTATTACAAATATAAAGATAAAATATTTCCGTTTAATGCTGCTACATACCAACAAATCATTACTATTTCATTAATTTTAGAGCATAAGTCTGGTGTTCTTTCAATGGTCCTCCGATTTGTGGCCGATAAAAGCGGCAATGTATTAACGATTAATCAAAGTATTCCCTTACAAGGAATCGCAAACGTTGTGTTGTCTGTTGACACAGCATTACTCAACTTGCCAACTACTGAATTTCTCGAGGAGCTTCAACAGATTAATGGAGTAAAAAAGGTTGTAGTCGTTGGACAAGGATAATTAAATGAAGAGGAGTGAAAAGGATGCATGAAAAAAAGGTTAGAGTAGGATTAATGGGTCTTGGTACTGTAGGTACTGGGGTAATCCGATTAGTGGAAGGTCATCAAGATGATTTATTGCACCAAACTGGAATGGGAATTGAGATAACACGTATTCTAGTACAAAATCCAAGTAAGGAAAGAGCCGTTTCTGTTAACTCAGACCTCATAACAGACGATCCTTTTAGTCTCCTACATGATCCAGAAATTGATGTGATTGTCGAGGTAATGGGTGGAGTCGAGCCAACTCGAGCATATATTTTAGAAGCATTAGAACAAGGAAAACATGTTGTCACAGCCAATAAAGATCTTATGGCTTTACACGGAGGTGAAATACTCAAAAAGGCAGCTGAAAAAGAGTGTGATGTATTTTATGAAGCAAGTGTCGCAGGAGGAATTCCAATCATACGAGCACTTGTCGAAGGTTTTTCATCAGATCGTATTACTAAAATGATGGGGATTGTCAATGGAACAACAAATTATATCTTAACAAAAATGAGTCAGGAAGGTTTATCCTATAATGCCGTTTTAAAAGAGGCTCAAGAGCTCGGCTACGCTGAAGCTGATCCAGCTGCAGATGTTGGTGGTCTAGATGCAGCGAGAAAAATGTCTATTTTAAGCACATTAGGTTTCCATGTTGGAATGAATTTAGAGGATGTAGATTGTCAAGGAATCACCGGGGTAACATCAGAGGATATCGAGTATGGGAAGAAATTAGGCTATGTCATGAAGCTGATCGGAATTGCCAAGCAGGATGATGAATTAATAGAGGTTAGTGTTCAGCCAACCTTGATAAAACAGTCACATCCCCTTGCATCTGTAAACGGAGTATATAATGCTGTGTATATTCATGGTGAAGCTGTTGGTGAAACGATGTTTTATGGACCTGGAGCAGGTGAATTACCTACTGCAACAGCAGTTGTCTCAGACCTAGTGACTGTTGTGAAAAATATGAAGTTAGGTGTGAATGGCAGAGGAATGGTCGCTCCGTATAGACAGAAAAAGTTGAAAAATGATGAAGAAATTTGGGCGAAATACTTTGTTAGATTTATAGTTGCCGATAAAATTGGCGTACTTTCACATATCACAAAAGTAATGGCGGATCACAATATAAGTTTAGAACAAATTATTCAACAGCCTTATCAGAACAGTAATAAAGCAGAGCTAATTATTGTAACTCATTCAGCCTCTAAAAAAAGTATAAAAGGTATTTTAAAACAGCTTCACGAACTAGATTATGTTGATGAAATAAAGAGCTCTTATCGTGTAGAAGGTGGTGAGTAAAATGTCAGGTATCATAAAGAACTATGCAGATTTCCTACCAGTTAGTCATAACACCCCAGCACTAAGTCTTCATGAAGGTAATACGCCATTACTTTTTGCAGCTAGATTGTCTGAACAACTAGGCGTAGAACTTTATTTTAAATATGAAGGACTGAATCCAACAGGATCATTTAAGGATCGCGGGATGGTTATGGCTGTTGCAAAAGCAATGGAGGAGGGCAGCCGTACTATCATGTGTGCCTCAACAGGTAACACCTCTGCTTCAGCAGCAGCCTATGCGGCTAGAGCTAATCTAGAATGCTTCGTTCTCATTCCAGATGGAAACATTGCTCTTGGAAAGCTAGCACAAGCGATGATCTATGGTGCGAAAATTATTGCGATAAAAGGCAATTTTGATGAAGCTTTATCGATTGTTAAGGAAATTACCTCAAAGCAGCCTATTACTTTAGTTAACTCGTTAAACCCTTATCGGTTAGAGGGTCAGAAAACGGCAGCCTTTGAAATTTGTGATGACTTAAAGGAATCTCCAGATATTATCGCTATTCCTGTAGGGAATGCAGGTAATATTTCGGCTTACTGGAAGGGGTTCTTAGAATACCAGCAAAGAGGAAGGATCGATCAATTGCCACAAATGTACGGGTTTCAAGCAGCTGGATCTGCCCCTATGGTAAGAGGGGAAGCTGTAAAAAAACCTGAGACCATTGCAACAGCTATTCGAATTGGCAATCCAGCAAGCTGGGATAAAGCTACAAATGCGATTCAATCATCAAATGGATTAATCGATGAAGTTACAGATGAGGAAATTTTAGAGGCCTATCACACACTTGCTTCAACTGAGGGGGTTTTTGCTGAACCTGCATCAGCTGCTTCGTTAGCAGGAATCATGAAGCTTAGAAAGCTAGGACAACTTGCCCCTGGTAAACGGGTTGTCTGTGTGCTAACTGGAAATGGACTGAAGGATCCTAACACAGCAATAAAAAAGGTTGCTGCAGAGCCTATAAAGGCCGATAGTAACTATCACTCCGTTGTTGAAGTGATTGAGAGATATACAGGAGGACTTCATGCTTAAATATGATGTAGTAGTAAGAGTTCCAGGGAGTACAGCTAATTTAGGTTCCGGATTTGATTGTATTGGGATGGCCCTTCAATTATACACAACAATTAAAATGAAGAAGACTTCTCAGACGGTCATCCATACGAAAGGTCCGAATCTAAAAGGTTTACCTATTGATAAAAGTAACCTCATATATAAGGTAGCTAAACTAGTATTCGAGAAAGCAAACTTACCTATTCCTGAACTAGAGATTATCATAGAAAGTGAAATCCCTTTGACGAGGGGACTTGGAAGTAGTGCAGCAGCGATTATTGGCGGAATGGTTGCTTCTAATGTTATCGCTGGTAAACCTTTTACCCCTGAGGAACTCTATCAATTCGCAACAGAGCTTGAAGGTCATCCCGATAATGTGGGTGCCTCACTTTTCGGAGGAATTGTTATTGCTATATGTGGCTCAACCCAGGTTTCATACATTAACGTATCTCCACCTAAAGGACTAACGACGGTAGTGGCAATACCTGATTATGAATTGTCTACAACATTATCTAGAAATCTACTCCCAGATTCTTATTCCCGCTCGGATACGGTTCATGCACTCAGCCACTCGGCCTTACTAGCTGCTTCATTAGTAAGTGGAAATACATCCGTATTGTACAAGGCTATGAACGATCGAATTCATCAGCCCTTCAGAATGTCACTAATCCCTGGAATGGAAGAGCTTCTGACTAACTCAAAGCATTACGGGGCTGTAGGCATAGCACTTAGTGGAGCCGGACCTGCTGTGATAGCACTTACTGAGAAGGATGATGGGAGATTAAAGCAATATATGCAAAGTGTACTGAATGAGAATGGAATAACCTCAAGTATTCTATCATTAAACCCTGACATAGAAGGGATAAAAGTTGAATCCTTTGTGAATTGTTGATTAAGACGAATACTGTATGAATTCGTCTTGTTTTTTATGTATTGTTGAGTCATAGTGGGTATTGAAGTAAAGAGGCAGTTAATAATATATTCAGTTCAACTTGAATGTTATCAAGGCTAGGCTCCTTATTAAACTATAGGATTCTTGTGGCTAATTAGAAGTTTTAGAATATGAACAAGAATATGTCAAGCAAGTGAGGAAGAAAGTGGACGGACCCTACGCTTCTTTAGTTTCGCTAAACAAAAGAAGCAAGAGATCCGTCCCTGTGCTTCCGTAATGTGAATAAAGAGTTTGTGTTGCGAAAAGACGGCTCTCACTATGAGGTAGAACCATATGCTCTAGTCTGGAACAATGACTTTTATTATTTGCTTGGAGCTCATAAAAATAAAGACAATCTCGCTCATTACAGAGTGGATCGAATGAGGAATGTGAACGTAACGGATCTAGCTTTTCAAAGAAATGATTTTAATATCTCAGAGTATGTGAATCAATCCTTTCATATGTATGAAGGTACTGAGGAAAGAATCAAGATTCGTTTTAGAAACGGACTCATCAATGTAATGATTGACCGATTTGGATTAGATGTAGAGGTTAGGCCAGTTGATGAGGAGCATTTTATATTAACTACGAAGGCTGCAGTGAGTGAAGGTCTTGTCCGCTGGTTGTTTCACCGACCACCCTTGTGGATATGGTGAGGGACGAAGCGGAGAAGATGTATAATTTGTACAAGTAGTGATGATTTTGAAGGTAAAGTATATCCTTATCTCCTAATCCCCAAAATATATGCATGTAATCATGTGGATCATGTGATTTTTATAATAGTTAGGGTATATTATAGTTACATAATTCCAATAAGAGGTGATAATAATGACTATTCACTCTACTGTATTCAATAGTGTGCACACAGTTGCTAAATACTTATATCACTTGAATAATGAAATATCCCCTATAAAGTTACAAAAAAGCCTTTATTTTCTCTTTGCCTATTATGGTGCTCTATATGGAATAAATAAAGAGGATGGAGTATTTGAAGGAAGCCCCAATAGTCCAAGATATCTATTTGATTCAGAATTTGAGGCTTGGAAATATGGACCAGTGATAAGGGAAGTGTTTAATGTTAATAAACAAGATGGATATCAAGAAGTAGAAATTATTGAGGCGGTAAAAGAAGTCGTAAGTAAAAATGAAGTAAAGAGTTTTATTGATGAGCTATTTAATCAAATCAATTCAGTTAGTGACTTTGGGTTAGTTGATCGAAGCCATCAAGACTTTGTTTGGAAGAATGCCTTTAAATCGGGTATTCTTATGGATAAAGATCACATAATTGATGAATACATGGAAAAGTATGTCACTCAATAATATCTTTTCAAAAAGCATAAAAGATAAAGAATTCTCACGGTTTAGCCACTTGGATGTTTTTGCAAGTAAGAAATTTGAGGCTTCTGGGTTTGAAAAAAGTATTAAGGAAATTCACTCTTCAATTGATTTTCTTGGAGAGCATGTCAAAAAATCTAGAAAACTAGAATAGTATAAATTTACCAATTTATTATCTAAAAATACGGATCACACCATCACCTCTAGGTTATACGACTTATTTAATAATCCTAGTATTATTAATAATGTTAGAACTGGTGAAGTGAAGATAATCAATGAGAAAATAAAGAAATGCATTGGACTATACTTTGATATTACAAATGAAGAAGATTCCGTTATCTTCAAAAGTCAGTTGCTGGATTCACTTGGTAACCAGACAGGCGTTCGAGTGTATGCAGTTGCTGATGTAAACGTTGATGATGATCATCCAAGAGCTGAATACAAAATTGTTTTAATTGATCCATTTCATCTAGTTATTCCTTCTGAGTTTAGAGATCCAAGGCGGGGAAGGTTAACTAAATCTCAGATGGAGGCAGAAGTATATAACAAAAACATACAAAACAATATTTCTATGCATCAATTTTTTGAATAGATATTCTTCTTTGGTAGAATGCTATATACAGAGATTGTAGGGTGTGCGGAATTTCGCACACCCTTTGTTGTATACGCATAAGAATTTAATGAAGAATCTTATCGACAGAAGTGAAACGAGGGGAACGACGAATTTAAGTGGTGCCTCATTCAAGGCTGTCAGCATGTGCTGAAGCAGGCTACTAAGTCTTATGTCAACCGAGTGATTCTGTTATCAGATGGAAATGCAAATAGTGGGATTACGGATCACGATCAATTAATGAAGGTTGTAGATGATTATCAGACAGCTAGAGTTGCCATTTCAACCATTGGTGTAAGTCATTTTGATGAAGATATCATGGAAGGTATTGACGAACATGGAAAAGGGACCTTTTACTTCATAGATCAAGTTGAAGAGATACCGAATATATTTGCGAAAGAGTTAGAAGGTCTTCTATCGGTAGTTGCACAAAACGCAACACTGTCGATTAAGGCTAAAGATGATGTGCGCATTCATAAGGTGGAACGAGGGACCAGTCCCCTAAATTTCGCTTCTCCATGATATTCACCCCGATATAGAAATTCGTTTGTGGAAAAGTAGCGGTATATCCTTTCATCCGAAGGCATATATTTTTCATTATCAAACTAGCGGAACGATCATAATTGGCTCATCCAACCTATCCAGGTCTGCATTAACTTCAGGGATAGAATGGAATGTGTTATTAAGTGAGTCTACTAATCAAGACACATTCGAAACAGCAACCCGTTTATTTATAGATACGTTCTATTCGAATCATACAATTCCCATTAATAATGAAACAATTAAGAGCTATCAACAAAAATACGATATATTTCATAAAGAGAACCCTCATTTAGAGAAGAAGATGACCGAGCTTGAAGAGCTCGAACTTATGTATTCTTCTAACTGTTAGAGACTTTTGGGCGGCGTTTTCTTCAAAATTATATGATGAATTAAAATCATCAAGCTGCTTCACATAAATATAAAAACAACTTCAAACTATTGTATTCTGTCATTATTTGGTGGAAAATGTAATTACACACATTATTTGAGGAGATGTATCTTGTCATGACAACTATACTAGCTGTTATTCTACTAATTACCTTAATTTACTACAAGTTAAAATACCCAACTATAAAAGGTGCGTGGGGTGAAAGAAAGGTTAAATCCATACTTGAGAATCTGCCTAAGGATGATTTCTATCATTTTCACGATCTATATATCCCGCTAGCTGATGGTCGAACCTCACAAATTGACCATGTGGTTGTTTCATCCAAGGGTAAATAAAGCATGGGGACGGACCCTGCGCTTCTTTAGTTTTGCTAAACAAAAGAAAGAAGCAAGAGATTCGTCCCTGTGCTTCTCGCAGACCAAAGAGCAATGTATTGGGAGTTGATATGGCAGGGAAGGTTGAAGAGGTAGGCATGGACGTGAAGGAGTTTCAAACGGGGGATGACGTATATTGGTGCGTGCAATGGATCCTTTGCCGAATATGTGTGTGCCTCTGAAAGGTCGTTAGTAAAGAAGCCGGCGAACGTGTCGTTTGAGCAAGCGGCGGCCTTACCGCCGTCCAATGTCTTCTTCGCGATCAAGGACAGATTCAGCCAGGGCAGAAAGTCTTGATTAATGGTGCCGCAGGAGGTGTGGGCACGTTCGCCGTGCAGATTGCCAAATCGTTCGGAGCGGAAGTGACCGGCGTTTGCAGCACAAGGAATGTGGATATGATCCGCTCAAATTGCATTGGGTTCCAACGGGGTTCTAGTTCTTGTGGGAGGACCAAGACAAGGGGCGTTTGTTGGGGCCTTTGACTCGTTCGCTTAGGGGGCTAGTGTTGTCACGGTTCGTGAGTCAACGAATGGTGATGCTTATGGCGGCGTGGAGCAAAGATGACCTAGTCGTAATGCAAGAGCTACTTGGTGATGGAAAAGTAACACCGGTCATCGACAGATGTTACACATTGAGTGAGGTCCCGGAGGCTATCCGATATCTGGAAGAGGTACACGTTCAAGGAAAAGTCGTAATAACCCTGGAACATAAAAACGAAGAGTAATAAACCTTTTTTACTATCGTTATTTTCATAATAATATTTTAATTAACAGATGCATTTCTTAAAAAAGGTGTTGAAGAATGATTAATGAATTTACCGTGACTACTCACATGTTTGAAAGAGGAGAACGGAGAAGATTTCAAATCTATAAAAGTAGCAAAGTTTAAGGGTGTACGAAATTACGTACCCCCTTTGTTGATTGGAACGGATAGGAGAGACTCTTTGCTTACTTGTGGAACAAGGAACCTGTCCCCTTGACCACCCAAAAATAAAACTTGGGTCAAGGAACCTGTCCCCCTGACCCCAGAAGCAAGTTATAGCTGTTAAGCAGAGAGCGGATATCAAAGTGTTAAATGAATTGATTGAGTTCTTCAATTCAATTGAAACTAGTGGATAACTAGGTTTTTCATTAAGGTAAAAGCATAGTTTGATATAAATGAGATAAGTATTATCAACTTCAATCAAGCAGACACCATATCCCATGCAGGAATATCGGAATAATCATCGAATCTAACAATATGTTTTAAAAAACAGACGATCGGTGGTGGTAAGAAAGCCATCGATTTACGGAGGAAACGATGAATAACACCATTTCAAGAAGTCGGCTTTGGACGGCACGAATTATGAGTGGGATTGTCATTCTTTTTATGCTGTTCGACAGTATATCCAAATTGCTTAAACTAGCTCCTGTAGTGGAAGCAACACTAGAACTCGGATTTTCTGAACATCATCTTTTAGTAATTGAAGGACTTGGTCTCCTTTCTGTGATTCTCTAAAGCATTCCTCGTTTATCATTCTTAGGTGCCGTGCTGCTGACAGGGTATCTTGGTGGGGCCATTGCAACACATATTCGTCTGGATATCGTCTGGATAACCCTCTGTTATCTCACACGCTTTTTCCCGTCTATATAGCTGTTTTGGCATGGGGAGCAATTTGGCTAAGAGATGAGAGAATGCGTAAGCTGTTTTCAACGGGCAAGTAACAAATAATTAATATGTTATGAAACTGAATTTAATTTTTAAAGGGGATTCTATGACTAAAAAATGGTTAATCTGCATTCCCTTTGTATTGATACTTTTCTTAATAGGTTGTTCAGGAGACAAATCTACTTCAGTTATAATCGTGGAAAAGCCTACGGGTGAGGGTGAAAATGAAGAGTACGAGATTAGTAAAGAAGGGAAAGCTCAAAAACAAGTAGATCTTGCTATGGATGTCCTAGAACAAACAAAGTGGCAGGAGAATGTAAAAGTAATGATGATTGGGGAACCAGAGTATCAATTCTATCTTCTACATACAGAAAAGGATGGTCAAGAGACCCAATCTGTAGTTTACTATGTTTGGATTACTCCAAAGGAAGATCAACTAGAGGTCATTCAGAGAAGTGAGAATAAGTATGCCAAAATGAGTATAGAGAATTCTGATATTTTGCATGGTATTTTAACTGGAGAGATTTTAGGGGAATAGTCATTTTTGTCGAAAACATTATTAAAAAGGGGTACAGGTACTCTGTCCCTCTGAAAAACAAAAAAGTTAAAACGATTAAAAACATGCAGATCGCCACTACATGTTTTTTTGTGTTGGGTTTGCGCCATACGGATGTATTCGAGGGACAGCGAAAGTTACAAAGTAGTCTAACTGAAGCAATTGGAGAAAACGAACTAGAATTATTTTCCGTTAGTAGAGCTCTCTTCATGATTCATAAGAGATGTGTGGTTTTCTGAATGGTGAGAAGGAAAACCGATTTTTTATCGAAATCCCTACAGGTAAGAGATTTTACTATTAATGATAAAGAAAGTGATATCTTTTTATATTCTGTTAAAGGATACAAGAAAGATTACATTGTTTTTGGCGATGGGGAATGGATCGTAATAGTTGGAGAGGATGCAATGATGGAGACATCTTTTCAAATTGAAGGGGATTACTCCAAATATCTTTCAATGAAAAAGGGATATATGTATCTTGGGTAAAGGTAAAATCGGTTTTAATTTACACGCGGAAGTTGGATCTGATCTGGCTATCTAATTTGTCAAAAAGAAGTAACAATCTAACCTCAATAAGGGACAGGCAGTAACTTTCTTTTTTGTTAATACATGCCTAACAGGGGAAGTTTCAGAATGCGAATTATGCAACGTGAGGATTGTATTTTTCTTAAACATGACTATATTGGTGAGGATATTTTTGGTAAAATAAAGGAAACAATACGATCTTTTGGGGTACTTTCAAAACTTGAAAAACTTCAAATTCTATTATTGCTCATGATGAAATCAGAACAGAGTACTACTTCGATAAGAGCGTATGAACTCACAAAAGCATTGCAAGAATATGAAAATAGAGTTGATGCACATGATGTAAGTGATAGGGTTGCAATCAATTATAGAAACGAAGGGAAGAATCGTTTGAAAAATCTTGAAAAGGTAACAAGTTATATCTCGTATTTTGAGAATGAGAATACCGAATTCTGTATATGGCATAAACCTGAGGAAGGGTGCATGGCATTTCCTTTGTATGACAGTAAGCTACTTAACTTTTTTGATGATTTATATCAATCGAATTTGCTAGTAGGAGATTATATGGAACGTTTAGAATAAGTAACTAGTGATAGTGATTATGAAGCAGTTATTTCGACTGCCGACATAGACTTATTAAGATCAATCCTGACATTTTATGTTCGTAGAGAACGTTTTTGGACAGGAGCTTGGGAATCAGCTGCAAAAGAGAAAGTGTTTTTAAATATTTTACTTAGATTGAAACAAGTAGCGTAGCATTAATTTTTAAACACATGTTGTCCAATAACAACGGTTGTTGCTCTAGAATCGAGCCAACGACTTGTTGCAATATCTGGGTTATAGAAGAATAGTGAATCTTGCGTAATGTTTCTCATACTTGAAAGAGCAGCGTATACAGCCTGAATGGATTCCTTATCTGCTGGTTTATTAATTTGCCCATTGCTAACAGGCTGAAATTGACCTCTCTGGTAAATGACTTTCTTGATTGTTTTTGGGTATTTAGGGCTTTCAACTCGGTTTAAGACAACCGTTGCCACTGCAACTTTACCTTTAAATGGTTCTGTTTGAGCTTCTGCTCTGACAAGTCTAGCCAATAATTCTATTTCATTTTTTGAGATACTGAATTTGTTAGAATTGTTTTTCTCCATTTTCTTTTCAGTTGGGTACCTATTTTCGGTTCTTTGTTCGGTAGAGTAGCTAATGTTGTCTGTATGTATAACTTGACCGATAAAAATTAGATCAAGGTCTTTAATTTGTGGGTTCAACTTTGCTAATTCTATTAATGTTACGTTATATTCCCGTGCGATTTCTGTCATTGTGTCTCCTTTTTCAACAGTATGAGCAAATGCAGGCTCAGCCATAAAAAGAGCTACTAGAAATGTTAGTATGAACATTAGTTTTTTCACAGATACAGTCCTCCTAGTGGGGATAATTATTGGGAATCTCTTATATCTCATTTCTATGAAGGGCAAGTCTAGAATAGTATTACAGCTTGTTTACAATGAGATTACACGAGGCTAGTAATTGGGTGAAGCAGGAGGAAAGGGGCCATTTCCTCTGAATACTAGAAAGATAGAAAAGCATGCAACCCCGCTGCCTGCTTTTTTGTGATGTGGTAGTTCAGAACAAATGTAGGACTAAGAATTAGAAATGCAATCAATTTTGTGGCATCATGGAATAAACAATGAAAATTTTTCTTACGAAGGTATAGTAATTGGGGGCATATATATGGTTTGGGTTCTTAGTGTCGTGATACTTATTTGGGTTTTTGCGTTTATAGACTCATGGTTTGGCTTAAGAAAAATGGTCTCTTTACAAACCATTAAGGCTCAGCATTATGATGATAAAATTTCCATCATTATTGCTGCCAGGAATGAGGAAGAATCGATTGAGCAAACAGTGACCTCCTTGCTTCAGCAAACATATTCCCATTTTGCAATCATTGTGGTTAATGATCGGTCAACGGATCGGACGGGCACTCTGATAAGTGAGCTCGCTGTTGCGAATCCTTTAGTAAAATGCTTACATATTGAGGAGTTACCTAATAGCTGGCTTGGTAAAAATCATGCTCTATATAAAGGATATGAAGTAGCAGCAGGGGACTATCTTCTATTTACGGATGCCGATATTCATTTTCACCCTGAAACCATTAACAAAGCCCTAACCTATCTGAAACAAGAGCGAGCTGACCATTTGACAATTGCACCAGATCTATATGCAAAAACCTTCTGGTTAAAGGCATTTATATCATTCTTTATTCTTGGCTTTGGTGTGTTCAAACGACCATGGGCTGCAAACCAAGACAACCGTAAAGAAGGTGGTATGGGTATTGGAGCATTTAATTTAGTCAAAAGAAAAGTATATGAGGAAATAGGAACTCATCAATCCATAAGAAATAGACCAGATGATGATTTACAGCTTGGTCAATTAATCAAACAAAAAGGATATAAACAACGTCTTGCAACTGGTTTAGATCTAATAAGAGTGGAGTGGTACCCTTCACTTCAAGCAGCATTTAAGGGGCTCGAGAAAAACACGTTTGCTGGACTTTATTATTCTTTGCCTTTTACAATATTTGTTTTAGTTTCCATTATCATTACGCATTTGCTACCTTTTGTTACCTTATTTTCAGAGTTTCTTTTGATTCAAGTAGTAAGTGCTGGAGCTATTCTTATCCTACTTGGACTTTACGCATTGACAACAATTAAGATGACTACCTTTCCAGTGTGGATGATTTTCGTATTCCCCATAACGACCTTACTATTTCTATACTCGACCCTACGAGCAGTTTCCTTAACTTACATTAGAGGTGGCATTGAATGGAGAGGGACCTTTTATTCCTTACGAGAGTTACGAAATCAGAGAAATAAGTGATAAGAGAGACGAAGGGAGAGACGAAGGGACAGGCACCTTGTCCCAGTAAAATGAAATTTTGCAAATCGCAACTTTTACTCTTTTATCATATAAGGTCTTATGTCGAAATAGTTTGAACGCAATAAAAGGCGTTCAACATTTTGACAAAAGACCTCAATATACCTAGAAACCACAAAGACATTGGGTTTCGATCCCTCGCCGTAATGTTCAAAGATGAGTTAATCCCCTTTACTGGTATTCAGCTTCCAAAAAGTAGTAGACGTCGTACAGACCGATGTTCCTCTTATCGAAGTAAAGGACAGAGGGATGGACCTCGATTTTCTTACTTGTTGACGAACCCATTTCACACATTGAATTTGAATCAACACCGCTTACTGTTCAAGACCTCATTCGTTTATCCCACTATGACTTGCAACTCTTCGAACAGCGAAAGCAAAAAGTCCGTCGAATTATTATTTTCTCAACTGAAGTTTCCAACTCACTCTCAAACAACTCGATATTGGCAGTGTAAAGCAACATCATGAATTTTTTTTACTCGAGCATGACTTTAACGGTGATGAAAGTTCCGGTAAAATTAAGGAAAAAATACAAAAAGGTTCTTCACTTTCAAATGAATACAAGGTACAAATTCTACTGTTACTTATGATGGAAAGTGATCAGACAAGTTCGTCAAAAAGGGCATATGAACTTACTAAAACTCTTCAAGAATATGAAAATCAAGATACAGCCCATTTTCTCATCGGAGCCATGGTTGCAGTAAACTACAGTCAAATTGAAGACAAAGGAATGGAAAATTGGATCCATTTCAGAAATAACTGGATTATCAGAATTTGAGATTAGGGAAATGATCGATATAGATAAGTAATGATAAATATAGATAAGTAATGATAAATATAGGTAGTTCACCTTTACCATAGCCATGAATAGATTGGTTTGTAGTTAATTTACTTGCTAGTAAAAACTACTCAAGTGCCACACTAAGCATTAAACTTTGATTCTCCTAAATCAATTGTTACTATAGGAATATATTTTCATCAAGAAAGGACAATTGATAATGGCAAACATACTAATTCCTGTTTCTGCATTAAACTTAGCCCCAATCCGCGCAGGACAGACTCCTGCCGATGCCATAGAATCCATGGTAGACCTTGCGCAGTCAGTTGAGGAAATGGGGTATAAACGTTATTGGATTGCCGAGCATCACAATACACCAACGTTAGTTAGTTCAGCTACATCTATCCTCATTAAACATACACTTGAATATACAAATACGATAAAAGTGGGGTCTGGCGGAATTATGCTGCCAAACCATTCACCGTTAGTTGTGGCCGAACAATTTGGGACGATGGCGACAATGTATCCAAATCGTGTAGAGCTTGGGCTTGGTCGCGCTCCGGGTACCGATATGATGACTTCAAGTGCTCTTAGACGCTCACAAAATGATTCTGTTTATACGTTCCCAGATGATGTGCAATCATTGCTTACTTATTTTGGACCTGAAGATAAGCAAAGTTATGTGAAAGCCCATCCTGGTGTTGGAACAAATGTACCGATTTATATTCTTGGTTCTTCCACCGATTCTGCATATTTAGCAGCAAGTTTAGGTCTTCCTTATGCATTTGCCTCACACTTTGCTCCAGCACATATGGAAGAAGCGATTCGGATTTACAGGCGTCGATTCCAGCCATCACAGTATTTAGATTCTCCATATATGATGGTTTGTTTAAATGTGATGGCAGCAGAAAGCGATGAAGAGGCGGAGCTGCTATCGACCTCGATGAAGCAATTTTTCCTAAATATTGTTCGTGGTACACAGAACCCGTTGCAACCACCTGTAGACAATATGGATGAGCTGTGGAGTCCAGCAGAAAAAGAAATGTCAGCTAAGATGACCAATGCGACACTAATGGGAAGTAAAGATACAGTACGACAACAGCTAAATCGTTTTCAAGAGCTATATAATGTTGATGAAATTATGGCTGTTTCGTATATCTACGACCAGGATAAACAAAAACGGTCATATGAGATTTTTAAAGAAGTAGTGGATGGGCAATAGAGAATACCAAAAAAGAACTGGGCATTCCTCACTTCATTTTAATGAGGTGAGGAATGCCCATTGTTTTGATAAAGATTTCTCAAATTCGCAGTTATTACTTGAATATATCTTAAGAATCTTTATAATTAACTTATAGAACATTAGTTCGATTAGAGTATAGGATTTATTTATGATGATTCGTAGCATGATAAAATATATAAAGTACTTCGGAGGTGACTCATATGAAATGGGAAGATGTATGCCAAGCATTCCCAGAGGAATGGGTGCTAATTGAGGCTGTCCAAGCATATACAAATGAGGAAAGTGAACGTATCTTAGAAGAGATTGCCCCTTTGAGGAAATTTTCTAATTCCCCAGAGGCAATGAGAGCGTATCAAGCACTACATCGTGAAAATCCTAATCGTGAATTGTATGTTCTCCATACCAGTCGGAAAAAACCTAATATCATTGAGAAAAAATGGGTAGGTGTAAGGCGCTAGTGAAAAACTTAATTATTGAAGATGGTTTATTACTTACAGATTTGATATTGAACTTTAAAGGAAAATCATTATTGTTAAAACGGGTTTTAATTGATACGGGTTCAGGATTACAATTGTTTCAACGGATCTAGCTGAATCCATAGGAATTGTTGCTGAAGAAAACGACATGATATATCGTATTAGTGGCGTTGGAGGCACGGAGTTTGTATATTAAAAAAGGTTGATTCTCTAAAAATTGGAGATGTAGAAACAGATGATTTTTCGTTAGAAATCGGTGCAATGAATTATGGGTTTGATTTAGATGGCATTATTGGAATGGATTTGTTACAGCAAATTAAAGCAATAATTAACATAGATAAACTAACATTAGAATATAGTTATTCAAAATGGCAAGTATAGAAGATTCATCTGTACTTGCCATTTAATTTATTTACAATAACTTCAACAAACTTTAACTTTATTTGAAGCCTATATCGCTCAGAGAACAACTGTGTGTTCTATTATTTTGATAAAGAACTTACTTCCCAAACTCCTGAATCAAATAAGCAATATGAACAATGCCCTCTTCATAATCAGCTATCCTGATCGATTCATTAGGTGCATGTAATCTCGACTGTGCCCAGCCGACACCCGTGCTTACAATAGGAAAGTGAAGGTGATGACCGAAATCCGTCATTGGCCCTGTTCCGGCATTATTAGGTGATAGCACTACTTCACAATCATACACTTCCTTTGCGGTTCGAACCATCAGTGATACAAAAGGATGGGACAAGTCGGAACGGTAGGCTTTTACACCAGTTAGTAGTTTTACATTAATATCTGAGTACCCATGATTTTGTAAATGCTCTTCCATACACTCTAAAATATGCTCCGGATCTTGGCCTGGAACGAGCCTACAATCTAATTTTGCCATTGACTTTTTCGGAAGTACGGTCTTAGAACCTTCTCCGTAATATCCACTTTCAAACCCGCAAATGGTCATGGTTGGATTAAAAATCAACGCTTCACGCGGGTCTTGACCACTATAAGTAGTGATTAATGGATGCTTTAATCCATACATCTCCTTATACGACTCTTCATCAAAAGGTATTTTCTTTACATACTCCAGTTCTAGCTCTGTAGGCGGGATGATCCCATCAAAAAATCCCTCAACTAGTATTTCGTGATGACTGTTTTTCATCGAAGCTAATGCATGAGTAAGTCTCCATGCAGCATTCTCAACAAGCGGACCTACCTTCGAATGCAAATCGATGTCCGCACTCACGCATGTTAACTCGAAATACGCCATCCCTTTAACGCCTGCCATTAAATTCACGCGATTCTTCTCATCCTTATCGGCGTGCTCCCAAATACAAGCATCCGCTTTGAATAAGTATGTGTATTTTTCTAGATAGAAAGGAAGGTTGGGACTGCCAATTTCTTCTTCACCTTCAAGTAAGAATTTAATGTTACAAGGTAAACCGCCTTCTTGTCTTTTCAGAATTCTAATGGCAGTTAGTCGGGCCATTAAGTCTCCTTTGTTATCCGCGATTCCTCTCGCAAATAACTTTCCATCTTTTTCAGTAACCTCAAACGGTGGGGTTTCCCATTCTTCCAAAGGCTCAGCTGGTTGAACATCATAATGATTGTAAAAGAGTAACGTCTTGTCAGAATTCCCACCAGGTCCTGCTTCAAAGTGGACATACAACACCGGATTTCCATCCTGAACCTCATCTAAAATTTTTACACTTCCACCTAAAGATAAAATGTAAGATTCTAAAAAGCCAACAGCCTCTGGAATACTTTTGTTATGAGCAGATATAGATTCTATTTCACAGAAACGTTTTAGCTCATAAATAGATTGGTTAAGTGTTTCTTTTACTTTGCTAGTTAAACGTTCAACTTCTTGTTTCAATAGTAAAACCTCCGCATGGAAAAATTTCGTCTCTCTAAATATTCGTGGATGAGTTCAAAAACCCTCCATAGAATTTAAAAGTTCAAGAATAAAAGAAGAACAAATTATTCGCTAAAATTCGAGATGTTCATCCTAGTAGGTTGTTTTCTTGCTACAAATTAGACTATTAAGACTAGTTTTGTCGCATGTATTGCTTGATGAAAAAGAATAAAGTAGTATATCAATCAATATACTAAATTATCAGAAAATATAAAGGTTAAAGAGAACTTGATTGGGGGGATCTTATTGTTCCAAAGTGTTAACAGTTTACATTCAACTGTTTTTAAAGACAAGGTTGTCATCGTAACGGGAGCAAGTCATGGGATTGGAAGATCCATTTGTACTGAGTTTGTAAGTTGTGGTGCACATGTGCAGGCCGTTGATATATTACAAGAGAAATTAGAAGAAACCAAAACGACAATTGAACAAGAAGTAATGGGGATAGAATCTTCAGGATCCATACATATTTACAAGATTGATTTAACAGATAGTGAGCAAATAGAAAGACTGATAGAGAGCGTAATCACTAAGTTTCACAAAGTAGATGTTCTTGTTAATAATGCAGGTGGAGTCGCTCAGCAAGTTCATCAGCCAATTGAAGACGTTACAGACGAACAATGGCAGCGTGTGATGAGCATCAATCTAGATGCAACTTTTTATATGATAAGAGCTGTTGCACCCCTAATGAAAGAACAAAGGTATGGAAGAATCGTCAACATATCAAGTGGTGCGGGTCGAAGCAGTAGTTTAACAGGCATACAGGCGTATACAAGTGCCAAAGCAGGACAGATCGGCTTAACTCGTCAAATGGCGAGGGAGCTCGGTCCATACGGGATTACAGTAAATAATGTGGCGCCAGGATTTGTCCTTTCCAATCCATCCACAGAAAGACAGTGGGATAACATGACAGCTGAATCACAGCAATCTCTATTAGAAGCCATTTCGTTAAAGCGTTTAGGAAAGCCGGAAGATATCGCCTATCCAGTTCTGTTCTTTGCCTCAGATTATGCAGGTTACGTGAGCGGACAAATCATCTCAGCTGACGGTGGATTACAGCTATTTTAGGAGGATACGTACTATGAATATTACAGTCATTGGAGCAGGTGCAATCGGAGGAGTACTCGGTGCATACTTAGCACGTGCCGGGAATCAAGTTGTTTTATGTGATATTGCAAAAGAGCATGTTCAAAAAATAAATCAGGATGGGATTACAATTGAGGGTCCCAAAGAGACCTTTACAGTAAGCTGTGAAGCAATGACTCCTGAAGAACTAGTTGAACGTGGAAAACCACTAGAGGCTGTATTCCTTTGTGTAAAAGCACATCATACATCCCTTGCTATTAGTCAAATTCTCCCACTATTATCAGATGAGTCGTTTGTTGTATCCTTCCAAAATGGTTTATGTGAAAAAAAGATACAGGGGTTAATTGGAAAGGAACGTACGGTAGGCTGTTTTGTTAATTTCTCAGCTGATTATCTTGAACCAGGTAGAATTCTTTACGGAGGTGTTGCTGCCCTTTATCTTGGTGAACTAGATGGAGTAATCAGCCCTCGGGTTGAAGAAATACGCCAAATTTTAAGCTGCTGGGGTCCAGTAGAAGTGACAGACAATATTTGGGGATACCTATGGGGCAAAATGTCCTATGCAGGTCTTTTATATGCGACCGCGTTGGTGGATGAAACCATGGCCGTTGTGGTGAGAAAAATAGAGCTACGAGATGGGCTAATGGAATTGTGTTCAGAAATTTTAGAGGTGGCAGATAAAGAAGGAGTAAACCCGTTAGGCTTTGATGACTGGGAGCCTTCGCTTGTTTATCCTAGAGAAAATCGGGATTGCAGATTATTAAATTTACAGCTTGAAAGTTTAGCAAATCGTATGGCCACTAATAAAAAAACAAAAAGTGGCATTTGGCGAGATCTAGCTGTTAGAAAGAGAATAACGGAGATTGATCAGCAGCTCGTACCTATTATTGAAATTGGGCAAAAACATGGGATTGAAATGCCGCTTACTACATTTCTTGTCCATGCGATTAAAGAAATTGAAACAGGGAGTAGACAAATGGATTGGCAAAACTTATACGAGTTACATGAACGCTTTGAAATGGTGCGTGCGAATGAAACTACGAATTGACCATAGGACATTATCTGATGATGTTGCAACACTCATTCGAAAAATGATTTTAAATGGGACCTTAAAGCCGGGTGAAAGAATTAATCAAGTACAGCTTGCTGAACAGATGGAGATTTCCAGAGGTCCCTTGCGTGAGGCCTTGAGACTTTTGCAAAATGAGGGCTTAGTCAAACATGAAACAAATAAAGGTGCATTTGTTACCACGTTATCCCAGCAAGATGTGTATGAAATTTATACACTTAGGGCTTTGCTTGAAGGGGAAGCAGCCAAATTAGCAGCGGATCATTTAACCAATCAAGATTTTAGTAGAATGTTAGAACTACTAGAGGAATTCAGTCAAGCATTAGTCAATCAGGATTTAGAAAAAGAAGCGAGAGTGGATATTTTATTTCACCGTACCATCGTAAACGCATCCAAGCATCAACGTTTAATCAAGATGCATGAACAGCTTGATACGCAAGTTGGAGCGATGTTTTTTACCGTAGCAAATAGTCTCCCGAAACGTGCCAGAAAAGTAGTAGAGAATCACAGGTTATTACTAGATGTACTTCAAGGGGGAAGTCCTCTGGATATTCAAGAAGTCATAACAAATCATTATCTACTCGCTTTAAAGGATTTAAAAGAGGTGAACCTGTGAGTCATTTTACACGTATAGGAGGTGCCGCATGTTACTTGATGTAAAACATATGACATTAGCATTAAAACGTTCCGGAAAATATATGACGATCCTAGACGATGTTTCCCTACAAGTTGAAAAAGGTGAGACTTTAGGAATTGTAGGAGAGTCGGGCTGCGGAAAAAGTATGACTGCACTCTCTATCATGCGTTTACTACCAGATAAGGCAAAGCTCGATGCTGAAGTGAAGTTAGAAGATGAGGTCATTTCTTCTTACTCAAAGAAAAGACTAGAAAAGGTCCGTGGAAATCAAATTTCAATGATCTTCCAAGATCCTCTCACCTCTTTAAATCCGCTTCATACAGTTGGAAAACAAGTTGAAGAACCACTTCTACTGCATACAAAACTAACAAAAAACGAACGTAAAAAACGAGTGATCGAGCTGTTGAATGAGGTAGGTCTCCCAAGAGCAGAAGAGCTTGTGAATGATTATCCTCACCAATTGTCAGGCGGGATGAGACAACGTGTCATGATTGCGATAGCCATGGCGTGCCGTCCACAGTTACTCATTTGTGACGAACCAACTACGGCATTAGATGTAACGATTCAAGCCCAAATCCTTGAATTAATGAACAAATTAAAACAAGAAAATGATATGGGTATTATTATGATTACCCATGATTTAGGAGTGGTTGCAGAGGTTTGTAATCGAGTCATGGTCATGTACGCAGGAAAGGTGGTTGAAGAGGCTGAAGTAAACGAACTCTTTAAAAACCCGAAGCACCCATATACGAAAGGCCTTCTACTTTCTATACCGAAGCTCGGAGGAGCAAAGAGAAAGCTTGGTTCCATACCTGGAACTGTTCCGGCTCCTCATAATATGCCTGTTGGATGTAGGTTTGCAGACAGATGCAGTGAAGTGATGGATATTTGTAGACAAAAACAGCCTAGCACTTACAAGATCACAGAAAATCATACGGCCTCCTGTTGGATCTATGGGGAAAGAGAGGTGACACAAAATGACTCTGTTGGAAATCAAGGATCTAAAACAACACTTTCCCATTAAAAAAGGATTTTTTGGAGAAAATAGGATTGTGAAAGCAGTAGATGGCGTGAGCTTTACACTTGAAAAAGGAGAAACACTAGGAGTAGTTGGGGAATCAGGCTGTGGGAAGTCTAGTCTTGGCCGGTCCATCTTACGACTTGTTGAACCCACAGCTGGAGAAATTAAATTTAAAGGGACAGACATTTCTTCTTTTACGAGAAAACAAATGAAGGAACTGAGAAGAGATATGCAAATTGTCTTTCAGGATCCCTTTGCCTCTTTAAATCCAAGAAATACCATACGTACCATTTTAGAAGCACCCCTAAAAATTCATAGCATCGGAAACCGAGATGAAAGAATGAATATCATTGAACGTCTTGTTGAGAAGATTGGAATAAGGAAAGATCAGTTGGATAACTATCCACATGAATTCTCTGGAGGGCAACGTCAACGAATTGGAATTGCTCGGGCATTAACGTTAAATCCAGAATTGATCATTGCCGATGAGCCTGTTTCGGCATTAGATGTGTCTGTTCAATCTCAAGTGTTAAACCTATTAGTCGATCTTCAGAAGGAATTTAACCTCAGCTACATTTTTATCTCACATGATTTGTCCGTGGTACAGCATATTTCAGACCGGGTAGCGGTGATGTATTTAGGTAAGGTGGTTGAATTAGCGGATGTTGATTCTTTGTATAATACCCCCTTACATCCTTACACAAAGTCGTTATTATCAGCACTACCCATTCCAGATCCAAGTATAAAAAGAAGTAGAATTATACTTCAAGGGGACTTGCCAAGTCCAATCAATCCTCCTTCAGGCTGTGCTTTTCATACAAGATGTCCTGTTGCAACAGCAGCGTGTAAAACCGAAATCCCACAACTTCGGGAAATGGAGATGAATCATTGGGCGTCCTGCATCCATATCTAACGCTGACACTTAAAGGGGGAATAAATGGGTATGGACGTTCTTCATTACATTATAAAAAGATGCATTCTAATGATTCCTATACTAATAGGGATCAGTATTTTAACCTTTTTTATATCAAATACGATTCCAGGAGATCCAGCTAGATTAATCCTTGGGCCCAAAGCGACCGCTGAAGGTGTTGAACAGTTAAGGGAGGAAATGGGACTAAATGACCCACTCCATGTTCAATACGGGAGATACATGACAGGGCTCGTTCAAGGAGACTTTGGCAATAGTACGTATTCACAACAGCCAGTTGTTGATGATTTAAAAAGATATTTTCCTGCCACTCTTGAGCTAACATTGTTCTCAATGTTCCTCACCATTTTAATTGGTATACCTTTTGGAATCATAAGTGCCAATAAAAAGGATCAACTACCCGATCAAATTACGAGGGTCATGGCTTTAACTGGAGTTGCCATGCCAGCATTCTGGCTAGGGATCATTCTTCTACTATTCTTTTATTTAAAGATTGGTATTCTTCCAGGAGCAGGAAGACTCGATACATGGGTTTCTCCACCAGAAACGATTACGGGAATGTACACCTTGGATTCACTACTAACGGGTAATTGGGAAACCTTTAAATCATCATTGATTCATTTAATACTACCTGGAATCACGCAGGCAGCTGTAACGATTGGAATGATCACAAGAATGACAAGGTCCAGTATGCTGGAAGTGTTAAAAAGTGATTATATTCGTACAGCCTACTCAAAGGGTGGGTCTGAAAACCGTGTATTGTATGGTCACGCCTTGCAAAACGGGATGATGCCAATATTAACATTGATGGGGATGACATTTGGTCACTCGCTTGGTGGAAGTGTGTTAGTTGAATCTGTATTTTCATGGCCTGGTCTAGGAAAATATGCGGTGAACGCCATTAATTATTTAGATTTCCCAGCCGTTATGGGAGTGACGATATTAATCGCTTTATTGTTTATTACCGTGAACTTAATCATTGATGTTCTCTATCATGTCGTTGATCCGAGGTTGAAATATGAATAAGGGGGGATTACTGTGGCAAGGCGAATTTTTTCCAGTCCTTTAACCGTATTTGGTTTCTTAGTGGTACTGCTTCTATTAATTTTTGCAGCCTTTGCTCCACTCATTGCTCCCCATGATCCGTTAGAGGTTGATATCGTGAATAAGTTACAACCCCCAAGCTCGGAGCATCTATTCGGAACAGATGAAGTGGGAAGAGATATATTCAGCCGAATTATCTATGGAACAAGGATATCGCTGAAAATAGGTTTACTCGTTGTCGTTTTATCTTTTCCGATTGGTACGATCTTAGGTGCGATTGCTGGTTACTTTGGCGGACTAGTTGATTCCATCATCATGCGAACTACCGATATCTTTTTATCCTTTCCAGGAATCATTTTAGCGATGTCCATTGCGGCAGCATTAGGGCCATCCATTGAAAATGTTTTGCTCGCTCTAGCTATTGTTTGGTGGCCTTGGTACACAAGGATTGTTCGTTCATCTGTCCTATCTATTAAGAATTCTGAGTTTATTGAGTCTGCCCGAGCAATAGGTGCTAGTCCATTTCGAATTCTATTTAAAGAAGTTCTTCCAAATTCGATTGCACCAGCTAGCATTCAAGCATCTCTGGATTTAGGGTTTGTAATTTTAGCCGCTGCTGGTTTAAGTTTCATAGGTCTTGGGGCACAACCTCCATCACCTGAATGGGGGGCCATGCTATCTTCCAGCCGTGAAAACTTACGAGAAGCTTGGTGGGCTGCCACATTCCCAGGACTAGCGATATTGATTACGGTTTTAGGCTTTAATTTGTTAGGTGACGGTATAAGAGACATCCTTGATCCGAAACAACGGTAAAGTCTAGTAAGCTTCTTATTTTAAAGGAGGGATGTGACAAACTATTAAGCTAGTAGATTGGAGAATACAATTGAGATCAAGGGGGAACAGTGAATGAGGAAGAATAGTGCTTGGTTTAAAACGTTTGTCCTACTAATGATGGCCATGATGCTTCTAGCCGGCTGTAACAAGTACAACCAAGAAACAACGACCACAACTACAGATGAGAATACAGAAGAAAATACGGAAGAAAATAATAATGAAGAGGGGACAACTGAAGAACCAGCGGGTCCAGCTCAAACAGATGTGTTTAATTTCGCTACTAACCAAGATATCCCGCATCTAGACCCACATGGGACATCAGCCAATACGTCTTTCCGTGTTACCTATATGCTATATGATCGCCTTGTTACGTATGACGGAACAACAACGGATGTAAAACCACAATTAGCTGAAAAGTGGGACATCTCAGAAGATGGGAAAACCTACACCTTCTATTTACGAAAAGATGCAAAGTTCCATGATGGTTCACCTGTGACGTCTGAAGCAGTTCAATACTCGTTCACACGTGCCATCAATATTGGAAAATCCGCAGCAGGTATTTTCAACAAAGTTATTGATGAAAATAGTTTTGAAATTGTAGATGATCATACGATAAAAATAAAACTATTAAAACCGTTTGGACCATTTGTCAAAGCATTAGGTACTGTTTTTGGTAACATCTTAAATCCTAATCTTGCAGAGCAGCACGGAGAGGATTTAGGAGAAGTCTATCTTGCAGATAAAGAGGTTGGATCAGGTCCATACATTTTAGAAAGCTGGGACCGTGGACAAAAGTTAGTATTAAAAGCAAACGAAGACTATTGGGGCGGTTCTCCTACAATGAAAACCGTTAACATTCTAATTGTTCCAGAACCATCAACTGCACGCTTAATGTTAGAAAAAGGGGAGCTTGACCAACTTGATGACACCATGATTTCACCGGACGTGTTACAACAGATGGATGGTAAAAATGGGGTGGAGGTTGTGAAGGCACCTGGCTTCCAAATTGATTACTTCCCACTAAATATGAACAAAAAACCTCTTGATAATAAGCTTGTACGTCAAGCCATTGCACATGCCATTAACTATGATGTCATTATCGACAATGTGTTTCTAGGAAATGCTGAAAGAATTGGTGGAATTGTACCAAAAGGAATGTTTGGCTATAACGAAGAAGCGAAGCTTTATGAATATGATTTAGACAAGGCAAAAGCCCTTTTAGAAGAAGCAGGAGTGGCAGATGGATTTACGGTAGAAATGGCCATCTCTGAAAACAATGAAGTTCGTAAAAACATTGCCGTTTTACTTCAGTCTGATCTAGCAAAGATTGGTGTAACCGTTGATATTAAAACCTATGCTTGGCCTACATTCCTTGATTTAGTCACGAGTGGTGGTCATGACTTTGGCTTAGTAGCATGGACTCCAGACTATGCGGATCCAGATTATAATCTATGGTATTTCTCGCATTCTTCTAGTAAGGGACCTGGCTTTAACCTAGCATTCTATGAAAACGCTAGAGTGGATGAATTATTAGAAATGGCCAGAGCAAGCAGTGATGAAGCAGAAAGAGATGCTGCGTACAAAGAAATTCAGTCCATCATGGCTGAGGATGTCCCATACATCTTCCTTGCACAAAATACCGTTCAAGCTGCAAAGAGAGAATGGGTAAAAGGACATGAAATCAACCCAATGAATACATGGTATGTACCATTCCACAAGCTTACAAAGGAGTAAGTAAAATGAAAGCGGTCGAGTGATTCCTAGCGACCGCTTTTTATAAAAGAAAATCACAAATGAAAAGGGTGATTCAACTATGAATCAAATTTTATACAGCTCTTTTATAGATGTCGCCCAACTATACCGTAAAAAAGAAATTTCACCTGTTGAAGTTTTACAAATAGTGTTTGAAAGGCAAGAAAAACTGGAACCAGAACTCAATGCTTTTATATCTGTATGGAAGGAAGATGCTATAAAATCAGCAAAGAAGGCAGAACAAATGTTTTTGAATGGTCAAGAAACACATCTATTAACTGGAATTCCGTTTTCAGTAAAGGATTTATTTTATACAAAGGACATTAAAACAACTTGTGGATCAAACATATTACGAGATTTTGTTCCTACCTATACAGCAACGGTAGTGGAAAAACTGCAACAAACAGGAGCTGTCTTGTTCGGAAAAAACAATATGTTGGAGTTTGCGTACGGAATTGTACATCCAGATTACGGACAAACGAACAATCCTTGGGATCTCACAAAAACAGCCGGCGGGTCAAGTGGTGGATCCGCAGCAGCAATTGCCGCGGGTATTGGTTATTTTTCACTAGGAACAGATACGGGGGGCTCGATTCGAATTCCTGCATCTTATTGTGGGACTGTCGGTCTAAAGCCAACATATGGTTTAGTTAGTACGTATGGTGTTTTTCCTTTATCTTGGTCACTTGATCATGTGGGTACCATTACTAAAAGTGTGAAAGAAACAGCTGTACTATTAAATCTTATCGCAGGAAAAAATCCTTATGATTCATATTCTGCAGGGAAAGATATCTCGTTTATTTCTCTAGACATATTCGAAGAAATCCCACCAAAGAAGATTGGTATTTTACCAGAATTTAAATTAACAAGCTTAGATTCGGAAGTTAAAGAGATTTATATAAGAACAATCAAGCTAGCGCAGTCACTCGGTTGGGATATTGAAACCATAGATATTGAAAAATGGAATCTTACTGAAGAGATGATTATGAATCTATTACTACCTGAAGCGGCTCAAATTCATGAAAAGTGGTTGGACTTAAAGGATCAATATGCACCTATGACGTATCAACAAATTGAGATGGGACTCAAGCATATGGCCCTTGACTATTTGAAGGGTGTAAAAGCGCAAAAGGAGTTTCGGGAAATTGTGACAAAAGCCATGTGTGATGTGGATGTGGTCCTCATGCCAACCGTAGCGTTTCCAGCTCCAGCAGAGGATCCTATTATTGGTGATGCGGATCAAAATGAAATGACATTTACGGGTCCATTTAATCTATCAGGCCACCCTGCAATTACGATTAATATGGGTTTTACATCTACTCATCTTCCTGTCGGGATTCAACTAGTTGGAAGGCATTTTGGTGAAAAAGAATTACTACATGTGGCTCATGTGTTGGAAGAGAATTCTGGAGTTCGGAATAGACCAGCAATTGTGACTAGCTAATTAAAATGAGAGGAGGTTTTCGTATGTACATGATGGATTTGAATATGCGGAAATTTCAGGAGCAAAAAAAACATATAAATACGGTTTTACTTCCAATCGGGATGGTGGAAGCACATGGTCCGCATTGTTCATTAGGTACGGATGTACTCATTCCGCGTGAATTTATTAAACGCCTTAATGTAGCCCTAGATGAAAAAATAATGATTGCTGCAGAGATTCCGTATGGCCGATCTTTTGCACTTCGCCCCTTTGATGGAACCATTGATATTTCAAGTGAGACCTTCATTAATTACGTCTATGAAGTAGGACAAGAGTTTTATAGAAATGGATTTCAAAATTTGATTTTATTTAACGGGCATGGTGGAAATATTCCAAGTCTGCAAATTGCCTCAGAGAAATTGGCTGAGCTTGGTATGGTTGTGTTAACCATGAATTGGTGGCTTGACTACCGAAATACGATTGTAACCATAACCCCAGGATTCGGTCATGCAGGTGAAGATGAAACCTCACTCATTCTCGCCATTAATGAGGAATTAGCCGAAACACAAGGGCTAGTTCCAAACGAGTTACCTGCCTATTTTAATGTGAAATACAAGAACTGGGGCAATGATTTATTTCCAGATGCCTACTCAGGTAATCCTGGAGAATCTACTGCTGCCAAAGGAGAGCAACTGTATGAAGCCATTATTCCGTTAATGATCAATGATATTGAAAACTTGTGGTCCATTTCAAATGAACAGGGGGAATGACAATGCTACGCTGGACGAAAGAGTCTGTTGGGGAATCGATTGTTGATATTGTTGTGAGTTTGAATGAACAGGCCAAGAAGCTACATAACACAGAAGTGGCAACAGCAAGCTATAGTGATATTCAACCCACACTTCCAAGCCTTGATCAAATTGTTCTAAAGCTTGATGAAGTAGAGAAAGAAATTAAGTATTTGGACGGTCATCCAGGAAGATATTTACGTGCGATGACAAATGGTTTCCGTTATTTTGCTCGAAGTCTCCAAAGGGATGAGATTCCGTATGATGAGCTAATTTTAAATATTCAAGAGCTGCCTTCCACCCTTATTACTGAGGAGAAAATTTCTTTTTTAAAGGAAAAGGTAGAGAAGGGTTTAGCAGATAATGGATACCAAGGTAGTTTTAAAGACAATGTTGAGAAATGGCGCAGTGATAAGCTCATACAACCTGAAAATGTAACAAAAGTGGCAGAGAATTTCATGAAACTGAGTAAGGAAGGAACTTTAAAACGTGTAATTGGGCTTCCAGAAGAAGATGGAATTGATTCGATTAGTTCCATAAGGGATGTATTTTGGAGTGGTTACTCAAAATATGTAGGAGATTATCGTGGAAATCTTACCTTTAATATTGACCGACCATGGACAGAGCCTATCCTTGCCCAAATTATGACACACGAAGCATATCCTGGCCATCAAGCCTTTTATTGCAGATGGGATTATTTATTTAAACAAGGGAAACTACCCTTAGAAGCTTCTTATTATCTAATTAATAGTCCAACAAATGCCTTATTTGAAGGTGGTCCTGAAACGGCCCTTCACTTTTTAGGCTGGGATACAGAAGACGAAGAGACGCCAGGCGTTAGCAATGAGTCTAAAAAACAATATCTCCTTGCACGGAATTTCCTAGATTTACAACGCATCTTTATGACGAATGCTTGTTATATGTATAATCTAGGGCATTCAAGTAAAGCTGAGGTCATTGATTACATGATCCATAAAGGTGGAATTACCACCATTGAAGCACACAACTGCTTCCGCTTTTTCTCAGACCCCGTCCAAAAGACGTATTATCCTTCCTACTATTATGGTCGTTGGATGGTTGGTCTGGCCTATGATGCTACACCTAGGGATAAAAGGGCAGAATACTTTCACCAATTATACGACACACCTCATACGACCAACACCTTTATTGACGCAATAAGTCATCTAACCGGTTCTGAATTTCAACCCTTTGACAACCACGGGCAACCACGGGGACAGGTACCTTGACCCACTTTTGTGAAAAAAGTAATTATGTCTGATAGGATAATCCCTTCCCTACCTTTTGTTGAATATCTATACTGATACTTTTATGGAAATTATAAGGGGGATAAACATGAAGAACGAATCACTTTATCAGAAGTCTTATTTTCACCGCATCTCAGAGTTTGGAAGCCTATCACCAGAAGCGTTTAAGGCGTTTGTTGAATTCGATCAGAAAGCATTAGCTCCAGGTAAATTACCAGTAAAGCTAAAGGAGTTAATTGCAGTTGCTGTTGCGCATACAACGGGCTGTCCTTATTGTATTGAAGTTCATGTCAATGGTTTGAAAAAGAACGAAGGTACTAAGGAAGAGATGGCTGAGGCAATTATGGTTGCAACGGCACTTAAAGCTGGTTCTGCTCTAGCTCATGGGGTAAATGCTTTAAATGCCTTTGATGGTGAAGGTAAGGAAGAATTGTATAAGAGTACATATTTTAGTAGAATTAAAGAATTTTCAGATTTACAGGGAGACGCATTCAAAGCTTTCATTGATTTTGATCAACAAGCAATGAAGGCAGGTTTATTGAATCAAAAAGAGAAAGAATTAATCGCAATTGCAGTAGCTCACACAACTGGATGTCCATATTGTATCGATGTCCATACGAAAGGGGCAAAGAATTCTGGTGCGACACTTGAAGAGATTTCAGAGTCTATTTTTGTAGCTACTGCTCTAAAAGCAGGATCTGCCATTGCTCATGGAGTAAATGCACTTAATTCTTATAACAAATAGTGGTATAACAAGAGGATAGAGGGGGCGAGGGAAAAGTACCTTGTTTCCAAGATTGGGTGAAAGTAAGTTTACAAAAATATAGTGAAAGAAGATCAGTTTATCAAAGCAAAGCAAAAGCTTTGCTTTTTAATTTGACTTGTATATAATCAGAGTAGAATATACGTTCTCATCAAGGTTATAGGTTATACAAAAAACTGATTATTCCACTAGCTCCGAATAAATAGTCGTAAACTATTTAAATTTTTCAGAAAAAATTGATTGGAGAATGTCATTCTGAGTAAAGGGGATAAAAAATTACAAAAATAAAGATTTCTCAAAATAGAGGAGTTTCTATGAATATAAGGATCATTACAATTTTCTTCATTAGTATACTGCTTGTATTTCCCGCTTTTTATGGAAGTAAAAGTGTAATTGATCATGTGAATTCTCGTTATGTTCAAAAAGATCCATTACTTACAAAGGAAACACTGGAGGAGCAACTAATCCCCCAACATATTGATAAAATGATTTCGCATGGTGTACCTGGAACTTTTGAAACCACTTTACCTGTCGAATATGTCCAAGATTTTATGATACATAAGGTTTGGCTGTATGTACTCATAACAATGGGTAGACATGGCTGCAAGTACCCGATGATGATTATTTGGCTATGCTCGTATCAATGACTATCATGAAACGTTGGCAAGAAGGAACTTTCATATAACACCTGGAAAAATAGCCATTGTTTACGGTGGACGCGGTCCATAAAAACATCAGCATTATTGAAAATGATGGGAAAGGTGAATATTGGAGTATTGGAAGCATATCCAAGACTGCGACTCATGATTTAGAAAAAGGATATGACGTGATGTACATTGATTTTTTGCCTGGTAACCAAACAGGTTACCTTGTGGTTATTCGAAATGGTGTTGTGCTTGCCTTTCGTAGTGTAAACACAGGGGTAACATGGGACATTGTAGAAGAGAGAGATTCACTATATCCTGAAATGATGACTCACTTTGGATTGTAGGAGATGTTTTATGATGTAAAACCGAAACATACAAATAGTACTAATTGTTGAGGCCGTTCTACTGATCATTTTTCAGGTTTTGCTGCTCTCCATTGCAGCTCCCAAGGGCTATTACCTCATTTACGATTGGATTTTTTATGTTGTAAATTATATGATTATTCTCTTCTTTTCTTTGTTGTCCATCAAGAAACCATTCATAAAATATCTTCAGTATGGAATTGCCCTAGTCTTGTTCGTTGCCAATACAGCTAGGTCTTTAGTAACTATTTCCCACGTGAATACTTCGGTTAAATCTTCCAAAATCCCTGACTATGGAAGTGTTTTACTGAATTATCCCCCTTACTCTATCATTTTTTTGTATAATAGGACATTGTATGATGATAGATTAATTTGAAGGAGGACCATGTATGATTGAATGGGCTATAGTCTTATTGTTTGGATCAGCAGCTTTTTTGTTCATTTTGTCTTTCTATAAAAATAGACAAGTAGCAAAAGTGGAGCAGCAAAAAATGGATACTATGCAATATACAGTTATGGAAGAAATCAATAAGCTCCAAGGTCAAATCAATACAATGGAGATTGATGTTGAAATTACGGCACATGAATTGGGATCATCCTACAAGGAGCGTCTCTTATTACGTGAATTACTTGACTTATACAAGCGAGGATACTCAATGGAGATTATGGCAGCGAAAAAGCAGGTAGATGAAAGTGAAATCGAAACATTGCTAGCTCCCTATATGTCTTCAGTAGATGAAAGGAGACAAGCTGCAAATGAACACTAGTCGAATGAACAGCTTTGCATCGGGACTTTTTGTTGCAACCGCGATATGTTGTGCTGCCTATTTTATGGGTCCAAACGAAGTAACGGGAAATGAGAGTTCGAAGGAAACCACTCAAAACGAAAAACTGTCAGAAAAAGAGATGAAAAACACGTTAGCAACTGCTGGGTATGTTATTCACTCTGAAGAAGAGTGGAAGGCGCAGCTTGCAGCGATGGATGCTGTTGAAGAGAAAGTTGAGCCTGTAGTTGAAGGAAAAGAGACAGCCGTTTCTAGTACCATTCTCAATGTTACATCTGGTATGACAAGTATTGATGTTGGAGAGGTACTGGTTCAGGCCAAGATTACTGATAACGCAATGACGTTTTTTACAGAGGTTGAGAATAGAGGCAAGTCAGGCGATTTACGCCCTGGAACGTATGAAATTAATAGCAACCTGACCATTGACGAGGTTATTGCGATGGTTTTCAAATAAAAAATTGTAATGTTATCCAAAAAACTTAACTTATATGGAGTTAAGTTTTTTGATTTTAAGGTATTTTTACGAAATAGCTCAAGCTTTTTGTAAGTCTACTAGAAAAGGGGATATTGTAGCGCGATGGGGCGGGGATGAGTTTTTGGTTATCATGCCTTACAGTGACGAAGCGACTCCACTCGTTGTTTTGGAGCGAGTTCAGGAAGACATTGAAGCAGCATCTAAAAAAACTTGGAGTCCATATTTCGATTTCCATTGGAAAGTCAGTCTATCCCAAACAGGCAACGACTCTTGTCGAATTAATCAGGTTTGCAGATAAACATATGTATGAACGGAAATTTGCAAAGAAGTGCTCCGATGAATAGGTTACACCATAAATATATGGGATACCTGAAGCAATCCACTTAAGTAGGCTGTCTAATAGGACAAGCCTTTTTTTGATCCTAATCCCTTCTTAGAAGGTATAAAAATAAATCCCTCTAATACATATAAATGAGCCTACATCAGGAGGGATGCATCGTTGACAAAGTCTAAGAAGATATTCGTTGGGAATTACAAAGGTGGCGTTGGTAAGACGACCAGTATTTATCAGATTGCCTTACATATGGTGGAATCCGGAAAAAAGGTGTTATTAATTGATCTCGATCCACAATGCTCATTGAGTGAAATCTGTTTAGCGAGAATCAATTTTGATCTTGAAAAGCTGCAACCCAATGAATGTCTAAATTATGTATATGATATGTGGCATCAAATCAAACGATTTCCTTCCCTACAAGTTACCATCGATAAGAAGCCATTGATCAAACAAACGGTGGAGGGTGTTCATTTTATCCCGTCGAATACGTTTTATGTCAATGGTGGTCTTGATGACCTCGCACTAAAGCTTAAGGATGATTTTTATGACCTTTTACCACTACAGCAATTTTTTGAATCTAGTGTTCTAGAAAGAGATTTTGATTATATTCTGTTTGATTGCCCTCCAAGCAATAACATCATTACGCAAGGTGCTTTTCTCTTATCGGATTATTACGTCATCCCGTCCATCATCCAAACAATGAGCGTTAGAGGGGTTGTCCATTACATTACGACGGTTGAAAAAATATATCAGAGAAAATGTGTAGAACACGAAAACGCAATGCTTGCTCAACTACTGTTTGGCCCAGTACCTGAATTACTCGGAATCTTTGAAACGTTGAAAAAGGGTCTCGTTAAGAATGTTGAGGTGATGAATGAATTAAAAGAGGATTTGAAAAAAGCAAAGGTCAAAACACAATTGTCTACACCACATGAAGAGAAGTTTGTGTTTGACACAATTATAAAAAACTACGAAAAAATTGCAAGGTCAACAGCTGACGGTGAAAAAAGTGAGGAATATAAAGAGCTCACCTATGAACTTCTTGCCTGTATTGAACGAGAACCCTTACGAACACTAGCCATAATAGGAGAAAAGAAATGACTAAGGTAACATTTAGTGATGTTTCAAAATATCTTGAACAGCTTCGTTCCATTTATTTGTCAATTGATGAATCAAAATTCAGGAAAGAATTATTGGAATTAACAAACGCTATTAAACTAGTGAACTCGTTGGACAACTTAAACGGAAATGAACCACTTGTGTGTAAGGAAACGAGGAAGAAAGTGAAAAAAGTCACTTCCTTTGAACATGCAATTGGTTTGCTACTTGAGAAAAAATCTATTGAAATAAAAGGTACGAAAATGAACTATACTAAAATAAGTACGAGTGAAGAAGTGCTTGAATTTTTAGAGGGCTTCCAGGATTCAGAGATCGTTAAAAAAACGACAGCCTTGGACTTAAAATTGCTTTATTGTTTGTTGACTGGTGAGCAGACTGAACTTAAGGGGAAAAAGGAAGATCTACTAAAATCCATTAGACGGAACATCCGTGCGAGAAAAAGAGGAGAGGCCTTCTCGAAAACGATCTAATAAATCTATTATAAATTCTGTAGTTATACAATAATTTGAAGATTAACAAAAACATAGTAAACGTTTAGTCGTCTATCATTTTCAAGAATAGACGTCTATTTTTTTATAAAAAAGTACTTATTTAAAACCCGAGGGGAAAAGCCATTTTGAAAAACAGTTGGAAATGGATCATCAGCACTACGCTTTTTGTCCTTCTAGTGAATGGGAGTGGGTTCTGGATTCTTCATGGAAGAAGTATGGAGACTTGGTTATATCGTCTTATTCTTACATCTTACCAAACGCCTATTCCCTAACATGTGGACACGTGGGAAAACATTTGGTTTTTGGTGTATGGCACTTTTCTTGAGTTCTCTCCTATTCGGGATTGGTCATATTTTAAGTGTAGGGCAGCCTTTTGAAGTAAATGTGGGCTCTATTGTCTATTATACAAACATGGGATTATTGCTTGGGTTTCTCTTGTTGTGGACTCGAAATCTCTGAATCATGGTTTTGGCGCACGGGATTCACAACGTGACAACAAGTCTCAGTTGGAATGTATGGGAGTGGTCACATGGGGTGTTCTTTTTACTCATGCTGGTGATTTACCTAACGTTGTCGATTGTTGAAAGGGAACAACGGTATAAACAATCACTCGTTTTGGTTGAAGAACCGACTCAGAATATTTAGAAGATCGGGAGAAGGAATAGAGAGTGAAGGAAGTATAATTTATTCAGCATGTATTTGTAGTGATCAGGTGAACAGTGCACCTGATTTTTTTAAAATAGAGGCTCTAAATATAGTAAACAAGCGTTATAATAGAACCTGTGAACAAAATCATAATCACTAAAAGTAGGGATTACCTTGAACAAGATTAGTATTATAATAGCATTTCTTTGCATAGCCAATCTATTAAATTCTTTTATAGCCTCAACAATGGTTGCCAATGTATTGTCTTATCTTTCAATGGGTGTGCTGCTCATTTGCATTTACTATACGAAGAGAGTGACCAAGTATATGGGGATTACGCTTGTGAGTCTAGGGTTACTTTTCAATTTCCTGAACAAAGATATGACAGTCTTTGACCTAGGCGGATTGCTGACAAATCTACCGCTGCTAACTTTAATTTTATTTGTACCACTTATTTCAATTCCATTAAGAAGTAGCGGTTTGCTAGAATCCCCTTATTATTTTATTGATCGTTGGAAGAACAATGAAAAGAAGACCTTCTTTAGTATTACAGCTTTTTTAGCGTTACTGTCACCGATTTTAAACCTAGGTTCTGTTCGAATTATGAATGACATTATTCAAGACATTCATCTTCACCCAAAGCTTCAAGCAAATGCTAGTTTTGTGGGCTTTGCAACAGCCATGGTATGGTCTCCCTATTTTGGCTCGATTGCACTCGTTCTATTTTACACGGGTCTTCAAATCAGTGATTATATTTTGATTGGTTTAACGTATGCCTTTCTCATCTTGATTGCTGGGAATGTACTTTACCGGAAGCAATCAGGTGTGGGGAAAATCTTAGAAACTGAGACCGAAGAAGAATCTATGACTTTGTTAAGCTCTCATAAAAAGAATATCCTCATACTAGTCGGGGTATTAACCTCTCTTATTGGTCTTTTATTACTTTTAGAAAAAGTCACTGGGGAATCCATGCTTTTACTCGTAAGTATGATTGCATTTATCTTTCCACTCCTTGCGGGAATAATCAGAAGAAATCTCCGTAAAACCCTCAAGGAAATGATTCAGTATACGAAAAAGATTCCAGATCAGATGAATAGTGAAATTGTGTTGTTTCTGAGTGCGGGTTTCTTTGGGGCTGCTTTGGCAGGCTCCGAGCTCTCAAAAGGATTGCAGCAAATTATGGTTTCCATATCAGAAAGTTCCTTTTTCCTCCTCATCCTGTTTATTACTGGATTGATTGCCTTGCTTTCATTCATAGGTGTTCATCAGATTATCTCCATTCCTGTTATTGCGGCCCAAATTAGTCCTGAATTGTTAGGAACAACACCTGAGATTCTCGCCTTACTCTTTATTATGGCATGGTCTGTATCATCCATTATCAGTCCATTTGCTGCGATCAATATGATCATCAGTCAGGCGGCGAAAACAGATAGTCTAACAGTGGGTTTAAGATGGAATGGACTGTTTGCCCTTGTTACGTTTTCAATTGGAGTTTCTATGATCTATCTTCTTAGCATCTTTACTCAATAACCAAGAATGTTACTACACAAAAAGAAGGAACGATCTCACCACGACAGGGAGTAGACAGTTCCTTCTTCTTGTATAAAAAGGTATTGCCGTCCATTGCGGCATCTAGTTGAGTTGATCATGTGTTTGATTCACCTGATCTTTTTTAGTATGTGTACTATTTTAAATAAATATTTATTAATGGAAATTAAGCTGGTTTTGCTTGAGTACTTGCTACTTGGCTAGCTTGACGTCGACCTTCTAGTCCCGGAATGATGGAAGCGAAGATGAATACTCCAGCCATACCGACGGCGAGATTCAGGATGGACATCCAGATCGATGGGAGGAAGGCACTTAAGGTAACAAAAAGGGAAGAGATGAGCATGGCTCCGTTAAAGGTTAATCCGTTTATGGCCATATACGTGCTTCTTGCGTCATCGGGTGGGATGGACGCAAGATAGGATTGCTGAACGGGAACCTTACTAACCTCACCAATAGTCGCTAGTAACATAAAAGCAAACAATACCCAAATGTTGTTGAAATAGGAAATAGCAGCGTAACTAATGACATACATGGAGCAGCCAGCTACTAAGACAGATCCATCCTTGAATTTTGCGAACATTCTTGCGGCAAAAAGGGATGTAAGTACAACAAGAACAGTATTTTCTGTCCGTAAAAAGCCAAGCATTTTAACGCCATCAAGTTCCCAACTCAGGAATAATTGCAGTGGCATTTCCGCAGTCAATCGAATTCCAATAAAGTTCGTAAGATGAAATTCCATGGTCATGATGAATAAACTAGCTAGAACATAGAGGAGAAACAGCCGATCCTGCATAACCTTCCCATAGCTTTTGAATATTCCTTTCGGGTTAAAGCTCTGTTTTCCAAGATCTGTTGGTGTATAGCTTTCCTTTATAAAGAAAACAACGAGCAAGGCAACTATTAAGGCAATAAGGGAGGTCGTTACAAACAGCTCAAATAAATGCGTTTTGAAGAAAAACCCTCCTGCAATCCCACCCACTGCAATGGATAAATTGGTTGCCCAGTACGTGATGGAATAGATCAGCTTACGTTGTTCAGGAGTGGAAACATCAATCAGCATCGCTTGGTTGGCAGGACCTGCTAATCCCCAGCAAACACTGTTAATCATCATCATGAAAAAGGTTAACAGTGGCAAATCAAACCAAGGTGAATTCGCTAAGGCCATCATAGCGAAAGCGAAGACTCGAAGAACCTCTGCAAACGCCATGATTTTCTTTCTACCTACTCGGTCCGCATAATAGCCGCCAAAGAAATTGACCACGGCTCCCATTAACACATTAAACATAAGCATAATCCCAGTAAGCTTAGAGCTAAAATGACTTGCTAAGTAGATCGCCATGAACGGGAATACCATTCCACCCACTAACCGACTCAAAAACGTCTCAATAATTCTAATTTTGATGTTCATATGAAAATCTCTAAACCTCATTGTCCTCACCTCTTGTTGTTTTAGTTTTCTACTTTAAATATAACCCTACTAAACAACTACTACTATCCGCAATGAGATGGAAGGAACTTCATACTTTAGACTGATAGAGTCCTAATCTATTTTAAAATGGATTGCTGAATTATGTTAATAAAAGAAATGATTATAATAGTGAATATCTTGTTTGGCAATACGTAACAGTATTGTTAGATTTCTCAGATTTCATAGAAGAAGGGAGACAGAATTTACCAAATCAGAACGAATGTCCACTCAAAATAATCGATAAAAAGTATATTATTTGAATAATGAAACCAATCCTGATAAACTTATAAGTATAATAAAACTTCATATTCAAAGGGGAGTAGCTTTTACAATAAAGTCGTCAGTACAGGATTTTTTTGGTCCTCGGCTTTATTTGGCAACATGCAACATTGTTGTTAGCGAGACCTTTGCCAATTCTGGTAAAGGTGCCTCTATGTATAGAACACTTTTACCATTGGGTAGAAGTGTTTTTTGTATCACTTTAAAAAATTCGACAAAAAGGGTGATTTCAATGTTAAAGAAGATTATTAAAGCCTTACTTAAAAGCAAGTCACACTCAAAGCATCACTATTCAAGTAGTGATTATAAAAAGAAGCATTACGGTCAGCATCCTTCAAGCTACGGTCACGGGTATTATAAGAAAAAACACAAATCTGGTGGTTTTTTCGGGAAGTCTTATAGCAGCAGCTGATGCAAAATTGGATAGCTGATCTCCTAGAAAGACCGCTAAATATTCATTCATTTTTGCATAATCGTTATAAAGTCATACGTTTCATTGGAAAAGGAAGCTACGGAATGGTGTACCTTGCCCTAGATCAAGAAGCAATGAAAACGGTAGTTGTAAAGCAGTTGCGTAAGAGAAAGAGTAAAGTGAGACTTGGGTTACTGCAGAGAGAGGCAAAAATGCTAGCCTCTCTCACTCATCCTTCGATCCCTAGGTTCATCGATTTCTTTCAAGAAGATCAAAAGAGTTTTCTTGTCATGGAGTTTGTGGATGGGAGAAATGTAGAGGAGCTCCTATTTCATGAGGGGCGGACCTTCAATGAAAAAGAAAGCTTGCAGTTACTTTTAGAGGTTTTGAAGGTCGTGGAGTACTTACATCAGCAAAAGATCATCCACCGCGATCTTCGTTTACCCAATATTCTAATCAACGAACAAGAAGTATTTGTTATCGATTTTGGCCTTGCAGCTGTATTGGGCAAACAGATAGATCCTATCTCGCTTGAATCCATGCCCTTAGAAAAAAGATTGTACCGTGAAATGTCTGTTACAAGTGACTTTTATGCATTAGGACAGTTTTTACTGTTTCTATTGTATTCTCAATATGAGGTTACTAGAAAGAAGGATCTTAGCTGGGAAGAGGAGCTAATTCTTCAGCCAGAGACTATCATGATTATTCGGAGATTGCTTAAGTTGAATCGTTGTTATGAGGATGTTAGGGACATTATTACCGATATTGAGAATGCAATGATCTTAAACAGTAGTTGTCTACAAAAGGATGAGACCACTTAGCCATTAGGTTACGTGGTTTTTTCACATTGACAACTGATTTAATTCCAAAAAGATGTCGGTTTTAGCTCTTCAAATTTAAGCATTAGATTTTGTTATGCCTATCCTGTGCAAGAAGCACTCCCACTGTAATACCTGCTGCAAGTCCTAGACACCTCCGAAAATTTGTGAAATGGCAACGATGATCAATGTCCTTCGATATAACTGTCTTCGCCTTTTAGGAGAATAAATGTAACGTCGCAACTGAGCAGGTTGACTTTCTAAATTAGTAGAATCAACTTCTTTATTTTTATATGAAATCCTTATAAGAGTCTGTTCAAAAAGGAGGACAAAAAGAGCAAAGAAGTTCGAGGAAGCGAAGTCTTGAGCACCGGAGCGTATGTTTTGTATACGTGAGGAGCGGAGAGACGAGCTGACGAAGAAATTTGAAGCTATTTTTGCCGGACTTTTTGAACACCCTCTATAAGTCCACATTACCGAGTTACGGACTTTTATTGTGTCCTCCTAAAACTCTGTAGTCAGGAGGAATATAGCTTTCTACTGTAAGATGTTGATGACCAATTGTTTGCCAATTATACTAACTCAACACATCATTCATTGTAAAAAGAGAAATGGATTTAAGTTGATCTAAACTTTTTCTTTATTTAAAGTATGCATAAAAAGGCCTATTGGTTTTTAGATAAAAAGAGAAGCTAAGCTGATAAGCTTTTACTCTATGATACTTCTCTGTCCAACCTCAATAGGAGAATTGATGGATATTGCGGATGCAGGTGAATTAATGCCACCGAAGTCCACCTGGTTTGAGCCTAAGCTTAGAAGTGGATTGTTAATCCATCTTTTCAATTAAAATCTATTAAATAAAAGGTAAGAGAGTTATTAACTTCGGGTTAGTAGCTCTCTTACCTTTTTGTTCTGAAAGCAATACAAACATAGTGCAGGAGTGACTAGTTTAGAAGTATAATAGGGGTACATAAGCTATGGGCGGAGAGATTTCAATTGAGAAGAAATGTGCAGCAGTGTTTGATTACCATCCTACTATTGATAACTAGTTTCTCCATGTTTCCGATTAGCATAACTTCTGCTGCTGTTGATGTAAAAGCAAATGTTGGTATACTAGATCTTCAAAATTGGAACTTTGAACAGAACGGTGCTGTCAAGCTACGTGGGGAGTGGGGAATCTATTGGAATGAGTCACTTATACCAACAGGCGAACCTACTACATTTGTAGATTTCCCTCATATGTGGTTGGGCTCCAGGGTTAACGGTGAACTATTATCAGGACATGGTTTAGGTACGTATTCACTAAAAATCCAATTAAGCGAGGACACCTTAGGCACTCCAAAAGCAATTCATCTACCACTAATATCGGGTGCTTCAAAGCTTTGGGTGAATGGTCTACTCGTCAAAGAAATCGGTACCATTGGAACATCCTTAGATACCGAATATCCCGCCTATGATCCTGAAGTCATTTATATTGATGCGAATCAAACAGAAATAAACCTGGTTCTCCAAGTATCTAATTTTTCAGAACGAAAAGGTGGTATTTGGAATGATCTCCTTTTTGGAAATGCTGAGGACCTTGCTAGTCAAATCGAGCAGCGATACATTCAAGAAATGTTTCTTATTGGTGCCTTAAGTATTTTCGGAGTCTATCATATCATTATGTATTTATTACGAAGAACTGAAAAATCAGCCCTTGCTTTTGGACTCCTTTGCTTACTCATCTCCGTTCGGACGATGGTTGTGGGGGAGGTATTGCTTACTGAGTTTTTACCCGCAATCTCTTGGGAGTTGTTGAAGAAAATTGAATATTGGACGATAAGTCTTGGTATTCCTATTTTCGTCATGTTTTTACACTTCATTTTTCCGAAATATATTCATAAAAAGGCTCTTAATAGTCTTTTAACCATAAGCATTTTGTATTCCCTTTTTGTTCTATGTACACCAGCTCGTTTATTTACACAAACGATTAATTTCTATCAAATTATTATACTATTAACCATGTTTTATGTTTTAGCCGTATTTATTAAAGCTTTAAGGAAAAATGAACCGGGTGTAAAAATTCTGTTTGGCTCAACCATCATCTTTACAATTACGGTGATTAACGACATTCTCTATTATAATGAGTGGATAGACAAAGGTGATTACACAGGTTTAGGATTATTTATTTTCATCGTTGCACAGTCCATTACATTAGCTATCAATTATGCAGCTACCTATCACAAGTTAGAAAGTACCTCCACAAAGTTGATAGAATTAAATAACACCTTGGAAGAAAAGGTAAAAGTGAGAACCTATGAATTAGAGCACTCCCAAATGGAATTGGAAAAAGCAAATCAAATGCTAGAGAAGCTCTCCAATATTGATTCCTTAACCAATGTACCGAATAGGAGGTCGCTCAATCGTAAGTTTGAAACTGTTTGGGGCTCTGCCAAACAAACAGATCATCTTTTAACTGTTTTCATGATTGATATCGATTGCTTTAAGCTCTTTAATGATACGTATGGGCATCAATTGGGGGATAATGCGCTCAAAGCTGTGGCTGGGGCATTGCAAAGTGAAACTGAGAAAAGCGATGGTTTCCTTGCAAGGTATGGAGGAGAAGAATTTTTCGTTTTGTTTGAAGGAAAGTCCTATGATGAAGGTGTAAAGATTGCAAAATCACTTAACCTATTCATCTTTGATTTAAATATTAAACATGCAACCTCAACTGTTTCTGACAGGGTGACGATAAGTATAGGAATAGCCCAATTAATGGTTTCAGAAGAAATTAATCCTGAAGAACTACTTAAAAGAGCAGATAAAGCCTTGTATGGATCTAAGGAAGCAGGGCGTAATACTGTGAGTTACTATAAAGATTTAGATAGTTTGGAATTTTTATAAAATGAATAGATTTGTCTCGGACTAACAAGACTCTTGGTTTATAACAGGAGTCTTATTATTTTGTTGTAGTTGCATACCTTAAAAGTATCACATAGCTAGCATATTGATAGCAGTTATATACATGTGGTTGAACATGCATTGATCAAACAAGATGATATTGCTAATTGCGATCATTACCTATAATATTAATCTATTATGAATTAAAGGGGATAGAATATTGCGTATACTAAATTGGGTTTCTATATATGATGAGGTGACTAATACCACTAATTAAGGAGATTAAGATGACAATTAATTATTCAAATTTTTTTAAAGGAAATAAGGTTCGACTGACTGCTTCAAGACATGAAGACGCAGAGATCATGGTAAAGTGGTTTGAAGATGCAGAATATCTTCGTAATGTAGATACGGATATTGCTAGGCCAAGAATGGTAACTGAGCTTGAATCAGAGGAAAAATCAGGTCCCAACAGTGCATACTTTCGTATTCGTACCTTGAAAGACGATGAATTAATCGGATTTGTGGTGATTCATAACATTGAATGGAACAATCGTGTAGGATTACTGGCCATTGGAATAGGAGAATCAAAGTTTCGTAATCTAGGTTACGGACAGGATGCCTTGCAGCTTATTCTTCGCTATGCCTTTCACGAATTGAATTTAAACAGAGTTGGTTTGGATGTCATTGAATACAATCAAAAGGCAATTCATGCCTACGAAAAGATTGGATTTCAGAAAGAAGGTAGGATGAGAGAGGCTGTTTTCCGCGACGGTAATAGCTACGACAGGATCATTATGAGTATTTTACGTTCGGAATGGGAAGCTTTGAATTTACATTAAATCAAATAAAAGAATGCCTGTCACCAAATCAATGGTAGTCAGGCATTCTTTTTAAATAGATTGGCTTTCCTGTTGAACAAGTGACAATGCAAGTTGCTTTGAAGCAACCATTTTATCAATCAATACATATAGTACTCCAGCAATCATGCAACCAATGCCTAATGAGATAAACATAACATTTCCCAATGATCGGTCTAATAGATAGCCAGATAGGAGGGGACCAATCGCTCCACCAAGAATCCATTGAAGACCTGAAGCCCCCATATAGGTGCCACGTAAATGTTCGGGTGCTAGGTTGGATATGAACGTCATTTGAACAGGACTAATCAACATTTCACCTAAAGTATAGATGCCATAAACTAGCAGTAAAACAATCATAATAACTGTATAGCCTGTTCTTTCATCGTAAAAGTAATAAGGTAACCATCCAATTGCCATCTGACCTAGCCCAAATAGTAAAGTTCCAAGAATCATAACAGACCCTATTCTTTTTTTACCAGCCCAGCTCGCAATAGGAAATTGAAATAAGACAACGAGTAGTCCATTAAATGCCATTAAGTAGGGAAATGGATTCATCTCAGGTGATAAGTGTTTTAACTCGCTATCAAAATGAAGGGGTAGCATCCCTTCTGTTTGTGAAAATGACATCGAGATTACAACTCCAGTTAAGACAAAGCTTAGCAAGATTTTATCCTGGAGGAGTACCTTTAATGGAGAAGGTAGCTTTTCATTTTCTTGGTAACTGGTTTGCAATGAATGGTTTTTATCTTTCTTTGGTAAGCTTTCGCGAATAAATAGTGCAACGACAATCGCATAAATGATGACCGATGAGGCGGCGATCATAAATATGACTGATTTAGAAAATAGGATAATGGATACTCCTAATAGTGGACCGATAGCTGCTCCAATATTATGACCCATTCGTAAAAGTCCGAAAGCTTCCGTTCGATTTTCTGGCTTAGTAACGTCGGCTACCATGGCAGACGCTGCTGGGTGAAAGAGAGAATTGAAAAAGCCCATAAAAGCCGACAAGATGACAAAAGCAATAAAAGTATCAAAGAAGATAAATCCAATCATCACAAGTCCATTTCCGAACATGGACCAGACCATTACTGGTTTTCGCCCATAAAGATCTGCCATTTTTCCGCCAAGCATCGTCCCAAATACGGAAGCAATAGGAGCAACAGACATAACGACTCCGACCAGCCACAAGGAGTCAACCTTATCTTTTAGGTAGAGAGCAAAGAACGGCATAAGCATCATAAACGCAGTACCATTTATTGCCTCACCTACAAATCGAATCCAAACATTGCGATCCATTCCCTTAAGCTGCCTAAATGAATTCATTTTCTCACCTTCAGTCCGATTAGATTGTTTCATTTTAACCTAATATATAGGGAATTCTCCCTTTTTTAAATTTTTAATTTATTTACAACTGGTTTGTATACTGTAATATAATTATGTAAACTAAAATATTGATTTTCTATCAAATCGAAAAGAGACCCCAAAAGGGTCTCTTTTTTAGATGATCAACACTACAGCCCTTGCTGATCTCGTAGGTGTTGCTCTGCCATGGCGATCAGACGTTTCGTCATTTCTCCACCAACAGAGCCGTTTGCTCGTGCGGTCGTATCGGCACCTAGCTGAACTCCAAACTCACTGGCGATTTCTTGTTTCATTTGATCCATTACATTAGCAGCACCAGGGACTAATAGTTTGTTTCTTGCCATGTTACAACACTCCCGGACGAAGAATTTGAACCAACGTAAAGAAGGTTCAATAATAACTTAACCATCTGATATGAATTTCTTGCACTATGATTGTATTTATATTTCTTGGGAAACCGCAGGAAATAACAATATTTTTAAATAAACTTCGTTTGCAAAGGCATAGAAAGTCATTTATTGTAGAAAAACGGTTGTTTTGTTGCTAAATGGGTTAGCCCACGACACTCATTTTGGCTTTAGCATATTATCTGTTTGATTTTTCCATTTAGTGAATTACCCCAATCAATCAACATTGTCTGATATAATTTAAAGATACTAAAAATGACAACACAAGGTGATCACAATGCAGCAACGATTTTATAACAGTCCACTCGGTTCTCCACATGATAAAATTCCTGTTGCAAGTTTAGCAGAAACAGGAAACAGTAAGAATATCGTATTGAATCACGAGGAGGATTCTTTATATTTCAGATCCTTAGAACAAAAAGGCATCTTTTTAAATCCGGCTCAAATTGAAGCTGTTCGACATAATGAAGGTCCACTATTAACACTAGCTGGTGCTGGTTCCGGTAAAACATCCGTTCTTGTTTCTCGGACAGGCTACTTGCTCAATGTCCATGGAATTAACCCTAGACATGTATTGTTAATGACATTTTCAAAAAAAGCAGCCGATGAAATGAAAGAAAGAATTGGCTTACTACCTGGCCTAAATAGAGCAACGGCAAGTGTTGTTCAGGCAAGCACCTTTCATTCCTTCTTTTTAACGATTCTAAGAAGTCGTGGGTTTTCAGAAGAAATACTAAGTAGTGATCGACATCGTCAAATTGTAATGAAGCAATTAATGAGAGAACTAAAGATGAGTGATACGTTTCAACCAGAAACTCTATTGTCCCTTTTTTCATCATATAAAGTGAATATGGTGCCTGATGAAGACTTTCCAGCAAAAACGGAAAGTGAGAAGGAAGTTAAAAAGTTGCACCAAAAATACGAGGAGTGGAAGAATCGGAACCATAAGTTTGATTTTGATGATATTCTTGTCAAAGCCTATCATTTGTTACAAGAGACGCCAGGACTTGTCAATGCACTTCAAGACCGATTTCACTATATCATGGTGGATGAATTTCAAGACACGAACTTGTTACAGTACGAGTTGGTGAAAATGATGACAAGATCTCCTTACAATTTATTTGTCGTGGGGGATGATGACCAAACCATCTATTCGTTTAATGGGGCTAGGAATGAGTTTATCCTCCAGTTTGACCGAGAATATCCAACAGCTAAAACGATAACGTTGGATATAAATTATCGGTCTTCCCAATATATTGTCGGACTTGGAAATGAAGTGATTAAACACAATCAATATCGGAAGGTAAAAACACTTCAAGCAATAAAAGAGAATACGGTTCAACCGAAGTTCAGCCGGCCAGCAACGACTGACGATGAAGCGAAATGGATTATAGAAGATATAAAAGAAAAAGTCGTAAAAGGAACTCATAGCTATGACGATTTTGCGATTTTACATCGAACTTCAAGCAACAGTAGGGCCATTTTTGAAACACTTATGCTGGAGAAATTACCCTTTATTTTGTATTCTGGAAACCACAAGCTCTTTTATGAGCATTGGACGGTAAAACCACTTGTCGATCATTTAAAGCTAGCTATCGAACCAAGAGATTTCGATGCAATGGACGGTATGATTACGACTCTTTATATCCAACGGGAAAAGGGAATGGATTTTATTTGGCATCAGGAGCAAGCCGGCTCTAAGAAATATCCCCTTATCCATCTTGTAGCCTTCCCAGGTTATAGAAGCTTTCAAATAGAAAAAGTGAAAGAGCGTGTACAACTTTTAAAGAGTATAAAAGAAATGGAGCCAGCTAGTGCCATTAGGAAGCTGCGATCAGACTTTTATGATAAATTCTTAGAAGCAGAAGGTAAGCAACAGGCAACCATTCAAAAGGAAGATATCAAAGAAATGCTAGATGAATTAGAAGCCTCTGCTAGAAGGTTTTCTAACATCCAAGACTTCTTGCACTTTATTGCAGAAGTGATTGAACAGCACACGCAGTTGAAAAAAGGAAAGGTACAAGAACAAAAGGCCATTTCTTTAATGACCATTCATAAGGCAAAAGGGTTAGAATTTCGTACGGTCTATTTAATCGGTGCTTCTGAAGGAATTTTGCCACATGTGACGGCACTCGAGGCAGGAAACATGGAAGAATTCGGGACAAAGGAAACAGCTAGGTTAAAAATAGAACGAGCCATTGAAGAGGAAAGACGTTTAGCGTACGTTGGTATTACGAGAGCAAAAGAAGAGTTGTATATTACTTCTCCTGCCTATTACCGTGGCAAGAAAGTGGAGGTTTCGAGATTTTTACTTCAAGCTTTTCCAAGTAAAAAAGGTCCTGAAACGAAACAAAAGAGGATTGCAAAGGCACTAAAAGGTGAAACCATTCTTGCATGGGTATGTAGCAGTGATGATTGTATCGCTTGGCAACGGGTAACAAGTTATGAAGAATCACAGCTAAACACTAAGGAATGCCCGATTTGTAAATCAAACATGAAAATGGGTTCGAAAGAGATTTAATTAAAAGCAGAAGTAACCGTCATTTGTTAAGGTTACTTCTTTAGTTCAATACATTATGAAAAATTACATACCTCTTAGTAGTTGTAGACAAGTAAGCACTAGGCTATGCTTAATGATAGCTTAGAAATGAAAGGAATGCTTCTTATGAGTAAACGATTAGTTTTAGCCGAAAAACCTTCTGTTGGCCGTGACATTGCAAAGGTATTAGGCTGCCATCAAAAAGGAAATGGCTTCTTTGAAGGAAGTCAATATATTGTCACTTGGGCCTTAGGGCATCTTGTAACTTTAGCAGATCCTGAAACGTATGATGAAAAATATAAAGCGTGGAAGCTAGAAGACTTACCCATGCTTCCATCCTCCTTAAAGTTAACGGTAATCAAACAAACAGGCAAACAGTTTCAAACCGTGAAAGCACAACTCGGTCGAAGTGATGTGTCAGAGGTGATTATCGCAACGGATGCTGGGCGTGAAGGGGAGCTTGTAGCAAGGTGGATCCTAGAAAAAGCACGCGTTCAAAAGCCAATTAAAAGACTTTGGATTTCATCTGTCACAGATCGTGCCATAAAAGAAGGCTTTTCTAAGCTTCGAAGTGGGAAAGAGTATGAGAACCTATACGCTTCTGCTGTTGCTAGGTCAGAGGCTGATTGGTTTGTTGGGATCAATGCAACAAGAGCCTTAACAACAAAGCATAATGCGCAGCTTTCGTGTGGTCGTGTTCAAACACCTACTCTTGCCATGATTGCCAAGAGGGAGGAAGAAATCAAATTCTTTAAACCAAAGCCTTTTTATGGTTTAAAAGTTCAAACAGACAAGCTAACATTAATCTGGCAGGATCAAAAATCAAAGGACTTTAAAACCTTTGGCAAAGATCGAGTGGAAGAAATGTTCAAGTCCTTACAACAAAAAGATGCTGGGTTAGTGGATGTTACAAAGCAAGCCAAAAAGACCTTTTCTCCACAGCTTTATGATTTGACCGAGCTACAAAGAGATGGTCATAAGCTTTTTGGATTTTCAGCCAAAGAAACACTATCCATCATGCAAAAGCTGTATGAACAGCATAAAATTGTGACCTATCCAAGAACGGATTCCAGGTTCCTTTCTTCTGATATGGTGGATACATTGAAGGATCGTATAGAGGCAGTGATGGTTCCTGGCTATGCACCTCTTGCCAAAAAAGCATTGAGGACAATGAAACCTAGCAAATCTTTTATTGATGATAGTAAAGTAACAGATCATCATGCAATCATTCCAACTGAAAAGAGTCCAGATATTCGTTCCCTAAGTGAAAAAGAACGAAAGATATACGATCTAATTGTAAAGAGATTCTTGGCTATGCTGTTTCCACCATTTGAGTATGAGCAAACAACTGTTACTGCTAAAATTGGAACAGAAACGTTTATCGCAAAGGGAAAAGTAGTTATATCTGCTGGTTGGAAAGAAGTGTATGGAACCTATATAGATGATGAGGAAAAGGATGATACGACTGAGCAACTCCTTCCATCTGTTCAAAAAGGGGAAAGACTGAAGGTGGTAAGCATCTCTCAAACAACAGGTGAAACAAAGCCACCAAGTCGATTTAATGAAGGAACTCTTCTTACTGCGATGGAGAATCCATCAAAATTTATGGCAGGAGAAAGCAAAGAACTCATACAAACAATTGGGAAAACAGGTGGCCTTGGAACCGTAGCCACTAGAGCGGACATTATCGAAAAACTTTTCAATAGCTTTCTTCTCGAGCAAAAGGGAAAAGAGATTTTTATAACGAATAAAGGGAAACAGTTGTTAGAATTAGTACCCGAGGATTTGAGAACTCCTGCTTTAACAGCAGAATGGGAACAGAAGCTTGAGCTCATTTCAAAAGGAGCCCTCAAAAAGGAAACGTTTATTCACGAAATAAGAGAGTACACAAAAACAGCAGTGAATGAAATTAAGAATAGTACGACAAGGTTTAAACATGATAATATGACGGGTACGAAATGTCCAGATTGTGGAAAGCTTATGCTTGAGGTGAATGGAAAGAAGGGTAAAATGCTTGTTTGTCAGGACCGTGATTGTGGACATCGTAAGAATATTATGATGGTGACAAACGCCCGTTGTCCAAATTGTCATAAAAAACTTGAGCTCCGTGGGCAAGGCGAAGGACAAATGTTCACCTGTAAATGTGGACATCGCGAAAAAATGTCAACCTTCCAAGAGCGGAGAAAGCAAAACCAAAACAGTAAAGTCTCAAAGCAAGAAGTCAACAAATATATGAAGAAGCAAGATGACGAACCAATCAATACAGCATTAGCCGATGCATTGGCTAAGCTAAAACTAAAAAAATAATAGAAGTGATAGACTATCTTATTTTAAGGTAGTCTATTTTTTGGCTATTTTCGTATACTTTGTTGCTATTTAACCAAAAGAGGTGGATGATTTCCTCTACCGGATTCTAGCTTTCCGCGAGGCGGGTTAAAAGGGGAGACCAGCCATATATTTTTTTCAGGTATTTGCTAAGCCTATGGCTAGATGCAGTTCTTGCGCTTTCTTTCAATGATCCTCCTTTTCTAGTCCTTTTTTAAGAAGCTTGGACATAAAATGTACAAGTTAGTCAAAAAGGATTCGGAGGGATTCGTTTGAGTTTTAGCATAGTACTCAGCTACATTTTCTTAGGAATTACATTAGCGGCACCAATTGGTCCAGTGAATTCAGTCCGTTTAGATAAAGGACTTAAAAATGGTTTTTGGCATGCATGGGTTGTGGGAGTTGGTTCGATGCTAGCGGATGCCATATTCATGGCCCTTGTATATTTTGGGATTGTTCATTTCTTAGACTCACCGCCCATTCAAATTTTCCTTTGGCTTTTTGGAGGATTTGTATTAATATATTCCGGAGTAGAGAGTATACTCAATGCGAATAAAATTAACCTTCATCAGATACGGAGTAAGGATTCGTTAGTAAAGTGTTTTTTAACCGGTTTTATTATGTCGATTTCAAGTCCATTATCTATCTTATTTTGGCTAGGTATATATGGATCCGTGTTAGCTAAAACAGCAGCTACATATGGTACTGCTGAGCTATTACTCTATAGTTCAATGATATTTGTTGGACTTGCAGTCTGGGATCTCTTTGTGGCAAGCCTAACCAGTGGTTTCCGCAGATATTTAAACTTAAAAACGATTATCTTCATTTCAATATTTTCAGGCTTGTCACTCATTGGTTTTGGTGTTTATTTTGGATTTGAAGGAATTAAGGCTCTATTAAGTTAAATAGGATAGAAGTAGAAATAAAATAAAGGTCATTTATACAAACGAAATTCCAAGTGCTGAATCTCTTTACGAACTATACGATTCTCTTAATTGTAATTCTCTTAATTGGAATGATTTCTTAAAGCTTTCGGAAGAACAGTTACATCAAGCGATCGTTCAAAGCTGGTATGTGATCAATGCATATGATGGGGAGAAATTGATAGGAACTGGACGTGCCATTTCAGACGGAGTGACAAATGCTTATATTTGCGGTGTAGTGATGGATCCGATTTATCAAGGTCAAGGTATAGGGATTGAAATCATGAAGCAACTAAAGAGTAAAAAAAGAGAGTGTAATCTTCATTTACAGTTATCTTGCACCGATGAAATGATTCCTTATTATGAAAAGCTTGGCTTTGAGGTGTTTGCGTCAGGTATGAAAGCCATTTAATCAACAAAAAACGCAACAATTGGATTTCTTCCAAGTGCTGCGTTTTTGCGTGTCTTAGTTTGCTGACATTACCTTGTTTCGGCCACTATTTTTAGCTTCATAAAGTGCATGATCTGCATCCTCTAATAGGTTCTCCGGTAGGCTAGTACTTGGAATATTTGCTACACCGATTGAAACGGTAATAGAAATTTCTTCAAAGCTTGCTAAAACAAATGGATGATTTTCTATTTGTATTCTGATTTTTTCAGCTATGCTCACACCTTTTGATAGGGAACAGTCTGGTAGGATAATCGAAAACTCTTCTCCACCATTTCTTGAAACAGTATCAAATGATCGCACATTCTGCTGAAGTATTTCTCCTAACTGCTTTAAAACTAAATCCCCATTTTGGTGACCGAACGTGTCATTAACTTTTTTGAAATGATCAATATCTAAGTAAAACAACGTAAGTTCTTCACTTCGAGTATGGTAGTTTTCTAATGAATGGTTGTAGATTTCATCAAACTTACGATAGTTATTCAACCCAGTTAAATAGTCAACTGAGGATTGTTCTTGGTAGATCTTATAAGAAGTAAACATACTTCTCTGAAATGTAACTAGGTATATGCTAAGAAACCCACTAGCATAGGTAAGTGTCCAATAAATCGGGTACAATGTTGTTAATATTGATTTATCGTTCACAAGAAAAAATAAAAAAATACTAAAAACGATATTCGTGTAAGTCATTTGTAACGATGCTTTTATCCATAGATTTACTTTTAATCTTCCGATCGCTATAAACCCTATAAACAAAAGAAGCATTAGAAATAAAGCGCTAATGGAGGATACATTATAACCCCCGAGGATAAACCTTCCTATTATTATGACTACTGTACCAATAAGAGCTGGAACAAAACCCCCAAATAGAGTCACAATCATAAGAGGAATATGTCGCAAGTCGATAAGTGTCGTATCTATATGAATCGCAAAAAACATTAAAACAACACTTAATAAACCGCTACTTAATCCAGTAAAAGCCTTCAAAGGGAGTTTGGAATCTATGGTGAGGGGGAAATTTCTAAAAAGATGCATGTATATAAAAAGAAATGAAATTAAAATTGTAAAATTTATGAACATATCTCGTAGCATTTTAATCACCTATTTTCTTCCAACAATATATATAATAAGCTAAAAGTACTAGAAAAACAATTGATTATTCATTCAGTTAATAATTTAATTTACTTTTTCAGGAAGTTTTGAAGGATTTTCTCATCTTGTGTGGAAATATTATTATTTACATAACAATACCCAAGGATGTGCGATTTCATTGAAAAAAATTCTTTATGGAAAAAAAGTAACACTTAGAACGATAGAATCATCAGATCTTCCCTTTCTTTATGAACTAATATATGGCGAAAAAGAACCCGCATGAAAAAAATTTGATGCACCTTACTTTACTCTAAAACATCTATCATTTGAGGAATTTTTGAACAACCATGAACAGAGATCAAGCTCACATGAGATGGTCACTGAAATGGTCATTGAGTATGATGGACATATAATTGGAAGACTTAATTATTATTGGGAATATGAGCGGACTAGGTGGCTTGAGGTTGGCATATCTATTTACTCCCCAAATCACTGGAGTGGTGGTTTTGGGCAAGAAGCCCTAGCCTTGTGGATTGATTTTCTGTTTGAAAATTTAGAAATTGAAAGAGTTGGACTTACAACATGGTCGGGTAATCCAAGAATGATCCGTTGTGCTGAAAAAGTCGGAATGCGTCTTGAAGGTAGGATGCGGAAATGCAGGTATTACGAGGGTACTTATTATGACTCGATTAGGATGGGAATTCTTAGAGAAGAGTGGGATTCCTTCAAAAACAGCGTGAATCATACTATTTAGCGAAAAAGAGAGTAGAACCCTATGTCAAAAGAGAAATCAAGAGAAGGGTGTTTTCTAGTATGAATTTTTTAAAACTAACAATAAAGCAAGCTATGATTTATTCCGTGTCAATCCCTTCACCATTCTCACCTAAACAGGCTGAGATATTCATAAAGTCACTCTCTACAAAATTTCAACATCGAGAAGAAACGAAGCATGAAATAGCAAAATGTATAGTTGAGGTAGTAGAGAGAACACCAGGTAACCATCTAGTCTTCTTTCCTTCCTATCACTATATGCAGTTACTAGTAGATGAATTAGAGCAACTTGATATGAAGGCAAAGATGATATTTCAGGATTCTGAAATGTCTGAGAAAATGAGAGAGGGATTCTTATCGGAATTCCAACCGAATCCTCCCCAAACATTAGTTGGATTTGCCGTACTAGGGGGAAGCTTTTCAGAAGGTATAGATTTAAAAGGAGATCGACTAAATAGTGTGATTGTTATTGGGGTAGGTCTTCCGCAACTATGCCTTGAAAGAAGCATCATGAAAGATTATTTTCATTCAATCGGTAAGAATGGTTACAACTATGCCTATATGTATCCAGGAATGAACAAGGTATTGCAAGCAGGTGGGATGTTAATTCGATCCGAATACGACAAGGGCAAAATCACCTTAATTGATGATCGTTACTTAACACCTGATTATCAATCAATGCTTCCAATACAATGGATGAATTACAATGTACTCTAAAGCAATGGCTCTTTTCTAATAGATTGTTGCTTTAAGCGACCGTTGATCAAGATGGGGTACGACCGAGATACGTGTAAAAAGGGGTCATAGCGTGGGGTAAATTTCCATCTATAACCCTTTTAGCTTTTTTTCGTTTAATACTATACAGGAATATCGCCCTCGATTGGTTGTGGGACATTTTCTAAATCGATCATATAGTCTCCGAAACGTTTTATATGCCTAGTCAAATATGGGCTAAGCATGACAATATCTTCTTTTGAAAATACATAGCCTTCTTTAGAAAGTTCCCACAAAATAAGTGTTAGGTCACATACATTTTGGAATATTACTGCGTTGGCAACTAAATCATTATATTTAATTCGCTTTTCTTGTTCTTCTGGATCAAGAATGGTAAATATGTTGATATAGCACCAAATGGTACAATTGTCTCTTTTGGAAAACAATAGATAGAGGAGATGGAAAATGGGCAATTGGAAAGATATTAATATTCAAGGAATTGCAAGAATAGAAAAAGTTGTTGGAGAATTCATTGTGTGGGAGTTAGATAAAACCCCTTATGGTAAATTTAAAGTAAAAATTATTGAAAATCTTCAGGGAACGTTTACTGGTTACCCAAATATAGAATTAAAAAATAAAGAAGATGGTTCACCTGAATGGGTTTCAGGAATGGGACAAACTATTGACGAGGCTTTGGAAGATACCCTTAAATGTTTTTTAGAAATGATAAACGAGAGAGAAGAATTAACCGAGGATAATTTTGAATGGTCTGACCGATATGATTTCTAAGCTAAATTAAAAGATTTTTGTTTGTAATCTAAAGAACTTTGAGTTTCATTAACTCAAGGTTCTTTTTATAAATGATGAATATAGGAGATATGTTTTTACCTTAAGGTGTACTACCAACATACAAATGTCGGTGGTACACCCTTAAGAATATACTATAACAGTCACAAAAAATACTGATCAGGAATCAGGTGATATTGTATATAAGATTGTTCAAATATAATTGTCGTTGTAACCGGGTTTCCTTTAGCATCCTTATTCTAGTAAGCTTTTAAAATAGAACGGAGTAAAAAGAGTCATGTAATGGTGTCTTTTTCCACTCTATGACCCTTTTTTACATGTATCTCGGTCATATCCCAAGATGTTGATTGGAACGGATATGCGAGACTCCTACTTAGAGCAGCGGAACAGGTGAGCCCTCACACACAGGCTTACCTCCCGACTCGTGGAAAGGGAGCCTCCTCTCATTAGAACCAACCACACATCCATTCGGGTAAATAGCAATGAAGTTTACGAAAACAACCAAAACAAAAAAGGGAACCACCTTTTAAAAAAATCAGGTGATTCCTTTTTCTTATCGCTGAGGAAATAGGATAGTAACGGTAGTACCAATTCCTTCCTCACTATGTATGTTTAAAGTACCACCATGACTCTCAATAATTCTTATTGTGGTTACTAACCCTAGGCCAGTTCCTCTTTCCTTTAGAGTATAAAAGGGTTGACCAATGTTAGGTAACAGTTCTTTCGGAATACCAGAACCGGTGTCTTGAATGGTTAATCTAATTTCTGAATCGGTTTTAAATGTACTGATGTCAACTTTTCCACCCAATGGCATGGCTTCCATTGAATTTTTTATTATATTAATAAAAGCTTGTTTTAATTCATTCGTATCACATAAAAGAAGAATTTCTCTGTTTTCATCATGTAATTGAAGCTGAACATTATGTAAAAGAGCTTCAGGATGAAGCAAATTCGTAATATCTGTTAGGATATTGAGTAGATTTGATTGTTTAAGATTCTTTGCTTGTGGCTTGGCTAAGATTAAAAAATCGCTCGTCACTTGGTTGATTCGGTCTATTTCAGTAAGAATGACATCATAATATTGAGTTGAGCTGGATTTTGATTCTCGCATTACCTGAACAAAACCTTTAATACTAGTTAACGGATTTCGGATTTCGTGAGCAATTCCTGCTGCAAGCTGACCAACAACTGCTAGCTTATCGGAAACTCTTAATAACTCCTCTGAATTCTTTCTTTCTGAAATATCTCTAATAACCAATTGGACACATCGCCTGTGGTTGTACTGACAAATAATGGCTTTTGATTCTACAAAAATAGGCGTTCCATCTTTGTGTATGAGTTCAATTTCGATCATTTCAAATAAGATGTCTGATTTTTGGGCATAAGCCTCTTTTTGCCGGCTCCGAATCATTTCATGTTTAGTAGGGTTGGTGAAGTCCAAGATTGATAGTCCAATTGCAGATCCAAGTTCATACCCTAGTAATTGATAAATAGCTGGGTTTGCGTACAATATCGTACCTTGATCATGGATAATAATACCATCAGGATGATTTTCTACTAATGTCTTGTATCTTTCATCGCTTTCCTGCTGCTTTTGAATGCTTTTGTTTTCCAAAATCATGTGTAGGATGTAACTAAAAATAGACGAGATAAAAAAGTAAGGAATGATAACTAAATAAAGAATTTGATTCGTAATCAATATATCTAATACAAGAAGAAAAAATAGTAGGGTGATAAATGCTGTGACAATTATAATACAAGATAGAATAAACGTTTTCCTTTTAGTTATGTTCAGTATTTGTTCCCTCCCCAAGCACGTAACACTCTCCTTTCGTGTTTGAATACTCTCCTAAACAAAGATATGGAATCTACCTTTTATCATACCAAAATTACCAAAAAATGAAAGAGTGTTTTATAGCTTTAGCTGATTTTACTAGCAAATTATTTAAGCATGTGTAGAGTACTGGAATTAAGCATTGTAGAAAAAAAGTGAGACAAGACGCTGTCCAATTTAATATTAAACAAAGTCCCTGTCCCCTTGAACCTATATGAGATTCCAGTGCGATCTATACCGATTTAGTGTTGCTCAGTGTAGCGTTCTTCCGTTTGACTAAGTGTGGAATTAGATAGATTGCCAAAATAGCGACTATTACATGCAAGATATGAGCAGGTCCTACATATTGACTCTGAAGCTGTGTTTCTGCCATAACTGTATTACCAATAAAAACAAGTGCAGTAAAAATAGAAAAGAAAAGCACTGGGCGGCTAGTAGTTTTTAAGAAGTAGAATAGAATTGCGCCTAGTAAAGGTGAGAAAAAGCTTGCAAATCCGACAAAAGCAACATAAAGCTGATTTCTATTTTCTCCAATCACTTGTACTTCAAAGTTAAAGAGTAGACTTAATGAGAAAAATATTAGGACTGATACAAGGGCAATGACAGCACCTGAAAGTAAACCTGAAAGAATATAAGATGAAAAAGATGTTTTATACATATTTTTTTCCTCCCTTTTTATATATCTTATTCCAACCAAAAAGCTTTATGATCTTCAGCATACTGCTCGAAAGAGATTGGCATTTTATTTAATAACACTTTTAGATTGGAAGTTATAGTAGTAGCAGCACCCATTTTAGTTAAGAAATAGAGCATAGTCATTACATTTGCATACTCTTTCTTAATCCCCCTTTTAATGGAGGTATTTCGAAACTTTATAATACCTGGATTCTTATAGACGATTTCCCTACCTAGAACCTTTGAAAGTATTGTAGCAACTTGATGATAATCAAGGGCTTTAGCACCTGTTAATGTGTATGCTTTCCCAATATGCCCTTGTTCCGTTAAACAAACGGCAGCAACTTCTGCGATGTCACGAGTATCAATAAAGCTTGTTTTGGCGTTGCCTACTGGAAGATAGAGCTCATCTCTTAACCGAATATCATCCTGATGTGTAGTGTTTAGATTTTGCATAAAAAAGCTTGGTCTTAAGAAGGTGTAAGGTAATCCGGAAGAAATCATCATATCTTCGATTTTTTTGTGAGGAGCAATCGGATTTTTTTCCACACCCATTAGTGAAATGAAAACGACTTGTTTTATTTTCTTCTTTAATAAAGCATCTAAAAACGGCTTCATATCCTTTTTAGGCTTAGCAAGTTTTGGAGGACGAACTAAAAATACTTTGTCAACATCCTTTAGAGCATGATCAAAGGTAGCGGGATTTAAGAAATCAAATGGAACCACTTCAACATTAGAATTATTGTGTTGATTAATTGAGTAGGTAGCTCCTTTTACTTGCTGACCTCGTTTCACTAATTCATCGACGACATATCGTCCAATATTTCCAGTTGAGCCGGTAACAAGGATTTTACTCATGTTTTTCCTCTCCTTCCTTCAAGTTTGCATTCATTCGTATTAGCGTCTCTATAAGGGTACCAATCTCACTTTGACTAAAACCAGTTAAGGCTTTTTTGACAGTTAAGTGGCTAATTTCTTCGAGTAAGGGCTAAGCCCCCCAGAATTTACGTATTGGAATGAATTGAAAAATTCAATAGGAGCCGATCCTTGTGTTACTGTATTAAATCTTATTGAACTACCTAAAGAGGCAGGATATTTAATCCCTATTTTAGTTGAAGATCAGGAAATAGCTGAAGCTTTAGCGACGATTCTAACTCTTCAAAAAGATTTAGGTAATCTTACTATATTTGTAGCCGTCCTCTCCCAAGGACAATTGGTCAGTCCAATTGGGAGTAATCTAACACCTGAAGACATCGTGAAATTGTATACAACTGCATTCGAAACAAATCGATTTTTTAAATCTGTGGTAGCACAAGAAGTTTTTTTGGGAGATGTGTCAGTGTTTCCAGTATTTAAAAAAAGTGTTATCCAATTTTTCAACGATGATTTATCTGACCTTTTTAGACACTTTAATGCTGTTGCAGCCGAAGTATTTAGGGACGTATTAAGAGGTGAGATTAATAACATTATTATTAATCCTTCAACAACAGATAAGAAATGAGTTTGGACATATTATCAATCCTTATAAGTTAATAAACTTTGAGGAACATAATTAAAAACAGCAGGAACCGAGGAGGGTCCTGCTTTTCTAATCTATCGTTTTATAGTGAATTAAGACCAAAACGACACCAAAAGCGAATATCATTTGTACAAAGCAAAACTTTGTTTTTATTGATATAAAAGGTATTTATCTTTAAGTTTATACAATTTGTTTTTTGAGAGGAACGAGGGGACGGGTACCTTGTTCCAAAATAATGCGACTAGGGACCTGTCCCCTTATCTAACATAGCTGTGTCGATTGTATTTATTTCTATTGCTACACTTTTCTTTTTTTTCAATTGTAAATAATAATGAGCCTACAACCCCAACAAATGATAACTCTGGGGAAGATAGTAGTATCGTCGTAGAAAATGAAAAGTTACAAAACCAATTATCATCAATTGAAGAGAGAGAAGAAGTAAGGAGAATTACTGAAGAAATTGCTCGAAAATTTTTACTTGCAATGTCACTAGGGGATAGAGAAGCAATTGAACCATTACTTTTACCAGGAACAATTTGAGAAGATGACCTTTCAATTCCTTTCAGTGTTACCTTTTATTACTCGGTTAGCCGCTCACTTTGCGGCATGTTGTTACAACGGATCACATGATAATTTCATCTGATCCTTTTTTAATATATGGTAATTATACATAATTATTAGTGGGGATTCTACTTTTATGGTAATTTATTGGGGTGTTTTATCCAATTATATCATCAGGAATAGACCATTTGTTTTTTTGTGGGTTTTGTTGGGTTTATTGAATTGCTGTATATATTTAAATATATTGAAAGAAGCAAGAACAAGGGGACGGGTACCTTGTGGCAAAATGATGTGACACCGGACCTGCCCCCTTGTCTCTAGAAGAAATGAATCGATATAACGAGAATAAGAAGTGGAGTACAGAGGACAGGAAAACTGTTAAAACAGAACAGGTGGGTACAGTGGCTAGGCCAAATGAATTTAAATTGGATACTACAGCTGGTGAGGATAGGTGAGTATCACGGAAAAGTCGGTTTTTAAGTAGCTGGATGAAAAAATTACTTGGCTAGTGGGCCTGTCCCCCACAGATCTAAAGCGTTAACTTACCGGGGGTAGCAAGAATCGTCCCAGGAGTCCACATGCCAATTTTGTTCTTTTAGAACAGGAACGGTCAAGATTCAAATGAAAATTTCAATCTTAGTAAATAGTTTTTAAAAGGCGAATGTGCCCTTTTTTACCAGAAAAGCAAAAAAAGTATAGAAGATACTAAATTATTACTATATGTTAACGCTTTCAAAGTAAATAAAGTGTTTTATGATGGAAATGTAGCAAATTAGTTTTACATTCGAAGGGGGAATTTTTAGTGAAGAAGGTATGGAGATTATTTTCCGTTTTAATCGTAGCTGCACTGTTAACTGGTATGTTAGCAGCATGTAGTAGTACAACTGGTGGAAGTAGTAAAGTGAGTGTAGGTATTGTTCTCCCAACAAAAGATGAGCCAAGATGGGTACAAGATGAGAAACGCTTTAAAGATGCAATAGGTAATTCTGATTACACGACTGAAATTTTATTCAGCCAAGGCTCTTCTGCGAAGGAAAAAGAAAACGTAGAAACTTTACTTAACAAAGGGATTAAAGTATTAATTATTGCTCCTCACGATGGTGCAGCAGCTGGTTCTGCAGTAGAAGCAGCGAAAAAAGAAGGAGTAACGGTTATTTCTTATGACCGTTTAATTACTGAAACAGATGCAGTTGATTATTATGTAACGTTTGATAGCGTGGCAGTAGGTGCTGCTCAAGCTCAATATTTAATTGATAATGCTGAAGGTACAAACGTACCACTATACCTATATGCAGGTGCTTCTTCTGATAACAACGCATTTTTATTCTTTGAAGGTGCTTGGAAAGTTCTTCAACCAAAAATTGCAGACGGCACTTTCGTAATTGCTAACTCTAGTGAAGCAGAGGCATTAAAAGACAAGCAAGAACTTACTCGTGATGAATTAGGAAAAATTCTAGGTCAGGTTACAACAAACTGGGATCCAAACGAAGCGAAAAACAAAGCGCAAACACACTTAACAGCAGCAGGTGCTAACCTAAAAGGTGATATAGCGATTTTAGCTCCAAACGATGGAACCGCTCGTTCTATTGCAGATGTTTTTGGTACAGACTCTGACATTTCTAGTTTCGTTGTATCAGGTCAAGATGCAGAGAAAGCTTCTATTCAATACATCATTGATGGCAAGCAAGCTATGACAGTATTTAAAGATGTTCGAACTCTAGTTGCAGACGCAATTGGTTTGGCAATCGACGTTTTAGATGGTAAAACACCTTCTACAACGGGTTCTTACAACAATGGAGAAGTTGATGTAAAAGCAAAACAAACAGACGTAATTGTCGTAGATCAAGAGAACGTGAAGAAAGAACTAATTGATTCAGGATACTACGAAGCTAGCGAGTTTACTGGACTATAAAATTAACAAATAAATGCTTACGTGATAGTAATCAATCTAGGATTACTATCACGTAATTATTATAGCTGTTTTGTTTGGAGGGAATTTAGGATGAGCGAATATATTCTAGAGATGAATCAGATTTCAAAGGACTTTACAGGAGTTAAGGCGCTCGACAATGTCAATTTCAGGGTGAAGAAGGGTGAAGTTCACTGCTTAGTTGGAGAGAACGGGGCTGGAAAATCGACTCTAATGAAAGTACTTAGCGGTGTTTATCCTTATGGAACTTATGAAGGGGATATTGTTTACGAAGGGAAGGTAGAACAATTTAATAAAATTAACGATAGTGTGAATGCGGGTATCGTTATCATTTACCAGGAGTTAGCTTTGTTTCCTGATCTCACAGTCTATGAAAATATATTTGCTGGCAATGAAATTAAGCAAGGAGCTTTAATTGACTGGAACGAAACGATTATTGAAGCAAAAAAACTACTAAAAAAAGTAAACCTCGATGTTAACCCGGAGACACTAGTTAAAGACTTAGGAGTAGGGAAACGTCAGTTAATTGAAATTGCCAAAGCGTTAAGTAAAGACGTAAAGCTTCTCATTCTTGATGAACCGACTGCAGCTTTAAATGAGGACGACAGTGAAAATTTATTAAACTTACTTGATGGTCTCAGAAAACAAGGGATTACCTGTATTATGATTTCTCATAAATTGAAGGAAGTTATTAAGATATCTGATAGTGCAACCGTTATTCGTGATGGGCAAACAATCGGAACACTAGATGCCTCCAAAGGCGAAATAACAGAAAATACTATTATAAAAAATATGGTAGGACGCGAAATTCAAGATATTTATCCGAAACGTGCTAAGAAATCATCCGAAGAAAAGGTGCTAGAGTTAAAGAATTGGTCTGCATACGATCAAAAACTTGGTAGACATGTTGTGAAAAATGCAAATCTGAACGTTAAAAAAGGTGAAATTATTGGTTTGGCAGGCTTAATGGGCTCTGGCCGAACGGAACTTGCTCTTAGTATCTTTGGTAATGCGAAATCTTATAAATTGCAAGGTGACTTACTGTTGGATGGAATTCCAAAAGTATTGAAACATACAAGTGATGCAATTAAAGCTGGTATTGCGTACGTTACTGAAGATCGTAAGGGGGATGGATTGTTTTTATTGCAAGATATTAAAAGCAATATTTCTGCCGCTAATTTACATGGAATTGCTACCAATGGAGTAATCAACGACAACGAAGAGATTAAAGTAGCAGATGGATATAAAACTTCATTACACATCAAAGCTGCATCTTTAGAACAGCTTGTTGGAAAATTAAGCGGTGGTAACCAGCAAAAAGTTTCGTTAGGTAAGTGGCTGTTTGTTGGCCCTAAACTCCTAATATTAGATGAACCTACTCGTGGAATTGACGTGGGTGCAAAATTTGAAATTTATACGGTGATGAACAAGCTGATTGAAGAGGGATTGAGTATTATTATGATTTCTTCTGAGCTTGGTGAAATATTGGGAATGAGTGACAGAGTATATGTCATGGCCGAAGGAGAAATTAAAGGCGAATTACCAATAGAAAAAGCCGACCAAGAAAAAATAATGCAACTTGCAACACAATAGGAGGCTAAACCAATGACTTTAATAAATGACGTGCTAACGTTAATTAGTAAAAATATACGTGATTACGGAATGTACATTGCCTTATTTGTCATCTTTCTGATTTTTACTATTTTAACAGATGGCTTATTTATTTCTTCTCGTAATATAAGTAACTTACTAGATTCTGCAGGTTATATTGCGGTTCTTGCTGTCGGTGTTATGCTGGTCATTGTCATTCGACATATTGACTTATCCATCGGGTTTTTAGCAGGATTCCTTGGGGCGATTGCCGCTATTCTTTTAATGCAGTATGGTTTCCCTGTCTATATCGTTATACCTATAATTTTACTACTTGGAATGATTGCTGGTTTGTTTACAGGCATTCTTGTTGCAAAAGTAGGAATTCCTTCCTTTGTAGCAACACTAGCTGGTTGGTTAATTTATCGTGGTGCGATTTTACAAGTAACTGAAAAGTCTGGTACAATCGTCGTTCAAAATGATGCTTTTAATGCAATTGGAAATGGATTCATTCCCTCCATCATGCAAATAAATGGATTGCATTTACTATCTTTATTAATTGGTCTACTTGGAATAATCCTTTACAATTATAGCGCAATATCTAATCGTTGGAACAAAAAGAAGTATAATTTTGAAGTAGTTTCAAAGCAGGTTTTTATTTTACAACTTGTATTCGTTTCGGCTATCATGGCCGCAATTACATGGATTTTAGCTGGTTATAACGGTTTCTCTTGGACAGTTATTATTATACTATTAGTTGTGCTTGTCTATCATTTCTTTACAACAAAGACAGTACTTGGAAGACACATTTATGCAGTCGGTAGTAATCCAGAAGCTGCACATTTAAGTGGGATTAACGTTAAGAAAATTACGTATATTGTTTTCGGTTCTATGGGACTACTATCTGCTTTATCAGGTATTCTATTTACCTCTCGCCTTCAAGCAGCAACGACAACTGCTGGTACACTATTCGAGCTTGATGCAATCGCAGCTGCGTACGTTGGCGGTGTATCTGCAGCAGGTGGGGTAGGTAAAGTAACAGGAGCCATCATCGGAGCCATCGTAATGGCATCCTTAACGAGCGGGATGAACTTACTAGGTGTAGGAATTTCCTATCAATATATGATTAAAGGTGGCGTACTAGCCTTAGCCGTAATCTTCGACGTTATGACAAGAAGAAAAGGAATTTAACTATCTCTTATATCCTTAAGTAGAGAAGCAAGCGGGCTTTCACCAAGAAAATTGGGGAAGCTTTTTTGCATAATTCCTTTATTATTATAATGCAGTTTAGTTACTAGGCTGATAGAATCAAATTAAATGGACATTCAAAGTTGTTAAAGAGAGAAAGGGGGAGAAAGCCTACATGAAAATATATATGTATGTCGTACTAGGAATTGTATCGGTCTCCCTTTGCTATCTTATTTTTGTCTCAGCCAACATTGTTTTTAGCAACGACTTAGCCTTACCTAAAGCAAAAAAGCAAACAGACTCTCACTATCGGTTAGTTTTGATTACGAGAGACATGGACACTACGTTTTGGAATAAGGTTGGTAGGGGAGCAGCGAGACAGGCAGTGAAAGAAGGAGCTAGCCTTGAAATTTGGGGTAGCTATAGTAATAATTCAGAAGAGTTTCTAAAAAAATTAGAACTAGCAATCCATTCAAAAGTGGATGGAATTATTATACAAGGACTCGATACAGATGAGTTTAAAGAGCTCACAAAAGTAAAGGCTTCGTTTAATGGAATCCCGATTATTACAGTAGCAAATGATGTACCAATGAAGGAAAGTTTAAGAAGAACATATGTCGGTTCCAATCAATTTCGTGCTGGAGAATTAATTGCAAGGCAGCTGTTGGATGATATGGGAAATAAAGGGAATGTTGTGCTCCTTTATAACAGTCAGCAAGAGTATTACCAGAGAGAGAGAGTAGAGGGCATCAATGCTACGTTAAACAGGTACCCAGATATTAAGACGATTCATGCTGAAACATCAGAGTCAAGAGATCTAGTCATCTCTACAATGCGAGACATGTTAAATCAAATGCCGGATGTGAATGCCTTTATTGCTGTAAACGCGAATATGGTTGGTCCGATGGTTCAGGAAATAGGGAAGCGGTCCCAGGTTGAGCCTTATTTTATTTACTCCTTTGATGATGGAGCAGAATCGTTACCTCTTTTAAAAGAAGGGGAAATTGACGGTGTGATCGAGCAAGATCCAGAAAAAATGGGTGAAGTTAGTGTACACCAACTTATTAAATGGCTAAACGGCGAGACGGTGCCGCTTGATATTAACGGTTACTTCACAAATATTAATGTATTGAAGGACGAACAGAAATGAATAGTATTCAAAGAAAGATATTAACGCTAACAACCGTTGTCATCGTCATTATGTCCATTATTTGGATTACGCTAACCTTTTACAATTATAAATCTCAAGTAAAATACAATGATATTTTAAATCGTTACTTAATAGTAAATGACGTTTCAAGGTCTAGTAATCAAGTAATCACAGACTTAAATAACTATATAATCCAGCCTACACCAGAAAACTTACAGAAATTAGATAGTAGTAAAAAGGTGATGGAATCGGCTAGCTATGAAGTCTTTACTATAAGAAATGAAGGAAATAATTTTACATTAACAAATTACATTAATTTAATGGATAGTTTAATCGAAACAACAGACCGATTAATAGGACTTGAACGAGAATCTGAGGCAGCGGTACAAGACCTTACGGAAACAACTCGTATTGGTAACTATATTTCCGATATGACGCTTACGTTAATCGATATGGAGCTTAAAACGCAAGATCCATTCTATCGTGGCATTATGGAGCAATCGGTTGAATTAGTGAAGCTCGCTATATGGATGATTCTATTAACTTCTTTATTACTATTATTAGCTACTTATTGGTTCTCATTAAGTATCACAAGGCCAGTCCAGCAATTAACAGAGGCTGCTAGTGAATTATCAAAAGGAAGGTTCGATAAAGAAATAACGGTTAAAACGAACGATGAAATTGCCTTTCTTGCTAAAACGTTTGATCATATGCGTACAAATATTAATCACTTATTTCAACAAACAAAGGAAAAGGCAAAGCTAGAGAACGAGCTGCAGCAGAATAAAATTTTGCTACAGGAAAGTCATTTTCGTAGCCTCCAAAGTCAAATTAATCCGCATTTCTTGTTTAATACATTAAATACACTTTCGAAAAAAGCATATTTAGAAGGGTCGGAAGAAATTAGTGATTTACTCGTTAGTGTCGCAGACCTTTTACGTTACAATTTAAAGCAAATAGACAGGCAAGTTACATTACGGAATGAATTGATTATTGTCAATAAATATATGGAGATTCAAAAGGCACGTTTCACTGATAGACTGCAACTACATTTAGAAATTGATGACTCATGTATAGACGTCGCTATTCCTGCGCTCACCCTACAGCCACTTATTGAGAATGCTGTCATTCATGGAGTAGAGCCTAATATAGATGGGGGTATCATTTCTATACGTGTGATAGATAAGAATGACTATGTGATGGTTCAGATTGAAGATGACGGAATCGGGATGTCTGAGGAGATTATTACTCAGATTTTAATGGATCGTCAAGTCCAAATAGATGGACATTCAACCGGAATAGGTTTTAGTAATGTTGTAAAACGTTTGCGTCTTTTTTATGAGAGGGATGACGTTATTGCTATTGAAAGTACAATAGGTAGCGGAACGACCGTCCTATTAAAAATTCCAAAACAAAGAGGCGAGAAACGTGATTAAACTCTTAATTGTGGATGACGAGCAAATAGAACGGGACGCGATGAAAGCCATTTTAGATAGAGCATTTCCGGATATAATGATTGAACAAACTAATAACGGGAATAAGGCTGTAGAATTAGCAGCAAGCTTTAGACCAGATTTAGTATTAATGGATATACAAATGCCTGGAATGAATGGCTTGGAAGCGGTCGAGCAAATTATTGTAGACTTTCCTCATATTAAATTCATTATGGTAACAGCATTTGATACGTTTAATTATGTGCAGTCAGCCTTAAAACTTGGGGCAAAAGATTATATTTTAAAACCAAGTAAGGTCAGTGAAATTAGAACAACAATTGGTAAGGTTTTGAAGGAAATAGAAGAAGAAAGGGAGTTGCGAGTAGAAAGTAACATGCAACGAGAAATGCTTCAGAGAACCTTAGCTCTCGTTGAAACAGATGTTGTAACGCAATTACTATTTGACCATGTACATGAAGTTCACTTAAATATGCTAATGGAGATGCTCGATATTCGATCAACAAGTGAGGTATTTGTCATGAAAGTGATTGTACCAGATGGAATGGAACATCTTTACTCTAGGATTAAAGAAAAAGTTAGGAAAACGAGAAGTGGATGGATGGGTGCCCTTTACGATAGACAGCTTCTTATAATTATATTCCGAGACAAAGACCAATTTTATCGCACTCAAGCGATTTCACTAGCAAGAGACATATTATCAGTAGGAAACACTAATCAGAAAGCTGGTTGGTTCATTGGTATAGGTAATGAGTGTAAATCATTAGAGGAAATCCGCCGTTCATATCAGGAAGCTATCATTGCTTCTAGCAATCCTACACTTCCTATAAAATATCGATTTTATCATGATGTTCCTATTTTGAATGAAACAGAAAGTCGGAGACAGGCGAAGTATTTAAAGAAAGATTTTTCTGACCAGGTGCGGCTTGGACAGTGGGACAAATTAAAATCAAGCATTGGCCATCTTATCCAAGCATATGAGATCGAAGGCGTTGAATTGCAACAAGCACAACAATTCGTATTAGAAGCGTTATGGTCAATCTGGTCGATCATGAGTGATATGGGGATTGAGACAGCAGCTCCAATCTACAATTATCAAGCATCAAACTACCGTCAATTACGTGCTGAAACTGCCAATCTACTGCTGGATATAAAATGCTCTTTTGATAAACATTATGAAAACTTGGAAGCGGATACAATCCATCAAATTAAACAATATATAATGGAAAACTCAGAGCAGAATATTTCGCTAGAAACGCTTAGTAATAAGGTAGGGTTAAGTCCAATCTATATCAGTAAAATGTTTAAAGAAAAGCTAGGCATTAATTACATTGACTTTTTAACTGAGTGCCGTATTGAAAAGGCGAAGAAAATGTTAGCAGATCCAGAGAAGAGTATTAAGGAAATCACATTAGAAGTTGGCTATCATGAACCAAATTATTTTAGTAAAGTATTTAAAAAAATGTGTAATGTAACGCCAAGAGAATATCGCAAAACACTACTTGGGATAAAAGATTAGGATTTTTCTTATAGAAATTTTCAATTTATTGTGAATATTTTCTGTAAGGAGTGTTAACTTAGAACCTTGACCGTTACTTTTCGCTGCAGGCATTTGCTTTCCGCGGGGAGGAAGTCGAGCCTCCTCGCCGTTCCGTCTGCGGGGTCTCGACCTTTCCTCTATTTCCCGCAGGAGTCAATTATCTTCCGCTCCAATCTACTTAGCGTTTTAATTAAAGAAAACAAACAACGATCTTTAAAAAGAGTCAAAGTTAAATAGAAGTTCAGTAGACGAAGGGAGGGAAAACGATGGTAAGAAAGCTAAGGAATTTAGCTCTGTTAAATTTTATCTTCCTTCTACTGTTTTTGGTAGCTTGTGAAGGAACTGTTTCTCAAAAACCAATAGAGACTAAACAACCCGAGAAAGAAATGATTACACATATAGAAGAAAAGATTAAAATCGGATTTTCGATGGACACATTAGAAGAGGAACGCTGGCCAAAGGATAGAGATCTATTTAAAGAAGCTGTGGAGGCATTAGGAGCGGAAGTCGTTATACGGGAAGCAAAGGGTGATGATGCCCTACAAATTGTTCAGGCCGAAACGTTAATAAGCGAAGGTATTGACTTACTTGTTATCGTTCCACATAACGCAGAGGCTGTAGCAACCATCGTCAACAAAGCCCATTCTGCTGGCGTTAAAGTAATATCTTACGACCGCTTAGTGAAAAACTCATCTGTTGATTTATACGTTTCTTTTGATAATGAGTTAGTAGGGGAACTACAAGCACAGGCGATTACAAAGTTAGTACCAAAAGGAAAGTATGTATATATCGGTGGGGCACATACAGATAACAATGCCCATTTACTTAAAAAAGGAGTGTTTAATGTCCTCCAGCCGTTTATAGATAGTGGGGACATACAGATCGTATATGATCAATGGACTGAAAATTGGTCTCCCGAGAATGCACGTGCCTACATGGAAGCATCCTTGAAAATAAATAATAATGACATAGATGCAGTTATCGCTGCAAATGACGCAACAGCTGGAGGAGTCATTGAAGCACTCGCAGCACAAGGGCTTGCGGGAAAAATTCCAGTTGCTGGCCAAGATGCAGATTTAGCTGCAGCTCAGCGAATTGTGGATGGTACACAAACAATGACCATATACAAACCTATTAAAATATTAGCGTACGAAGCAGCAAGAGCAGCCATCAAAATGGCGAAAGGAGAAACCATCTCAACGGATAGAAAAATTTACAACGGTAAACTAGAAATACCATCCCTCCTGCTTCCTCCAATAGCGGTGGATAAAAATAATATGGATGAAACCATTATTGCAGATGGGTTTCATTTACGAGATCAGGTATATAGAAATAAAGGAGAATGATAGGTAATTAGTGGGTATACTGATAGTTTTAAATAGTTAGATAATACTTGGATAATGGATTAAATAGATTAGGGGAGGTTTTTTCGTGATAAAAACGGTACTAGTTGGGTTTGGTTTTGCTGCAAAGGTGTTTCACTTACCACACTTAGTGCATTCTGATAAATATGAAGTAGTTGGAGTTATTTCAAGATCAGGAGCATCAAGGGAACATAGTGATATAAGTCAAGTACCGGTGTATGCAACGTTAGAAGAGGCGTTTTCACAGAGTGATGCAACGTTGTATATCATAACAACGCCATCTGATATGCATTATGACATGCTAAAACAATGTATTCTTGCAGGGAAAGATGTGCTTGTCGAAAAGCCAGCGTTTTTAACAGTTGAAGAAGGGAAAGAATTAATGCAGCTTACCCAACAGGGCGAGTCTGTCGTGTCCGTACACCAAAATCGTCGCTGGGACGGAGACTTTTTAACGATACAACAACTGCTACATGAAAACACGTTAGGAGACTGGAAAGTCCTTGAATCACGGTTTGATCGATTCCGACCAGTTACTCGTAATCGTTGGAGAGAACAACCAGGGCAAGGGTCGGGTATCTTATACGATTTAGGATCCCACTTAATCGACCAAGCACTTGTTTTATTCGATGAGCCAGATGCAATCTATGCAGAAGTCATGACACAACGTGAGAACGGTCAAACGGATGATGGCTTTTTCATCGTGCTCCATTACGGGGAAAAACGAGTCTATTTACGCTCAAATTCCTTTATTAATTCGAACTACCCTCGTTTTGAAATGCATGGGTTAAAAGGAAGTTTTGTGAAATATGGACTAGATAAACAAGAACTTCAACTAATAGAGGGTACCTTCTATCAAGAAAAAGCAAAAGAGGTTGGAACAATCTATAGAGAAGATACGAAAGAGGTAACGATAGAGTCTGGAGGATATGACCATTTCTTTTCATTGCTTGCAGATGGCTTAGTGAAAAGGGAGCCGGTTGTTTCTTTGAAAGAAGCACTTAAAGTGACACGGATTATCGAATTAGCGCGTACTTCTTCAGAGGAAGGAAGAATCATAAAACTGGGTCATTGAACCTGTCCCTGTGGTTCACTTTCTGGTAAGTAGATCATAAAACGGTCACTTTACATGGTCCAAAGAGGTTGCTATGATTGAAAGACTAAAGAGATGAAGGGTGATTGATTGTTATGAGAGTGATACCGGCTATTCGTAGTATGAAGGATTTTGAAAAAGTACTTAAGACAGATCATGAGCAAATTATTTATTTAGAAACGCGTCTTTCACAAGTTGAGGTGATCGTTAGATATGCGAAGCAGCATAATAAAAAAGTGTTGATGCATGCGGATATGATTCAAGGATTAAAACCGGATGATTATGGACTTGAATATTTAATTCATAATGTAAAGGTAGATGGGTTAGTTTCAACAAGAGTCAACGTGATTGAATTTGCCAAAAAACATAAAGTGATCAGCATTCAACGTTTGTTTGCATTGGACAGCCATGCACTGGAACGGAATTTAAAAATGAGTAAAAAAGTTCAACCGGATTATATCGAAGTTCTGCCTGGTATCATTCCAAGAGTGTTAAGAGAAATTCATGAGGAAACCAAAATACCTGTTATTGCAGGGGGACTAATCCGTACAGAAGAGGATGTTCAACAAGCATTAAATGGTGGTGCTTTTGCGGTCACCACCTCCAATAGGGCTCTTTGGTAAGGGTAAAATTCTTAATTAAAATTCGTGCAAATCAGTTTGACACCGTTTTCAAGATATTATATACTAAATATTAAGTTAATATTATGTGAAGAGACTACGGAGACACATTTATATTCTTTGGATAACGATTCAAGGATTTATTAAATGTGTCTTCTTTTTGTCCTCTATACATAAACTTGAAGCTAATCATTACGGTTGGGGGGATGAGCTAGTTTTTAGCATCTAGTTATGAAGGGTCTTAATCTATTATTCTTTTTCCTAACAAAATTTTTAATTACTTAAAGGGGGATATTATGAAGAAAAAACGGTTGATCTTATTAGTGGTTTCATTAGTGCTCGTTTTAATTGGAAGTTTAGTAGCTTCAAATTTCAATAGCTCTAGTGGAGATGTAGAGGTATCACGTATATACTTTGATACACCAAGTGGGGAGCTTTCTGGTCTATTATACAAACCAGATGGAGCGGATGATCAAGCAAGACCAACCATTATCGCCACACATGGTTACCTGAACTCTGGCGAAATGCAAGATGCTCAGGCTATCGAAATGTCAAAAAGAGGCTATATTGTATTGGCACTTGATCAATATGATCATGGACATTCAACTGGAAAAATGGAAAAACCAGTTCCGTTCTTCTCATTCTGGCCAACTGCGATCTACGACGCGGTTCAGTATATGTATGAACAGGACTATGTTCTTAAGGATGAACAAGGAAATGGTATTATTGGTGTAACGGGTCACTCAATGGGAGGATTCTCTTCAACCAATGCGGTGATTCTTGATGAAAAAGACTTCCAAGAATCTGGTATTAGAAAAATATTCGCTGATTTAACAGTGGGTTCAGATTATCGTTGGGTATACTTCCTGGAACTAACGGCTGAAGATATTAATAATGCCTATGGTCCAAGAACTTCAGGTAAAATTGCTGCGCAATATGATGAATTCTTCTTTGATGCAGAGTCACAAGCTACTGGTGCAACTGTTATTAAGAAAAACTATGTAGGAACTCCAGAAGGTGCAGGATTCTTAGGCAATCCAGAAAATCCTGAAGCAGATAAGTTTTATGATGTAAACGGTGGACAACGAATCGTGTATCAACCAAATGAAACACACCCTTGGAATCACTTTTCAGCGACGTCTACAGGGTATGCCATCGATTTCTATGATACGGCGTTTGCAGATTATAGCAATCTAGTAACAATTGGTGAAGATGGTCAAACATGGATGTATAAAGAGTGGTTTTCATTTGTCGCTCTAATCGGATTCTTTTTGTTATTTGTTCCGGTCATTATACTGTTATCTAAATTACCATTCTTGAACAGTATTTACACGACAAAACCGGCACCACTTCCTGAGTCAAAAACGGATGGTGGAAGACTTGTTGGATTAGTCATTGCAGTATTTAGTGGGTTGTTCCCTGCTATATTCTTCCCTGCCTTATACAGTGGAAATGTCGCAGGAATGACCATATTCAGACAGGGTAGTATGATCTTTATTGCTTTATCTGTTATTATCCTGATCTATGCACTTGTGAAAGGATTAGGAAGTCACATTAAAAAGGGTTCTTTCATCGTACTTGTTTTAAGTGTGATTCAGTATATTGTTTTAAGAAATCAAGCTAAAATAACTGCGACAACTGAGTATTTTGGCGCACCTACCGTAAATCCAATTATGTATTGGGCGATTAATGTTGCGATTCTCACATTGATTATTATTGTTACATTACACTATACTTGGAGAAAATCAGAGGGTGCGACCCTTGCTAATTATGGATTAAAAGCGAGTCCTAAGTCGATTCTTGCTTCTCTTGTAACAGCAGTTATAGCTCTAATAATCGGTTATGGAGTGCTTTACTTGGTTGATGCGTTATTCAAGGTAGACTTCCGTCTCTGGACATTCGCAGTCAAAACGTTTGAAGGTCAGCATGTCATTGCATTATTGAAATATGCACCACTATTCTTCATATACTACTTTATCGTGGGTCTATCAGTTAACATCAATACGGCTACCGCGAAGTACGATGGATACAGAGGGTATTTGATATCGATTGCACACTTCATTGGTGGTCTATTGCTTTACCTTGGCTACCACTATGGGTTACTATTTATGACAGGTACATCTGGATATCCTGCAGAAGCACTATCTTCTATTATAGTAATCGGTATTGTACCGGCACTATTGGTGGCTGCTATCTTTAATCGTTATTTCTTCAAAAAGACAGGCAATGTGTATGTAGCAGCTTTTCTCAATACATTGTTAATGACATTAATTACAGTAGCAAATACAACGCTTTATACAATTTTTTAATCGTTTAGAATAGAATCATTGATAAAAAGAGCAAGGACTTAGGTCCTTTGCTCTTTTTTATACGATATTGTTGAAGAGGATAGAGAGAAATACTCTACTAACAATCCTCTCATAATAAGGGGGAATCAGGATGGGAACGTATATATTAGCTCTTGACCAAGGGACAACAAGCTCCAGGGCTATTCTATTCAATAAGAATGGAGAGATAGTTGAAACAGCACAGAGAGAATTTGAGCAATTCTTTCCAAAGCCTGGGTGGGTCGAACATGATGCGAATGAGATATGGACGTCGATTCTTGCATGTATCGCTGATGTGCTACGTAAGGCAGATGCGGATCCCGTTGACATTGCAGCCATTGGCATAACGAACCAGAGGGAAACAGCGGTCGTATGGGATAAAAACAATGGAAAACCAATTTATAAAGCCATTGTGTGGCAATCACGTCAATCGGAACAGATTTGCCAGGAACTTAGAGAACAAGACTATAATGAGCTATTTAATAAAAAAACAGGCCTTCTGATCGACCCGTATTTCTCTGGCACTAAAGTAAAATGGATACTTGATCATGTAGAAGGTGCAAGAGAAAAAGCTGAAAAAGGTGACTTGCTATTCGGGACCATTGATTCGTGGTTAGTCTATAAGTTATCTGGTGGGAAAGCCCATGTCACTGATTATTCAAACGCTTCTCGTACATTAATGTTCAATATTTATGATTTGAAATGGGATGACGAGTTGCTAGATATTTTAACCATACCTAAGAGTATGTTACCTGAAGTGCGCCAATCCTCAGAAGTTTATGCACATACAGTGGATTACCATTTCTTTGGTCACAATATTCCCATTGCCGGTATTGCCGGTGATCAGCAAGCAGCGCTATTTGGTCAGGCTTGTTTTGATAAAGGAATGGCGAAAAACACGTATGGAACGGGTTGCTTTATGCTCATGAATACAGGGGAAGAAGGCGTTAAATCTAAACACGGTCTCTTAACCACTTTGGCATGGGGAGTAGATGGGAAAGTTGAATACGCGTTAGAAGGAAGTATTTTTGTAGCGGGTTCTGCCATTCAATGGTTACGTGACGGGTTACAGATGATTGATCACGCACCAGAAAGCGAAGTCTTTGCAACGAATGTTGATTCAAGCGACGGTGTATATTTTGTTCCCGCATTTGTCGGGTTAGGAACACCATATTGGGACAGTGATGCCAGAGGTGCTGTGTTTGGCCTAACACGTGGGACAACAAAGGAACACTTCATCCGTGCAGCTCTTGAGTCTTTAGCTTATCAAACTCGTGATGTATTAGATGCCATGGCTTTGGATTCAGGGATACAGTTGAAATCACTTCGTGTGGATGGTGGAGCCGTGAAGAACAACTTCTTAATGCAATTCCAAAGTGATATTTTGGGGGTGTCTGTTGATCGTCCCATGATCAATGAAACAACCGCTTTAGGTGCAGCCTTCCTAGCTGGCTTGGCAGTTGGTTACTGGTCTGGAAAAGAGGAAATCAGAAAGCAATGGCAAATCAATCAAACCTTTACCACACAACTAGAAGATGAAAAACGTGAAGCTTTATACAGTAGATGGAAAAAGGCAGTTGCCGCAACACGTGCATTTAAGTAAAAAGATGTTGCCATTGTGAGCACATTACGAATGGAAGTAGAATGCTTTAAATAATACTCGAACTATGATATAGTAAAGATAAGTTAATATATTGGGTAGAGACTTCGAGAGACCATAATCACTCTTTTTTCGGGCAAAATGAAAAGAGAGCTGTATTGTGGTCTCTTTTTTTGTCCTCTAAAAATTTTTTTCCTAGGTTAATTCATCAAACAATATAGATTTTTGAAAGGGATTGATGTGCATGAAATTTACAAACCTAAAAAGATCAGAAATAAAGAACAACATTCAAAAGGAAGATTTGGACCTTCTTGTTATTGGTGGTGGAATTACAGGTTCTGGAATTGCGTTAGATGCTATTACAAGAGGATTGAAGGTAGCTGTTATTGAAATGAATGACTTTGCTGCAGGTACGTCAAGCCGATCAACCAAACTTGTACATGGTGGATTACGCTATCTTAAGCAATTTGAAATTGGAGTTGTAGCGGAAGTCGGTAAGGAACGCGCAATTGTGTACGAAAATGGACCTCATGTGACAACACCAGAGTGGATGTTGCTTCCGTTCTACAAGGGTGGTACGTTTGGACCGTTTTCAACCAATATCGGTTTACAGGTATATGACTTTCTTGCTGGAGTTATAAAGAGTGAAAGAAGAAAAATGTTTAAGCCTGACGTGGCAATGAAGAGTGAGCCGTTATTAAAACGGGATGGATTAAAGGGAGCAGGCTATTATGTGGAATATAAAACCGATGATGCTCGCCTTACCCTTGAAGTGATGAAAAAGGCTGTTGAAAAGGGTGCATACGCGCTGAATTATATGAAGGTTTCTGATTTAGTATATGAAAATGGCAAGGTAGTGGGCATGAAGGTAAAAGATCTCACCGATGGATCCACACAAGAAATGAGAGCTAAAAAAATCGTCAATGCTGCCGGCCCATGGGTGGATACATTAAGGGAAATCGATCAATCTAAAAAAGGGAAAACCCTGCAACTAACAAAAGGGATCCACTTAGTCTTTGACGGCAAACGGTTCCCATTAAGACAGGCTGTTTATTTTGATACATCTGATAAACGTATGATTTTTGCAATTCCAAGAGAAGGTAAAACCTATGTAGGAACGACAGATACCGTATACAAGGGCGACATTGCCCATCCTAAAATTACAGTGGCTGATCGTGACTATGTCCTAAGATCAATCGATTTCATGTTCCCTAAAGTCAAGATTACAGCAGCAGATGTCGAGTCAAGCTGGGCTGGACTTAGACCGTTGATCCATGAAGACGGGAAATCACCATCTGAAATATCTCGAAAGGATGAAATATTTGTATCAAATTCAGGGTTAATTTCCATTGCTGGTGGTAAGTTAACGGGTTATCGTAAAATGGCAGAGAGCGTCATCGATATCGTTACCAAGCAGCTTCATGAAGAAGAAGGAAAACAGTACCCTCGGTCACAAACGAAGCACTTACCTATGTCTGGTGGAGATGTGGGTGGTTCAGAAGGGTTTAAATCGTTCCTACGTGAAAAAACGAAAGTAGGAATTGAACTCGGCTTAACAGAAGAAATAGCGAAGCAACTCATCTACCGTTACGGTTCAAATGTAGAAACGGTCTTTAACATCTTCAACAGTGAAAAAGAAAAGGCTGAAATAGAAAATTTGGATCCTCTTGTATATGCCATGTTAAGGTATGCGATTGATTATGAGGCTGCTTATAAACCAGTTGACTTTTTCATTAGACGAACAGGGGCTTTATTCTTTGCTATTGACTGGGTTCGTAAGCATATGAATACTGTTATCACATTTATGAAAAAAGAATTTAACTGGTCTGACGAGCAGGAGAAAGAGTATAAAGAAGAGCTAAAGCAGTTGGTTTATGAGGCGATTCATCCGATTGAGGGAGAAGAGTTTTAAAGCGGACATAAGGGATAGGGAATTTGTCATTTCTTCTAATAATTGGGGTGCAGTTCAGTTCTTGTCTACTTGTCTTCCTAGATAAAGAAATAGGGCCGTGAAAACCAGGGGACTGTCCGAGACAGCTGAAAAAGTCCAACTTTTTTTAATGAAAAATGAAAAGCGACGTATTGAACGAGGCCACTGAAAAACTTTCGTTTTTTATTTTATTATTGGGTGCTGATATTAAAAAGGCAACTTTCCGTTTGATTTTGGACGGAAAGTTGCCTTTTTTCTAGTCTTTTTCTTATTCTTTTTCGCTTAGAAGGTGGAGAATACGTTTTAAGTTCACTGCGAATATCGAGGTAGCTCCTTGGATTTCAATACTAGATAGACCCGCAGATGAAGCTGTATCACGAGTGAAGCATGGGGACGGACCCTACGCTTCTTTAGTTTCGCTAAACAAAAGAAGCAAAAGATCCGTCCCTTTGCTTCGCCAATTAAAACTATCAATGCTACTAGAAGCTGAAGCTCTCGTGAAAATGGTGAAAGTGAATCGTGATTTGTGTTTACGGACCGTTTGTTTGCTAACCATGACAGTGATTTTTACCGCGAAAGGTGCGAGTATGGGAGAAAAAACGCTAGCAGCAAATGCTATTCTACTCCAGATTCATTATATTATGGCTTATTTATTAGGTGGTTTTGCCAATGCCTCTAGCATTTTTGTGGGGAGGGCAATTGGCGGGAAAAATGAAGCTTTATATAAAAGGGCATATATTCTTTCGGCTCAATGGGGCTTACTAACAGTCGTGATATTGGCTTTTGTAATGGTTGTCTTTGGCAATGAGCTTATTTCATTTTTTACAACGACCACTACAGTAAAAGAAGCTTCAAAAAGTTTGCTAGTTTGGATGGTTATTTTTCCAATCGTTGGATTCTGGGGCTTATTGCTAGAAGGGATCTTTTCTGGAGCAACCGAGGCTAGACCTGTTAGGGATTCCATCTTCATGGCTTTGCTACTCTTTTTAGCAGCCATTTGGTGGCTTGTACCCATATATCAGAACCAAGGGATATGGGTGGCGTTTGTAATATTTAGTCTAGGTCGTTCTGTTTTTCTTTGGTTACATGTTCCGAGATTAACGAGAACTTATTTTCAGCATACAGTTCGTCATAAAAAAAACTTTCTTAAACAACGGGACGAGGGAAAAGTTGATCGTTAAGTGATGGATCGCGGGACAGAAAACCTGTCCCTCTGTCCCTACCTTAGACAGAAGGAAAGCCATTCTAAACTTTCATTGGAATGGCTTTATTCTTTATTTTTTCATTTTGTATTGCCCCGTCATTGTTGCAAGAAAGTCGTTAAAAAAATAGGAATAATTAAAGTCAAATGCAATTCTATGTTGTTTTTTGCCGACTATTTCACCAAACCTTCTAATATCTACAATACTCTGTCCTTTTGAGATCCCATCTTTTTGAACCATTTCAACAGGAAACTTTCTGAATGTAAACATATCAGAATGAAGCACAGCCATTAACGTAATAGCATCATGAACTGGACTGCCTTTTATGCTTGGATCCCGCTTTTTATAAAACTGAAAATAATAGTCTAGTAGTGGTTTGATGATCGAAAATTGACCTGCATTATAGATATAGTCAACCATTTCTGGTGTAACAATTGCTCGATTTGTAACATTTAAGGGTATTATCGTTACATTTTCAGCATATTTTAACACGATTTCAACTGCTCGTGGGTCTGCATAAAAATTTGCTTCAGCTACTGCTGTAATATTTCCGGGAACCCAAAAAGCCCCTCCCATAATATAGAATTCCTTTATTTCTTTCATGAGGGAAGGATATAGTATAAATAATGTGGCTAGGGAGGAAAGTCTGCCAGTTGTTACAATAATCAGTTCTTTCTTATTCTTCTTAATTAAGTTTATCACTTCATAAAAATTTTCGATTTCCACTACATCTGGCCCATCTGGAATAATGGGGCCCAGCCCAACAGGCCCGTGAATATCGGGGAAGTAGTCGGGATCTTCACCAGACATGGGTCTTACGGCTCCACCAATAATCAGAACATCTTTTGGATAGTTAAATAGTCTAAACAAATATTGAACGTTTTTTACCGTTTGATCCCGAGAGGCATTTCCGTAATCAGCGACAACTCCGATGATTTCAATCTGGTCATTTAAATACCCGTAACCAAGGGCAATCTTGTCATCAATGCCTACATCACTAAAGAATAATACTTTTTTGCCCATAGTAGTTCTCCTTTTGTTTGGCTTAGACGAATACAAAAAACTGATTCTAATAAGAAGGTATTCTCTCTTACTAAAATTTATCCTATCTAGAAAGATGAAAATTTGTTAAAATTTACTAAACACTATTAATGGAGGTAACTATGGAAAAACTGTTTGATTCTTTTCCGACATTAGAAACAGTCGTTGGGGAATTGCACTAAGAGATACAAATGAATTAATTGGTTCGATTGGATTTCATACTATTAGTTCGGTGAACACAAGAGTTGAAATAGGTTATGAGATTACTAGAAAAGAGTGGAACAAAGGATATGCGACAGAGACATTACAGGTAGCCATTGACTTTATGTTGGATGTTGTTCAAATAAACAGGATAGGTGCAACCGTGAGACCTGAAAACATTGCTTCCCAACAATTATTGAAGAAAGTAGGTTTTAATGAAGAAGGAATACTTCGTGATTATCAATTTACTAGAGGCGCTTATTTTGATTGAATCATGTATTCCTTATTAAGAAACCAAGATAAAAAGTAGAGTAGTACTTGTTACTACTCTATTTCTTAGGGTGTTTTCATAAACATTGCTGCTATTTAACCAAAAGATGAGTGGTTGATTGCAACGAGTGTTGCTTGCTTTCCTCTGGGGCGGGCGATGAGTCTCACCTGTCCCACTGCACAAAGATTACATATGTGTGATAGGGAAGAGATGCCCATTGTGAAATAGCAAGGGTAGCAAACAGAAAACCACAACTTAGAATAGTTTCTGCGAAAACGATCACTTTTTTCTACCTATTCGAATCTGATAAAGAACCACCGAACAGTGAACCGACTACACTCGCAAACATAACACCAAATAAGATAAAGCCTGTCGTGAATGTGCCTAGAATGGTTGAAGGGTAGATGACTAGAAAGGGGGCAACAGACATTGTTGACATAGTTGATACAAATTTCAGACATAATCGGATTTATATTGTAGTACTAAAATTCTTACGTATCATGAAAAGGCTCTCCCCTTAGGATCGTTTCATTACCGATTGATCAGTCAATCATTAATGCATTATTATGATTGACTGATCAATCGTTTTCTAGATGTAAAAAGAACCGAAAAAAGTTATATCTTCGGCCCAAATAACTGTTTGGCATATGGAACAAATTTAAACCAGAAATCAAGATTAGGTTCGTCTGATAGATTTAATCGAAGTCCCATTAGCAAACTCATATAAGAAGTGGCAACAATCATAGGATCTTGAATTCTTAAATGGTTCATCTGTTGACCTTTTAATACAAGGGAAGTAATTTTCTCTACTAACTTATCATGTAATATATTTATTTCCTTAAATTGACTCTCGAAACGGTTCCTCTGACCAATTACTTGTACGAGAAGCCTTAGATACGTGCTCAATCTAGAAAAAAGGCAAATGTGATTTGTAATCATCTTTTCAATCTCTAAACTAGGATTATCTGCATCTGGGTTGAAATCTAATAATACACTAGAATATTCCAAAAGAGGTTCAACGACAGCGTGATGGAACAAAACCTCTTTAGAAGGGAAGTAAGTAAATACACTGCCGAAGCTTACTCCAGCTGCTTTAGCAACCTTGGCAATGGTCGTATCATTATATCCTTGGTCAGAAAATAAGATAATCGCTTGTTCTACTATTTTGTTTCGTTTTAATTCCATTTTTGACACTTGATCTTCTGTTAGCAGAATAATGACCTCCAATTAATGATTGATTAATCAATCTATATATTACTTGAAAATTGATGTATTGTGAACAAAAGGAAATCAGGGAAATCCGACAAATACCTACGTATAATGAACACTTGTCGAAAAACTGCGGACCAAATAAAAAAATCGACAAATTCCTTGCTGTTGTAGGGATTTGTCGATGAGGTTTTATAATACCATGCTTGATTGAACGTAATGGTACAGCAATTTGGCTGTGTTTTCAATTGAATCCTTGTGTGTCCGTTCGAAGGCGTGTGATGAATCAATTCCAGGACCAATTAGACCGTGAACAATATCATGTCCTGAACGAATAGCAGCGGATGCATCGGACCCATAAAAAGGGTAGATGTCTAGTTTATAACCAATATCGTTTTCTTCGGCAAGCTGGGTGAGGCGTTTTCTTAGTTCATAATGATAGGGACCACTTGCATCCTTCACACAAATCGAAACGGTGTATTCATCTGTAGATTGGCCATCACCCATTGCTCCCATATCAACAGCCAAGTATTCAACAGTTTCAGGCGTGATATTTGAATTTCCTCCGTACCCTATTTCCTCATTATTAGAAATCAAAAAGTGAGTGGTGAATGGTAGCTCGATCTTTTCTGATTTTATCTGTTGTATGAGCTGAAGTAAAATCGCAACACTTGCTTTGTCATCGAGATGTCTAGATTTGATAAATCCGTTCGGAAGGACTTGAACACGAGGATCAAAGGAAACAAAATCACCAACCGCAATCCCTAAATGACGGACTTCATCTGCATTGTGTACTTTTTCATCTAAACGAATTTCCATATTGTCTTGATTACGTTCAGCCTTTCCGGCATCTTTATAAACATGAACAGATGTTTGGTGCATGAGGATTGTACCTGTCATAATCTTTCCAGAAGTAGTTTGAATTTGGCAATACTCTCCCTCGATAGAGTTGTATCGAAACCCGCCAATTAAATCTATTTTAATTCTCCCGCTTGGTTTGATTTCTTTTACCATGGCACCTAAAGTATCAACATGAGCAGTTAGCATACGATGTTGAGTGTGGTCTTTTCCAGGCAGTGTGGCAATTAGTCCTCCTTTTCGATTTCGTTTCGTTTCCACATTCAGTTCAGCTAAATACTTTTCTACGTATGTAATCACTTCATTTGTATTACCAGATGGGCTTGGAATAGAAACTAGTTCTTGAATGAGTTGAATGGTTTCTTCAATTTTTGTTTTTTTCATGAGAAAGATCCCCCTATATAATGGTTGCTTAATAGGTTGATTATAGCATTGATTCTATTTTATTGACTAATAGAGGATGTTCAAAAAGTCCGGCAAAAATAGCTTCGAATTTCTTCGTCAGCTCGTCTTTCCGCTCCTCACGTATACAAAACATACGCGCAGGAAGCTCAAGACTTCGCTTCCTTGAACTTCTTTGCTCTTTTTGTCCTCCTTTTTGAACAGGCTCTAATAGGGAAGTCCCCTCCTGTGATAAAACAGCATGCACAAGAGGGGGTTGTTCTATTTAGTACCTATTGCCACGATTTGGTCCGTCTACTATTTCGTTTCCTAAATAGCCTAAACCAAGTCCTAATAACCCGGCACCAACGGGTCCGCCGAAATTCCCGAAGTTGCCCTGGCCATATCCGCCACCATATCCTGGTCCATAACCTCCATACCCTTGGCCATAGTTTCCGTAGCCAGGTCCGTAATTCCCATAACCAGATCCGTATCCTGAACCATAGTTATTATAGTTATTATAGTTATTGTATCCAGGTCCATAGTTACCGTATCCTGGACCAAAATTACCATAACCTGATCCATAATTTGATCCAAATCCACCACCTGGGTAACCTGAACCATTAAATCCATATCCAAACGGGTTATTTCTTTGGTTTTTCATCTTATTAAACAACTCCTTATGTTATAAATATAGGTATTCAACACAATATTGGACTACAATTTAGACTATGTTTATAAGTTAAACGTGGAAGGGACATTAGCCCTTTTTTTATAATTTTTATAAAGAGGGATGAGATAAACCAATTTTTTGTAACACCCATGTTAAATTCTAGGATAGAATTGTAGCTAAAGAGGAGGGTTATTATGAATCCATATAAAATAGGGATTATCGGACTAGGTGCAATTGGAACTAGGATGTTGAAAGGAATTGAAGAGCTATACAAGGGCGAGATTAAGGTGGCTGCTGTTTGTGATGCAAATGTCGCATTAGTTCAAGCAGTAGCCAAAGAATTCTCTGTTAAACACTATTTCACAAATCACACAAAGCTTTTACATGAGTCTGATGTTGACCTTATCTATATTGCTGTACCGCCGAAATACCACGAACAGGTAGCTCTGGACACGATTGCTGCCGGAAAACATATTCTATGTGAAAAGCCGTTGGCCAACTCACTAAAAGAGGCACGATCAATGGTAGAAGCAGTTAAAGACACCTCAATCATTCACATGATGAACTTCCCTTTAAACTATCAGCCTCAAATGTACAAAATGATGAGCTTAATAGAAGCTGGTTACATAGGAAACATTGAGAGAATTGACTTGGTTCTACACTTCCCAGAATGGCCACGGTCTTGGCAAAAAAATAGCTGGGTCGGAAATCGAGAGCAAGGTGGCTATATTTTAGAAGTTGGTGCACATTGGATTCAATTTATTCAAAAAAACTTTGGGCAAATTGATCATATACAAGGTAAAGTGGGGTATCCAGATGACGAAAATTTATGTGAAACAAGTGTTACTGCAAAGATGAAATTAAGTAACGGTTTGAACGTGCATATAGATGGAGTCAGTCAATTTGAAGGACAAGAACGGGTAGAACTCGTCTTACATGGTACTACAGGTACGCTTATGCTTGAAAATTGGGGTACCTTAAAAGTAGGGAAAGTAGGAGGGAGGTTTGAACTGATTTCAACTGAAGACATGCAAATCCAAAGTTTACTTGACCACATGATTCTTGCTTTAAAAGGCCATGAAGCCGCTCTTTTTAATTTTACGGTTGGGTATAATGTCCAGGTTGTATTGGAGGCATTCAAAGAAACAAATTTATCACAAGGCATTGATTTATCAGATAGATACTTATCATAAAAAAATATTGGTTAGTGGTTACTGTTGGAAATGTTTTATTTATGGTTGGGATATGGCTGTCTACTTTTTCAGTGGCTTTTGGGACAATAATTGGGATTACCTGTGGATTGATCATGGGTGTTAGTCGACTTTTACTTTCTAAAAATGATCATATTACTCATAAAAAGCCATAATACCTGAAGAGAATGAAACTAGAAAACTAGTTAAAAGGGAGGAATACGAATGGAACAACAGGCTGGCTTCAGTTTAGGGGATATGATTTTCCAACTCATTACGTTTGGATTAGTAATTGCCATAATTAGCGTCATTTTCATCCTGATTCGAGGAGCCATTTCTAATAGAAGCGAAGCGCGCATTGTAAAAGGAAAACTTGCTCATTTAGAAAACAAAGTGGACCAGTTACTACATGAAAAGGAAAATAAGGATTAATAGTTGATCCATCCATCCTTGTATATGACTAGGATACAATAAAAATCACTTCAAGAGGGTGTAATGTTGAATTTAGAAGAAATAATGAAAAAACTAGAAGAGCTCGGTTCTGAGCAAACCAAAAATACATTTTTTCGACACGGAATAAAGGAGCCTTGTTTTGGTGTAAAAGTTGGAGATTTAAAAAAATTAGTCAAATATGTTAAAAAGGATCAAGATTTAGCATTGGTACTTTATAACACAGGTAATCATGATGCCATGTATTTAGCTGGACTTTCCATTAACCCTAGTCTGATTGACAAAGAAACTTTACAAGAATGGGTAAGAAAAGCCTATTGGTATATGCTAGCCGAATATACAGTTGCATGGGTAGCGGCTGAAAGTAATTTTGCCATTGAGCTGGCAAAAGAATGGATGCAATCCCCCAATGAAATGATTGCTGTTTGTGGGTGGAGTACATATAGTGGATATATTTCCATTACACCAGATGATCAATTAGATCTATCTGAAATTCGTGAGCTGTTACATGAAATTGAAGAAAACGTCCATGGGGAACAAAACAGAGTAAGGTATGTAATGAATGGATTTGTTATAGGTGTTGGAGCTTCAGTTACATCTTTATATGATGAAGCCATGAGGATAGCTGAGAAAATCGGGAAGGTTCATGTGGATGTTGGAAACTCGGCTTGTAAAGTTCCACTAGCGGCAGAATACATAAAGAAGGTTGAAGAAAGGGGGAAGCTGGGAATAAAGAAAAAGACATGTATTTGTTGATTTATACTAAAGAAAAGACCTCACATAGTGGTCTTTTCTTTGTAAATCATTGGCGAACTGATATAGAAGTGAAAGGAACCTCTTTACCATCTTTAAAAATTTCAACACACCAAATTCCTTATTTGTATTTATTTTGTATAGCATTTGATACTTAAGTATCTCACTTGAATAATTTTTCGTGTACTTCTCCTCATAAGTAATAGTCAGTGTATTTCCAGATCATTGACTTGGAAATCACTAAAATGAACAGCTTTACTACTTTGTTCAACGTTGGTTCCATTTATCTAGACAAGCATACCATTTTCCCCATTATCATAAAGGTAGTTTCCTTCCTCCTTAACATCGTTTAGGAAATCTTGAAGGTCACCATTTGCATTTTGAATACTGATTTCGGAAAACGTTACTTCTGTGTTACATCCTGATAATAAAAAAATAAGAAAAAAACTTCTGCCATTACACACACTTTGTTCTAAATTTATTATATAGCCACTATTCAAATAAAATTAGGCCATTCCTAATTTGTTGGTCATCTTGTCCTTCAAGCATTCATAACTTACATAAAGGGGGGATTTAGATGACACAAATACTAAGTATGGATTTCACTGCATATGTAGCGTTAGCCGTTGTGCTGTATGCGATTCGTCAAGCAACAGGTGTACACAATCGATTTATCCCGATTACAGCCGTTATTTTAGGTATTGCGTTTGCCATTTTTGAAAAGGGATCTTTTAATTTCGAAATTATGATAGAGGGAATCCGGTATGCCTTATATGGTATAGGTACTGTCGCCACCATTAAATATGCCCTTGCAAAAGCAGAGAAACCAACGAACACAGATAGCTAGTTTTGACGAGAAGCCCAAATTATAAAACTAGAAAAGCAGGTGATCCACTTCATTGGGATCACCTGCTTTTATTAGTACTATTTAGCTATGGCTGTACCAACTAGTCTTTCTTCATGTGTCCCTTTAAACGGATTAAAGGTCCCTGTACATGTGATGAGATGTAACCGCTTTTCTGCTGTAAAACCAAAAATCTCCTGAAGTGGGCCATCGCTATAGGGATATGACTCCTTCTTGGTGACTGTGTAGACAATAATTTCCTCGCCGTTAGAAATGGAAATCTCATCGTTAATTGAAATCCTATCTAAGCTTGAAAATATAGCAGGACCTGTATAGCTATCTACATGTCCCGCTAATACCACAGTACCCGCTTGCCCTGCCTTGGCTCCGAGTGAATACCAACCTACTTTAGTGAAATCCTTCGGTACTTCCATCTGTCCATCGCATTGTAGGCCAACTGACTCAACACTTGCACCAAGGTCCAAAGCAGGAATGGAGAGAGTGGAAGGCTCAATTCCTGAACTTATGGACACAACTCTAGAAGTTATAGACTGTTGAACTTTCACTTCTTGATCCACTTCTACAACTTGATTCGATTCTGCTTGTTCTGTCTCTTGTTCAGGCTCTATAGACTGACAGCCAACTAAGAAGAGTAGGAGTAAAATCTTAAGATTGAAACTGATTTTTTCTTTTGAAAAGAAAGAAGGCAGCTCCAGCAGCAAGAACCAAGATAGGAAGTGAAGTCATTAGTAAACCCGTGAAACCACCAGCCCCTGTCTTTGGCATGATTTATCTACAACAGATGGAACAGCTAAGGTTCGTATTGGACACTTTTCTCCTGATGCTCCAGCTGTTACTGTGAACTGTTTACTAATTAGTAGGGGAAGTATTTCAAATAATTATTCTAAAAAAGTTTATTGTGGGATTTATGATAAAATAATAAGAGGTAGTCGATAAAATGGAGGATTGTATAATAGATGTTACCTTTTAGTTCAACTTTATGGTTTACTTTTATCATTGTTTTCGTTCTAGTATTTATTACGAATTATGTATCTCAAACTTACCTCAAGAAGAAAAAGGGCTTTAAGTTAAGTTGGGGTACTATACTTGTGTCTGCAATTCAAAGTATGGTAATCACCTTTTTAATCGGAAAACTGCTATAAGCATTGCCCAAAGTAAAGCCTTGCGAAGATCCTCATGCTTTTTACTTTGACAAAGAAGAATCGAAAAATGTTGAAGCGTTTTAGATTTTTGTTGCAATTTTAATATTTGGTGCTAATATAGATTTTATTAGTACCTCATTATTCTAGGTAGGTGATTGGATGTTTGATCGTGAACTTGTGAAGGGAAGTACTTCGCTCATTCTATTGCAGCTGCTAGAGAAGCGGGATATGTATGGCTATCAGCTTGTGAAGGATATGGATGAGAAGAGTGGTCATTCCCTTCAAGTGAAGGAAGGGACCCTTTATCCGGCTCTTCATAAGCTTGAGGAAAGAGGCTATGTTGAAGCGTATTGGATGGAGCAAGAGAAAGGGCCAGCTAGGAAGTACTACCGAATTACAGAGGGTGGTAAAGAAATTCTTCAGCACAAAACAAAAGAATGGAACTCGTTTGTCCATATGATGCAAGGCTTTATAGGGAGAGGATAAAATGACTCCTAAGACAAAGGAAGAGTATTTAACCCAGCTTGAACGAATGCTTCCAAGCACGATTAATAAAAAAGAAGTCCTACAAGAGTGGGATATACACTTTGATGATGCGATGGAGGAGTACTCCATTGAGACGGTTATAGGAAGACTTGGGAAACCAGTTGAAATCGCTGCGGCCTACCGCGAAAGCATACCGATCCATAAAAACTGGATTGCCCCGTTTTATATTGGCTGTAATAGCTTATTTTTCATTTTGGGTTCACTTATTACAATTGCTTACAAAATGACCGATCATCCACTCGCACAAACGATTTGGCATTCACTTGTTACGGTAGCACCTGTAATTATGGGTGGATATCTACTATTTTGGGTCTACTTAGGCTATGAAATTGGAAGAACCTATGGTGTGAAGGGGTACGGGCTACTAACAAAAACTGTTTTATTAACCATACTACCTAATATCCTGCTGATGCTGTTAACTCTATTTAATTGGATACCAGCTGAAACTTTTTCACCACTCTTAACTCCAATTTTTGTTTTCTTTTGCATTCTTTTTACGTTCTTGGTGTACCCAATTAGTCGCCTAGCTTTCAAAGCGGGACTCTCCAGGTCATTATTGTAGGGGATAAGTCCCTTTTTTTATTACAATACCTAGTTATTCTATGTACAAAGGAGATAAGAACATGATTGAAAATTTATATTTACAAAAGCGTACATTTTTCTTACTTATTTTTTGCACCCTTAGTGGTTTGTGCTTTCATTACTGTTTCTTCGGAAAGACAGTAGGAATTTCTGTCTTCCTATATACTGTTTTGCTCTATGTGCTCTACTTCACCCAATTTCCAGGGCTACTAAAAGCACAGAGAAAGCTTGGCTGGTTTTTTATGCTAGCGATCCTCTTATTAGCAGCAACCTTTTTTATCTTTAGTAATGAAATGTTCCGATTTTTCAATGTGGTAACCATTCCATTTCTATTTCTTTATCATACCTTCCTGTTAAAAAGAGTCGTTCGAGGAGAATGGGCGAAACCAGTCATGATTGCTCGTCTAGGTTCAGCTATATCAGACATGTTCAAAATCTTTTTTGGCTCATTTTCAGTTATAGGAGTCTTAATGAAAAGAGGAATGGACGAACAAAAGTATCAAATAGGAAAACGTGTAGTAATGGGGTTGTTTATTTCTACACCCATCCTATTCTTTGTAACCTTCTTGCTTATGTCATCAGATGACAATTTCACGAAGATGATGTTACGTATTCCTTACTACTTTATGGATTTATCACTGGGACCAATCATTTTTCAGGTAGGTTTGGTTCTTTTTGTCACACTAGCTTTGTTTAGTTATCTACTTTCTCTAAGGCTGGAAACGAATCTTCAGGAAGAAGAGGACGCATTAACAAAGCAGCCATTTGATTTGATTATCGTTGGAACCCTGTTAATCCTTATCAATTTTGTCTATACCTTGTATGTAATCAGTCAATTTTCCTACTTTTTTGAGATGAATCCTGCGACAAATGATCTATATTCGTTTGCCACGTATGCTAGAAAAGGTTTTGCTGAATTAACGGTCGTATCCCTTATTAATTTCTCAATCCTACTATCTGTTTTGCACTACACAGCCTTGAAAAACACAGTTTCGAAATTTCTCGTAAAAGGGTTGTTAAGCCTACTAGTTGGTTTTTCAAGCTTGATTTTGTTTTCAGCCTTTTACCGATTATCCCTTTATGAGGCAGCATACGGCTTTACGTATTCACGCTTGCTTGCCCATTCCTTTATGATCCTACTTTTTATTATGTTAGTGATTGCTTTTGTGCGGATTTGGATGGTTAAACTACCGTTGTTGAAAGCATATGTCGTGCTATGTGTAAGCTATTATGTTGGCATGAATTATATGAATATTGATGTTCTCATTGCTGAACAAAATATAAATCGCTATGAGGAATCGGGAAAAATTGATTTAGTATATATGGAATGGTTATCGGATGATGTGATCCCTTATTTAGTGAGGTTAGAGGAAAAGGATGGGCATCACTCTGAATATCTAGCCATTAAAAGACAGGAACTCTCAAAGGGGTTCGAGCATTGGCCCGAGTGGAATCTCTCTACGTATAATGCTATTCAATTTTTGAAAAAAGAGAAGCAGTAGGGGTGCAACCAACATTTTAACGGATTTATACTCTAAGCAAATTACTAATTAAAAGAAGCCAAGTTTTCCAAATAATGAAAACTTGGCTTCTTTTATATTAATTTTAGATGTTAAATACAAGTAGAGTTCTTACTAGCAAGGATTTAAATTTTCATTCATCCGTTTTCACCTCAAAAAAATTGTAAAAATAGTTCTTCATAATTGCTCATTTTTAGAGTGTTCATAGACATAAAATAAATTTTATTTCATATTTTTTTCAAAATTTAAATTTTCCTACGATTAATGGGGGTTTTTACAATTTTTCCTAGAATTATAGATATGTTCAAATAAAAATAGGGAGTTGATTTAAGTGTGGAGAAAGTATTTTTTAGGATTTACATGCTTAGTAATTCTGTTGTCTATTAATATAGGAACATCAGTTTCAGCAGAGTCTTCAGAATCAATTGTATCAATGGCAGCATATCCTGGCGAATGTGTAATTGATAAAACTGATTTACAAGAATTTCTAGGTCTTGATAGTGTAGACTTACTAGCACGTGTAATCTATGCAGGAGCACAAGGTGAAACCTTGGAAGGTAAGCGAGGTGTTGCACATGTTGTTAAAAATAGAAAAGATAAGAATTTATCTACATTTGGAGGTAACACCTATGCTGGGGTAATATAAAATATGACGCATACTCATTTGATGGTGAAAAATTTTCTAAAGTTATTGAAAAATATCAAAAGGGACAGCATGTATTTTTCCGTGTATCTGGATACTAGAAGTGAGATCTAATTGTTGTAAGCATCCCATCATTTATTTATAGAGGTGGGATGCTTTTTTTGTATTTGCTATTGAATGAACTCAATCTTTTTTACCTGATACATCTTATCTTTAAATGTATAAGTTATGTGAAAGCTACCAATATAGCCACCAACTGGAGAAATTTGTGCTCCAATAATAGCAGTCAACTTATTATTCACTATATCGTATTCAATTAAATTTTTCATGGATATGTCGGAAAAAAGTTGGTCGGGTTTAATACCCAACTTGTCAAGTTTAATTATTGTCTTTTTATTTAAAGTATTAATAATGGCTTCAGATTTTGTTAACTTTGTTTGAACGTTTTTTAAGATTATGGCCATTGGATTATCTACTAGAACTTCTTTAAATATTTCCCCCATATTGGTTTTAATTTTTTGCAGCACATGCACCTCTTGTAATATTATCCCTGTTCCATAGCCTGTTGTTAATACAATTATTAATTCATTCTTACCATCTTGATTTATGTCCGAATAAAATAAATTAGGTCTATACGTTGGATTGGATACATTTTTCCAACTAGGGAAAAATTGGCTATCTCCATTTGCATGTAATTTGAACTCTCCTAAATTGCCTTCTTTTTCGCTAGCGTAGAGACTGATATTCGCATCTGGTACACTTCCAACTATTTTAACTAAATCTTGTTTCTGGAGCGAACTCAATTTATATAATTGATTAACAACCGCTTTCGATTCCAATGGGACAAGAATTAGAAAAAAAGAAATAAAAACTGAGGCTCTATATAACATTTTTTTCACTTTATTCTTCCTCCAATTTTTCTTATTATAATAAAAGCAGTTCTTTTATATTCACAATGTAATTATGGTAACGCTCCTTCTTTTATTTGAAATTTAACTTAGAAAAAGAAATGGTACTTGGGGTGCTATCTTTGACCGGCCTTTGAATTTTGTTAAATACTTAAACCAAACACTTGGTCAGTGTAACCAGCCGTATCTGTATAATGTTCTTCTATCATAAGATCTGTTTCATGATGAAGTAAACCATCAATTACATGTACCGCATCTCTTGCATTTGTATTAATAATCTTTGTGTAAAAGCTAGAGAACTGATCACTTACAAATCGATATATGGTTGCTCCTTTTCCAGTTCCATAGCGTGGATTAGCATCTGCATGGATAGAGGACACCCCAATTTGTATCCTCAGTCATTTATTAGGATTTCGGTTTGCACCTAGACTTCGAGATTTAGGAGATTCGAAATTATATAGTATGGTAAAACCAAATGAATTCCCAAAACTGGAAAAATTATTACGTGGTCAAATAAACACAAAACTAATTCAAGAAAACTATGATGATGTACTTCGCCTTACTCACTCTATAAGAGAAGGTACCGTATCAGCATCATTAATTATGGGGAAGATTGGTTCCTATGCAAGGCAGAATCGTTTGTCCACTGCACTTAGAGAGATGGGGAGAATTGAAAAAACAATATTCATCCTTGACTATATTTCTAGTGAAACCCTTCGACGTAAGATTCATCGTGGTTTAAATAAAGGAGAATCTATGAATGCTTTAGCTAGAGGGATATTCTTTGGTAAACGGGGAGAATTAAGGGAAAAGGCACTACAAGATCAATTGCAGAGAGCTAGTGCCTTAAATATTATAATAAATGCAATTAGTGTATGGAATACAGTCTACCTAACCAAAGTAATTGAATATAGAAAGAATCTCGGGTTATTAAATGATGATTTGTTAAAACATATATCTCCACTAGGGTGGGAACACATCAACTTTTTAGGTGAGTATAAATTTGATATGAACAAATTAACAACGTTAAATTCATTACGACCACTTAATAAAAAGTATTGATTGTTAAAAGCTGAACTTTCCTTAGAGTAGGATATTTCGGCTTTTATTCATGAACAAATACCTTAGCGTATATTTACGTTAAAATGTTGGAGGAACCCCCAGTAAGAATGCTCCTAGAATGTGTATTTTGTTCATTGCTCATTCAAATGGACTTAGACATATGTTCCTCATCTAAATACTTTTGATTATTTATGATTGGTAAGCTGATTTCAAAGCAAGTTCCTTCGAGGGGCTTGCTTTTTGCTGTTACTTTCCCACTCATTGATTCAATAATACTATAAGGGTTTTGAAAAAGTGAAGTAATCATTGATGATAGTTTCCACTTTCTTAACTTCACTTAAAGAAATTTGCAGATAGTTTACTTTCTTATGGTCCCGCTCTTTTTCTAGGAGTAGCTCTATAAACCCTTTTATTGAGGTTAAGGGGTTCCGGATTTCGGGATCGGTAGCTAACAGTAACCGTATATAAACCAACCCCCACAGAGGTCCGCCAATAAAGAGTTCCTAAAACCAATGGAATATCTCGTAAATCAAAAAGATATTCTTTGTGAACGGGAACGGCTAAAGATATATAAAGAATTAAGGCAAGTGAACGGATACTTACCAAAAAAGGTTTGACAAAACATGGTAAGAGTAAATATGCTAGTAAGCAGATTAATGGAAGAAAGGATGATTTTGGGACAATATGGAACTAATTCTATTTTTTACGGTTTATTGTTCATATCGAAATGAAACAAACCTAGAGAACAGGATTAGTCTGACCATTTTCCCATACATCCAATTTAGTGATTTATGAATTAGACATGTCTGATTGCTCAAACGCGTATTTGGATATATGTTTATTTGGAATGCTTACCACCTCTCTAGAACTTAGGGAGTTTTTTTTGTACCTTTCAATATACAAGGGTGTTTCATTTGCTAAAAATTAAAGCGAAATCTTCTTATTACCAATTATGGGATTTCACATAGTTGGATTCTTGTTTTTTATTTATTGAGGAAGACTCTTCTTGAACAGACTCTTAAAGAGAAATTAAATAGATTAGAAAACAAAATGGATCAATTATTGTCAGAAAAGGAAAAGAAGTCATAAAGATAAAATCCGAGGAAATGTGATTGCATTTCTTTTGAATACGTTTTATAATACTAATGTTACCTAAAAGTGAACGGGTGTTTATTAATGCAAACCTTAAAAGACGATATAAGAAATAGAATACTTATTGCCGCGCTTACTGAGTTTGGTGAGTTCGGCTATTCGAATTCATCGATGAGAAGAATTGCGAGTTCAGCCGGTATTACGACAGGTAATATTTATCGATATTTCAGAAACAAAGACGACCTATTTAGAGAACTCCTTCACCCAACATACGAGAAGTTTGTGGAATATACATTGAATATCAAAGAAGAGATTGAAAAAACTTACACTAGAGATGCTACAGAGGTTTTTCAATATATCCGCATGGTTGATGAAACCGTTGTAGAGTTGTTAAAGGACTCTAGCACGGAAGTCAAAATATTGTTGGTTCTTAGTGATGATTCAAGCTACGAAGGATTGAGACTAGATTTAGTTGCGATTATAAAGCAAATTCTTGAAAAGGTTTTTCAAACGAGTAAGGATTGTATTACCTTGCCATCCTCTGATTTGTTGACAATACAAATGTACGCCACTATGATCATCGAAGGAATTTGCTTAATTCTACGTGATCATAAAGACGGACATACAATTAAATTCCTTGTCGATGAATTGATTTTTGTTTACTCGGTTGGGATTGCTGAAAAATTGAGGAAGTAGTTCTGCTATTTTTTTGTCTATAAAATGAACATGCGTTTATTCATATTTTCACCACTAGAAATGATCATAAGAAAAGGTAAGGTGAGTAACATTATGCAAAATATAGTTAAATGGCGCTGGGTTATATTAGGTGGATGGTTATTAGCTGCAACATTATTAACTATTTTCCAACCAGATGTAAACGCAATTCTTCATGACAGAGGGCAAGATCCACTTACAAGTGAAAGTCCTTCTAAAGTAGCCGGTGAAATTCTAACAAAAATGAGTGGACAGGTAGGTACGAGTAATATAATCGTCTTTCATAATGAGGATTCACTTACAGAAACAGATATGTCCCAGATTCAACAAGCTGTTGAAAACATCCGGGAACATCAATCTAAGCTAGGAATTAATGAGATGATCGACCCCTTTGCAATTCCTGACGCGAAGGACTCGTTAATTTCTGAAGACAATACAACCTTAATGGTCAGCTTTACTTTAGACAAACAAGACAGAGAAGTTAATGAAATCAAGAGTGAATTGGAAGAAGAATTAAAAGGAGTCGACACCGACTATTATTTGAGCGGGGAAGACTTTATTCAAAATGATTATTTGGAAGCTTCAACATCAGGTGTAGAAAAAAGTGCCTTATTGACAGTCGGATTCATCTTAATTGTTCTCATTATCATGTTCCGTTCAATCGTTATTCCATTCATTTCATTATTAACAGTAGGTATTACCTATCTCGTTTCAATGGGGATCGCTGCTCAGATTATTGATAAGCTCAATTTCCCTGTAACAAGTGTTACTCAAATGCTACTTGTATTAATTCTTTTTGGGATCGGGACTGATTATAATATTCTGTTGTTTCATCGTTTTAAAGAAGAACTTTCAAACGGTGCTACAATTAACCAATCGATTTTTACTACTTATAAAACAGCAGGAAAAACGATATTTTATAGTACATTAACTGTATTCATTGCCTTTGCGGCTTTAAGTTTTTCCAACTTTGGAATCTATAAATCTGCTAACGTAGTAGCCATCGGGGCAATCATACTGATTCTGCAAATATTTACTCTCACACCATTTTTCATGAAGACAATTGGTGGAAAGCTTTTCTGGCCTTCAAAACATAATACAGGCCATAAAGAAAGTAAATTCTGGACAAAGCTAACGTCAGTATCAGTAAAATATCCGGTTATTACTACTATTCTTATTATTATCATAATGATACCCATCTTGTTTTTCAGTAAACAAACACTATCTTTTGATCAATTAGGGGAGCTTGGGGATGACTATCCCTCAACAAAAGGATTTAGCATTGTGGCAGAGCACTTTAGTCGTGGTCAGGCTCTCCCGACCAATGTGGTGATTGAAAGTGACAAGGCAATGGATAATAACGAAGCACTAATTGTGATCGACCAAATCACAGAAGACTTAAAAGATCTTGATGGAGTCAAACAGGTAGCATCAGTAACACAGCCGCAATCCCAACAAATTACTGACTTTTATATCGATAATCAAACAGCACTTATCACGGAAGGAATAGATGCTTCAAAGGAAGGAGTAGAACAAATACTCGGTGGTTTAACTGAAATGGAGTCAAAATTGGAACAGCCAGACTTCTCCGAGGCGAAGCAGCTCGTTACCGGAACAGGCGAAATCCAATCTGGATATCAGCAGTTGACTAATGCAGTCGGACAGCTCGGATCAGGTTATAGCCAGAGTGCCGAGGGAGCAAACGGACTTACTTCAGGTATCAATGATATACGGACAGGTCTAATAGGCATAGCAACCAACACAAAAAATATAGCAGAAGGTCTAAGTGAACTCCAAGTACAATATACTAGCTTGTCTCAAGGTTATCTGGGATTAGAGCAACAACAATTGCCGACAATTCAAACAGGTATGGTGAACCTGAATGGTCTCATCACACAGCTTGGCGAATCACATATTGAATTGAAGGAAGATGAAACCTATCTTGCCTTAAAGAAACAAGGTTCCGAACTACAATCAGGAATTTCACAATTTTCAGGCGGAATACAGGGGATGAATCAAAACTTTGATTCCCTTAACACAGCCTTTAACAATACTAATATGGGTTTAGATCAAATAAATGAGGCACAAGCTGTTATCATAAGTGGATTACAGGAACTAGAGGCCGGAGCTGAACAATTAACTAGCGGCTTACAAAATGGAGCTGCGGGTTCAGATGAAATCACAGCGAATATGAGAAAACTGAATAATGCTCTTTCTGAGGTTAAAAATGGACAGCAGCAGTTAAATGATGGACTTTCTCAATTTTCAACCGGACTGGGCGCTTTAAAGGACGGGCTCAATAGGAGTGGAAATGGATTACAGGATATATCAGATGGTTTAGGTAAAACAAGTGATTTCCTAGGGCAGTTCAAATCAGCTAAGACCTTTTTTATTCCAAGGGAAGCCTTAGAAAGTGCTGATTTCAGTCAAGTCCTTGACAGCTTTATGTCAGAAGATCGTAAAATCATTAAATTTATCGTGATACTCAGTGATGATCCTTATTCAATGGATGCTATGGAGACCATTGAAAACATAAATAAAGTGTTGGAAAATGGATTACAAGGAACACTGTTAGAGGATGCCACTTATGGTGCAGCTGGACCTAGCTCTACTACCTATGACACAAACAAAGTTCAATTGGAGTCCTTTACCGGTACAGCAATTATTGTCATAATAGGTGTATTTCTTGTCCTGTTGTTTGTTATTCGTTCATTTTTGCCAGCTGTCTATATTATAATTTCACTAATAGCAGCCTATTTTGTTGCAATGGCAGCAACGAACCTTGTAACCTATCAAATTCTTGGAGCAGACGGGGTATCATCCTTTGTACCGTTCTTCTCGTTCATTATTATTGTAGCCGTTGGAGTCGATTACAGCATCTTCTTCATGATGAGGTACAAGGAATATAACGATATTGACCCTGCCAAAGCACTGGTTGAATCATCAAAGCATATCGGAGGCGTCATTATTTCAGCGATGATTATTCTGGGCGGAACATTCGCAACCTTAATTCCTTCAGGACTTGTACTTCTGATCGAGTTGGCTGTTGCCGTCATCACTGGCCTAATCGTACTTTGCTTTATCCTGTTACCAATGCTTGTACCAGCCCTAATTGTGCTACCAAGTGTTGTTAAGAAAAAACAAACATCAAATTAATAAATGAAGGTGTCTCAAAAGTTATATTTTGAGACATCTTTCTTTTTGTTATTAGATGGTAACTACAATAGGCCCCACTCTGTTAAGTTAATGGCCAGAATATAGATGTCATCATTAAGGAGCAAAATATTGATCGTTTCGAAAAGACAGGTAAGCTGGACTTGGTTTATATGGAAATGCTTTCGGATGATGTCATTCCCTACATTCTGGAGCTTGAGAGAGAAGAATCATTACAAACATAAGAATATTTTGCATCTCGAAAAGATATTGTGAATAATGGAATTGAGTATTGGTCTGAATGGAATTGGTCTACCCATAGAGGAAAGCAATTTCTAAATGATTAATGGAAAGTAAATTACCTTTTTTGAATCCTAGATAAAATAAAGTAAAGCACCAATGTACCACCAAACAGTAAGACTATAGCTAATAAAAATATAGAAATACAAAAATCTTCGATCATTGTTGCGAGAAATATCGATAACACAACATCGGTTAGAAGGCTAATATATAGAAGTACTCTTTTAATATTCATTATGTCACACCTTAATCTGTCGATTCATTTATCATTTTCCGACAGAAGATTCCCACCTCAAGGAATGTGAAGGGCAAAGCCCAATGAGTAGCTGGTGAGATGAGTGTCGGTTGGCGTTAGCCAAAATTGCACTCACTATGTTATAGTGAGAACAAATGTTCCTTCTGGAGATTGAGATGAAATGAATAATAGTTAAAAAAGCGTATAAGTTTCGTTTCTACCCAACTAAAGAACAAGAGACTCTGATTGCTAAGACGATCGGATTCAGTCGCTTCATTTTTAATCAGTTTCTAGCACAATTTAATGATGTATACAAAGAAACAGGTAAAGGATTAACCTACAATTCTTGTTCCGCTGAATGAACACAGTTGAAGAAAACTAGCCGAAGAATCCAAAAAGGCCTCAGGTAGTATTGGTGAAATTGTTCATGCCATACAAGAAGAAGTGCAAACTACTATTCTTTCAATGGAAATTGGAAGTAACAAAGTTATGAGTGGAATTCAAATTTCTAATGAAGTGAAACGAGCATTTTCAGATATTGAAGATTCTTCAAGTGATGTTTCTAGTATAGTAGAAACTGTGACGACAGCCATTGGACAAATGAGAGAAGTAAGTTCAGAAATTGTTCGTTCCATTGAACGTGTTACGGAAATATCAGAGAAGATTATGGCTGCGAATCAAGAGAGTACAACTGCAACTGAAGAACAACTTGCAACAATGGAGGAGGTTACAGCTAGCGCAAATTCATTAGCATCTTTAGCTGATAACCTACAGGAAATGATTTCAAGGTTTAAAGTATAGAATAAGGAGATAAAAGACCGTTACATGAATACTTCTTACCTATTTTTGGTGAAGTATTCTTTTTCTTTTCACTTCTATCGAATTAGGAATATATGGTAAGATAGAATTAAAATGGCAAAGGGATGAGCCCACATGAATCATGTTTTTAAGAATATACTTTCATCAGAAGAAGAGCTTCGTAGTTTACTAGGAGAGCCAAGCAAAAGGGCACAAGATAAGCTCATTACAAAAATAGATACCCTTTGTGAGACTATGATTAAGCATTCTCCATTTTTAGTGCTTTCAACATCAAATCTGAACGGAACATGTGATGCATCTCCAAGGGGAGATGCTCCTGGATTTGTTCATATAATTGATGAAAAGCATATTCTTATTCCTGAAAGACCTGGAAACAAACGAATTGATTCTTTACGAAATGTGATGGCTAATCCTCATGTAGGCTTATTGTTCTTTATTCCTGGGATGCAAGAGACATTAAGAATCAATGGAAAAGCATTCATCATTCGAGATCAAGAATGGCTAGAAAAGATGGCTGTCAATGATAGGCTTCCTTTAGTCGGAATTGTTGTAGAAGTAGAAGAAATCTTTATACATTGTGCAAAAGCCTTTATCCGTTCAGGATTATGGGATCAGGCTACCTGGCCACAAAGAGAAAAGCTTCCCACTATGGCAGAAGTATTAAAGGTCCACGCTTCACTTGATACAGCATTAGAAGAGATTGATGAGTCTTTAATAGAAAGCTACACCCAAAAGTTATATTAGGAAGGTGTTTATGATGGAATCAATTACGATCACACCAATAGGGCAGATTATATCAGGACGTGAAACGCTTCAGGATGACTTTTGGGGAAATCAAGAAGCGGTAATAGAGATCGATTCAAGATTATACTCAGCTTAGGTTTTGATGGGTTTAAGTGATTTTTCTCATTTAGAGGTTATTTTCTATATGCATAAAGTTGACCCGAGTAAAATTGAAACAAATGCTCGTCATCCGATAAACAATATTGAATGGCCAAAGGTAGGAATTTTTGCACAACGACCAAAAGCAAGACCAAATCAATTAGGCTTGTCGCGTTGTCAGATTGTAAAAGTCGAAGGCTATAAAATTACTGTAATAGCATTGGATGCAATTGTTGGAACACCTATCCTAGATATTAAACCCTATATGAACGAGTTTGGCCCAATTGGAGTGGTCAAACAGCCGAAGTGGGCTAGTGAATTAATGACGCATTACTATAAGGGAATTTAGCATACTTTACACTATAGAAAGTGAGGGGCTTTAATGTGCACTTAATTGAAAAAGCTAAAGAATTCGCTAAAGCTGCCCATCAAGGTCAAACAAGAAAGCTTTCCGACGAGCCGTATTTTGTACATGCAGAAGGTGTAGCAACTATTTTGAGAGAGGCAGGACTATCTCGTGAATTAATTGCAGCCGGGTATTTACATGATACCGTTGAGGACACATCTGCAACAATACAGGATATACACGAGCTGTTCGGAGAAAAGGTGGCAGAAATTGTAGGTGGAAATACCGAAGATAAGACCAAATCGTGGGAGGAGCGTAAGTCTCATACAATCGAAGAATTGAAAGCTGCGAGTTTTGAAGTTAAGTGTCTTGTTGTCGCAGACAAGCTTGATAATTTGAGAAGCTTTGTCTCAGAAGCCAAAGTGGATAACAATCGTGATATTTGGGCTCAATTTAAAAGAGGAAAGCAAGAGCAGCGGTGGTATTTTAAAGGAGTGGCCTCTGCACTATTTGAAAACACAGAGGAGGAGAGAATCCCAGCTTATTTTCATACATATCAAAATCTTGTGGACGACTTTTTTAAATAACATAAAATATAAAACCTAAAAAAACACTTGGAAGTTGGAGGCCACTGAAATAGTAGTTACTATCGAAAAATGAGCTATTTTAGGGAGTATATGTTGATTGGAACGGATGTGCTCGGGCACCTGCTGGGATGCGTGGGACAGGTGAGACTCATGCATGGCGTTTACGCCGAGGAGGCTCACCGCCCACCCCGGGGAATGGTGCATCCTCTCGTTACAATCAACAGGTATTTTAGCACATTTTTTTAAAAAAAGGACTTTTTCAGCAGACTCGGAAGTTGATCCAAGTGTTTTTCTTATACATTCTTTTTATGCTTTGCTTCCATTTTTTGAATCACTTCATGCATATCATCGGGCTTTAGTAGCTCTAATGGACTGTGGCCTTTTTCAAAAGAGATAAAATCCCCCTCGAGAAGAACGACATATCTTCCGTTAATTTTGGCTATGTGAATGGATTCCCCAAAATCGGCAAGCATACCTTTTATATGTAGGTGATCAATCTTAAAGCTTAATTCCACCTCAGGAGAGTGTTCACTTATTTGAGAAGCAGCTTCCATCACTTGATTAGTTGTAAGTCGTTCCTGCAATTCTCTTTTTGGGCTCGTTGCCCAAGCCTCCATGGCTGTTTCAAACTTTTCTCGGTATTCACTTTCTGGTGTATAGGTTTCTTCAATGTGCTGTTGGACCATCTCAAGTACTTGGGATTTCACTATTTCAGGCATAGACTCGCCATATTCTACGTATTTCAAAAAATCCTCAAAGTAGCGCGCATGTGAGGACTGATGCAATTTCACTTCACGTTCTTCAATCATTCCTTCTTCAGGCATGTAAGGGTATTGAATGGATTTCATATTCTTTGTCGTGATCGCCATTTCTACATTTCGTATCATTGTTGACTCGTCTGAAATGGAGGAAACCTTTGGCTCAAAATCACATTTCATAATAAACACAAATGGATCATCAAAGTACTTACTTAATTTTGCGGTTGCAACAATAAAAACTCCTTCACGAACAGCACTTGTTTCAATATAAGCACGAACGAATTTCTCGTTTTCGTCTTTAAATTTCTCCAAAGTATCGGCAAATCTTACTCTTGTAAAGAGATTATAGTTTGGATTGGATCCTAATTCATGACCTTCTGCTGTCACAAAGTAGCCTAGCTTTGTGGGAGCCTGATCTGTCTTGGGATGACGTTAAACCTTACGCTTTACGATCTTCGTGAGTTCCCCATCTAAAAATTCCTTTAAAGCACTTTGCTCATATTTTGTCTCATCTAGTGTTTGAAAATGCTTATAGTTTTTTTGAGATTGTTCACCTTTTCCCTCAACTGTAACTAAATAAAAAGATAAAAACTTAATTTCAAAATCCATCTCATACACACCTTGTTTTTATTTTCAACTCTAACAAGTATAAGAAAGGAAGAAATGGACGTCAATTTGTTTTCAGATATCCATTTTTTGTATGAATTAATTAAAGAGTAAATGAATGACAAATGAAGAAACTAATTCTTATAAAAGGATGATAGGAGTGTTTGAACATGAGAGCTGTAACTTACCGCGGACCGAATCAAGTAGAAGTAAGCCAGGTTGTGGATGCAAAGCTACAAAAGAATGATGATGTTATTGTTAAAATTACATCTACGGCAATTTGCGGGTCAGACTTACATCTTTACCAAGGAAATGTACCATTACCGCATGGATATGTTATTGGTCATGAACCGATGGGGATTGTAGAAGAGGTTGGGCCGGACGTGACAAAGGTTAAAAAAGGAGATCGTGTTGTCGTTCCTTTCAACATAGCATGTGGTCAATGCCATTATTGTCAGCATGAAATGGAAAGCCAATGTGATAATTCAAATCCTCACTTTGATTCAGGAGGATATTTTGGGTTTTCAGAGAAATACGGGGATTATCCAGGTGGACAGGCTGAGTACTTACGAGTTCCTTTTGGTAATTTTACTCCCTTTTTAGTACCAGAGTCATGTGAATTGGAAGACGAATCGTTATTATTTTTAAGTGATGTATTGCCAACCGCTTACTGGAGTGTTATCAATGGTGGTGTAAAAGAAGGGGACACTGTTATCGTATTAGGTTGTGGGCCTGTTGGTTTAATGGCACAGAAATTTGCATGGATGAAGGGTGCAAAACGAGTAATTGCTATTGATTATACAGACTACCGATTGAATCATGCCAAGAAAATGAACAACGTTGAGGTGTTCGATTTTACACAGTATCCAGATATGGGTGAGAATCTAAAGGAAATTACCCATGGTGGAGCTGACGTTGTGATTGACTGCGTGGGTATGGATGGAAAGAAGTCACCACTTGAATTCATTGAACAAAAGCTAAAACTCCAAGGAGGAACACTCGGACCTATACAAATCGCCACAAAGGCTGTTCGAAAGTTTGGAACGGTTCAAATTACTGGTATGTATGGGAGCAACTACAATAACTTCCCATTAGGTCCATTTTTCGAGAGAAACATCACTCTAAAAATGGGACAAGCCCCAGTAATTCACTTTATGCCTGAGCTCTTTGACAAAATTGTCACTAAAGAGTTTGATCCTAAAGATATTATTTCACACACCTATAATCTTGATGAAGCAAGTCATGCATATAAGATTTTTAATAAACATGAGGACGAATGTATCAAAGTTATACTTAAACCATAGCAAAAATAAAAGAACCATCATTTCCTTCTTGGAAAGAGTGGTTCTTATTTTTGCAACGATATAAGATGTCTTTTTTGGTTTTAGTTTTCCTTGTGTACAGATTTAGTTCTGCAAATGGACTTCTACCGTTTTCTGGGTTACGATTGCCTTCACGCTCTAACTTTTCACGAAGTTTTTTGGCTTTAGATTTAGCCATTTTGAATCACTTCCTTTATTCTTCCATTATACACTACTACTTTAAATAGTTAAATCCTGAGATTCATTTTGATTTGCTGCAAAATGCGGTTCAAAAAACCTAGCTTTTTACTACAAAAGAATTCATTTCAATACCACAAGTTTGTTCTTATAAAAACACCTTGCGAATTCTTAACTTTTACTTATTGGATATTGAAAAACACGCAACAGTTTTGTCTTACCATGGCTATTGGCTATGGAGTACGATTAAGCATCCAATAAGAATCTATTTTATTTGAACCAATATTGGTCTAGTTCATGTAGAATAGAATAGAGAAGGAAACTTCATTAAGTTTGTAGAAATGGCCCAATTAGCACCAAAGACAAAAGAAATAGATATTGATATACTCAATATAAGTAGATTAATTGGTGCTTCTTATAATCAAATAGATTCCACATTTTCTTATAAAGTGTCTAATATACGGAATTGGCATTTACTTGTATCTGTAAAAAGTAATAGATTTAGAAGTTCCATAGTTAATTGATTTAGGAAAACATAATAAAGAACCTGCTTATGAAGTATTAAAAGTAAAACGATGAGTATGATTTAAATACTAGAGATTTCGCACCTTACATGGGTATTCCTTAGGTCCTGATACGGCTTCAGCAAATGGGGTATTAGCAACACTGCTATATTTAGAAGGATTTTTGCCTAATCATAAAACATCTACTCTTAAAATTGATCAGGGACATTCAGTGAGTAGACCTGGCACTCATTTGTAACTGTAGAAGAAAATAACGAAGAACCTATAAGTAAGGTTGCTGGTAGTGCAGTCCGTCCTTACAATTTAAGGCGTTTTGAGATTGTAAATGAATAGTTGAGTACGTTATTCGGGAGGTAAAAATGTTACATTTTAAAACATACATCTTAGATCCCAGTCACGACTGGACCGTATTTATCCACGGAGCAGGGGGCAGCTCGTCTATTTGGTATAAACAAATACGAGAATACAAGAAACATTTTAATATATTGCTTATTGATCTAAGAGGGCATGGAAAGTCAAAGAATGAAAAGGTATTGAAGAAAAAATATTCATTTCATGAAGTCAGCTTGGATATTATAGAAGTATTAAATTATTTGAGAATCAGGTCCGCTCATTTTATAGGAATTTCTCTCGGGACAATATTGATTCGGAACATCGCTGAAATGGAACCTGCCAGAATTAAATCGATGGTCCTAGGGGGTGCGGTAATACGTTTAAACACCCGTGTTAAAACCTTAATGATACTGGGGAATCTAGGTAAAAAACTAATACCTTATATGTGGCTTTACAAATTCTTCGCCTGGTGTTTGATGCCAAAGAAAAGACACGAAGAATCTCGCTTACTATTTGTAAATCAAGCCAAAAAGTTATGTCAAAAAGAGTTTATTAAATGGTTCAAGTTAACGACAAATGTAGCTCCATTATTGGTTCATTTTGAAGAAAATACGATTGACATTCCAACACTATATGTAATGGGTAGAGAGGATTACATGTTTCTTCTTCCAGTAGAAGATGTCGTAAAGAAAACAAAGCACGCCACCTTAATGGTGATTGAAGACAGTGGTCATGTCTGCAATGTTGATCAGCCTGAAAGATTTAACGAATTAACAATTGAGTTTCTTTTAAAACTTTATAATACTAGATTGCAAGTAGAAACCATCTAGCAAGGTATTATTTTAAATCATTTTTTTAGTAAATGGTGAGAATTGTGTTAAACAACACTATAGATATCGGACGACATAAATTTATTTCGTCTGATATCTCAAAAACCAAGTAAACTTGCAATGATTAGTAATGCTAGAACTCTATTCCTACAAGGTAAAAGAAGCAGCTGGTTAACCTTAGATCATTCATATGGTGGGGTAGTATATAGAGTAGGAGTTGATTTATCGACTAAAAATATTACACAACTCTATCCTAAAACTACTTACTATGCTCCTTGGATACCTTAATAGTGAAAGGGAGGATATTTTATGTTTGAAGTTCTATCTTATGTGAGTAAGGATGGTAAGTGGTTTAGGGAAAATTACTTTAAAGAACAATTTTTCCCTTTTGATTCAGAAAAAAGTGAAGTTTATATAAAAAAAATAATTAATAACGATAGTAGAATGTATGGTTTTGTTAATGTTTTGTTCAATGGTTCTAGTATTTTAGGATATAATGAATACGGTAGTCTCGAAAATCTTTGGTCGATGTATTATGGTCTAGTAGTAGACTATATAATTAATGGAGAGAGTGCTGCTGAATTTCCCGACTATGAGTTAGAAATACAGATTCTCCCTGTTGATAATTCTAGTGTTTTGTTAAAAATAGGAACTATAAAAGAATACATTTTACCAAAAATTGAATTTCTTCAAGCACTAATTAATGGGGCAATTTCTTTTTACAGTACACTATTGCTATTTACTAACGATAGCGACACTGAAATATTTATAAACATACTTCGAATGAAACTTGATGAGATACAATAATAATAGTTAATCGTTTAAGATTGGAGCATACTTGCTCAATGGAGAAAAGTCTCATCCTTTATCAAATGTTAGAAGAATCTAGTTTCGCACTAGAAAAATATAAC
>NZ_JBMERO010000010.1:0-142071 GCF_049310945.1 Bacillus sp. DJP31 | reverse complement strand
GAAATCTAGGATTAGATATTAATCAGATTACTGGTTATTTTGCTTATGTAAATCAGTTGGCAGATAGACCCTTGGAGGATTTTCGGACTGAGCAATTAGAAAAGCTAATTGGAAGCAGCTATTTTGACCGAAAATTTTTAAGAAAAATAAAATGTAGTAAAGATTAAAAGGCTTAATCTTTCCTACATTATAAGGAGATATTGCTATATGTATCATATGAATTACTTGAAAAATTAAACTTTTAACATAAAGGATTATCATTCAAAGAGAGGAGTATTAAATCATTTTAAATGCAAAGGATGACAATACAAACTTTTGGCGACTTACCAGAAAACAAACTTTAAATTATCATAGCAGATATTTCGCAAGATAGAATGTCAATTCTTCCAGATGATCTCCCGCGCTATGGTATCGAACCTAAATTATTTCTAATTGCTTTCGCAGTTCTGATTAGTAGTTCAATTCCTTTTTTCTTTATTCCTCGTAATTTAAAAGTTAAAGTGGTGGTTGTAGATGGAGGAATACTAATCAACTATCCAATTTGGATAGTTGATTTAGAAGAGATACCGAAGTGGCCAACCATAGGCTTTCGGTTATCTGGCCAAAGTATAATTCTTCAACCTACTCAACTAATAGGTCCAGTCAATACAACAATTCCTTTAATTAGATCAATGTTTGAAGCTCATGATAAGAGACATTATTGATAGACATTTAGCTGCAAGAACAGTATTTATAGAAAAATTAACGTTGGTGCTACGGACTTTCATCTTTCTAAAAAGCAAAAGCTTCATTTAATCGAACTAGGTAGAGAATCCGAATCCGAAACGGAATTTTTAACTACTTGGAATTTTAAAAACTACGTAAAACAATACCGGTCACAACTCCAATTGAAAATGAATGTAACTAGAAAGGTTTGAATGGTATTTTTTTTGTAATCCTATAACTACTGAGCCTTTTGTTATAAAGTTATCTTTATATTTTTTTAAAATTTCTTTTTACAAGATATCCAATTAAAAAAACTGCGATGATTGTCGCCGAAAGAATTAGAATTTTATTTAGGTTTTTCTCTAAATCTATAAAATCGTGACCAATAACCGTATAAGCTATTGTCCCAGGAACCATTCCAATTCCGGTAGCGACTAAAAAGGTAGTGAGCCTTATACCACTTAGACCTGCGAGAAAACTGATTAAGTCAAATGAAACGATTGGTAAAATTCTAGAAATTAATATAAATAGAAAGCCATACGTTCCATTTATTTTATTTAAAAGTGGCTTTAGCTTATCTCCTTTAAAGCGTTTCTCTACAAACTGGAACCCAAACCTTCTAGCTAAATAATAAGATACAGTTGCTCCTAACATTGCACCAAACCATGATATTATTGAACCCCAAACATAACCAAATACCATCCCATTTGCACCAGTTATAAGAAAAGATGGAATGGGGGCAGCGATGGATTGAAAGATCATGAGCAGAATACTAATTAAAGGAGCTAAAATACCCATTGAGCGGATATAATCAGCCATGTCTACAAAAGAAGATTGTGTGAAAAAAGCATAAATATCTTCCCAAAATGAAATAAGAATAAATAAAGAAGTTGCAATGAATAAGAGGAGTAAGGTTTTTTTTATCAATAAGTACACCCCTTTCTATGAATATAAGTATATGGATATATTATTTGGCTGTTTTCGCAAACTTTGTTGTTGTATAACAAGTATTTAGGCTTGGTTGATTTCCGTTCCTTTCAACCATAAATGGTTTTTGTTTTCAAGTAATCTATTTAAAGACAACAATCTTTTAGAAAGAGCCTATTATTATAATCATAATAAAAAGATAGTTAATAATCTGTAATTTGCATTACAGATTATTAACAGAAGTGTTGTATAATATGCGGCTTTCTTTGCTGTACTATCCTAGGTTTTAGGTCACTTTATGTTGTCATTATTCATTTAATTTAATATGAAAGGTTCGAATAGTCCAAAAAGCGAAGATTATAATAGGATGTAAAATCCTATTATAATCCTTGACTTTAGTATAAGTCATTTCATAAACTGAATGTAATTCTAAAAGCGTTAGTTAGATTATAGGGAGGAGGAAGATTTATATGGAAGCTAGAATTCATATGATAGAGGCCGAAGAGGCTGAAGGTAAACTAAAAGAATTGTATGATAAGTTTAATGGAAAGATGGCAAATATATTAAAAGTTCATTCACTGAATGCAAAATCATTAGAAGCCCATTTGGATTATTATAAGGTTATTATGTTTGGAAAGTCTCCGTTAAGTAGGAAAATGAGGGAAACAATTGCTACTGTTGTTTCATCTACTAATGAATGCTTTTACTGAATGGAACATCATGGGGCGGCGCTCCATTTATTAACGAAAGACAACCAACTTGTTCAAGACCTTAAAAAAGATTATCGACAAGTTCAGCTAGATGACAAAACTATAGCTATTTTGGATTATGCAGTTAAGCTAACTAAGAAGCCTCATAGTGTCACAGATGAAGATGTAGAGAAATTAAGAAAACTTGGCTGTACAGATACAGAGATATTAGATATTTGTCAAATCACTTCTTACTTTAATTTTGTTAACAGGATGGCAGAAGGTCTAGGAGTGAAGCTAGAGGAAGAATATCATTAAAATAATATGGACATTATTTACTATTTAGAGTGAATAATGTTCTTTTTTGTTTAAATAAGCATTCCTAGGATAGAATGGTGTTCTTATTGATCATGTAATAAAAGGGGAAAATGTGTTAATAGGATAAAAATCAACGTTCTAGTCATATACACCCAAATTATTCACGGAACAGCCATTTCCCTTAAAATTACTCCACAAAATGCTGGGATAGTAAAATCCACTTACATTTTGTGGGGTTTTCTTTTTGATTTACACTTCACCTTCATTAAATGGATATGAATTTCTTATCAGATAACCTCATTAATCAAAGATGGGCATACTTCTCCCTTGGTTGAACCTATTTTTTAAAAAAATAGGTTACTAGTAAACGAGCCACTGAAAAAATCCACATTTTAAGTAGTAAGTGTTAAATTTACCTGTTGATTTCCACTCAAGGATGCTTCGCTTTCCGCGGGGCGGACGAAAAAGGAAGGTTATTTTCACTACCGTGAAAAAACCTACCTCGTCGCAGGGAATGGAGGGCTATTTTCACTATCGTGAAAAAGCCTAGGTCTCACCTGTCCCTCTGCTCTTAGCAAGGAGTCTCGCACCTTCCGCACCAATCAACATAGACTCCCTAGAATAGTTCGTTTTTTTGAGTAACTAGATTTTAAGTGCCCTCTAGTAAACGATCTAGTTTATTCTGACTTGGAGTTGTTGGATATCCAATAATGTTTGCCAGAATGCACCTTTGTATAGGCAACTACTGCATAATTTGAATGTCATATAGCGAGCGGAACGAACCACTCTTCCCGCAATCTTAATGATTTGGGTGCGTATCGTTTCCATCGTCTGATTTCGAACTTTGTCCGGCAAACAGGTTCTTCCTAACCAATTATGGGAATTATAGGCCAACACTGAAATTTGGACACGGACGGCATTTGTATGTTCTGAATGGCTACTTAACCAATCAAACGCAAAACCGAATCAAGGGCTTAGAGAGTAAATATGCACGAAAGAAATAAATAGATGCAAAATATATTGAAGTGATGCGTATAATAGGCTTTTTACTTTGATCTGTAGAGGATAATTATGGATTTTAAGTGCCCATTCTACTCTAAATTAACCATGATGACCAAGACCTGAGCACCAATAATAATTAATAGGATAAATAAAACGACAATTAACGCGAATCCACCTTCATAACCATAGCCACCATAACCAAATCCCAATCGCAATTTATCACCTCACCCTCTACTATTTAAAATGAATATGAGTGTTAGTAGCCGGACCTACTCTAGCAGCACCAAAAATAATTAAAAGGATAAACAACACTACGATTAACGCAAAGCCTATTACATATCCATAACCTGATATTATCTACCTCCTTATCTTTTTATTTATAGGGGATTAGAGCACTAATACTTCTACTTTTTATACTTCATCATAGGACTTTAAGATAAAGGTGTTAGTTTTTTATACCATTCGTTCATACCATAGGCTCAATAAATAATGCTCAAGAATGTATTAATTTATTAGCTATAACAAAGTGGATGTTCTATGTAGGTTTTGTTTTTACATTATTACTTAATTACTCAAATAGGCAAAAGCCTCTCCCAATAATACAATGATTTTCATAAGATAATTTGAAAACAAATGGAATAATTTCTTTGTAATTGCTTTTTCTTTAAATTTTATTAAAAGGAAGGGGTTTTATTGAATTATCAAGAAAGTCATATGCCCTTCATCATTATCAGTTTTATTTTAGTTGCAATATTAAATGTAGAGACTTATGAAAAAAGTATGTGTAAAGAACAGCATCTATTTAATCTAATTGCTCATAGAGGTGTGTCTACAATTGCTCCGGAAAATACATTCGCCTCGTTCAATAAGGCTATTGAACTCAACTATGACATGATAGAACTTGATATTCAATTGAGTAGGGAAGGGGAAATTGTTGTAATTCATGATTACTCGTTAGAGCGTACTACAAATGGTATAGGAGTCGTTCATGATTATACGGTTGAAGAGTTAAAACAATTTGATGCAGGATATTGGTTCAATAAACATTTTAAAGGAGAAAAAATACCTACTCTTAGGGAAGTAATTGAAAAATACAATAATGTAGTGGGTTTACTTATTGAAATAAAGTATCCTGATTTATATCCTGGAATAGAGCGTAAGTTAGCAAAATTATTGAAAAAGAAAGGGAAAAAGAGAGAGATTGTTGTGCAAACCTTTGATAAATTGTCACTAAGGAGAATGAAAAAATTGCTACCAGAAGTTTCTAGGTGTCTTTTGTTGAGCGGTTTTGAGGTTAACCATTTAACAGATTCAAGGCTTAAAGAAATAGCAGATTTTGCAGAATATGTAAGTCCTCCAGAATTTGCTGTTACACCAGACTTTATAGCTCGCACTAAATTAGCTGGATTAAAAGTATACGTTTGGGATGTGCATTCACATAAGGATCTAATAAGAATGAAGCGAATGGGTATTGATGGCATTGTCACTGATAGTCTAAATCTAAGAGAATTACCTAAAATTCAGAATTCACAAAATCTAAAGTGTAGTTATGTAGAATTTGTAGAATTAGTTAAGTTAATGACAAAAAAATTATTAACCTTTATTAATTCAGTCTAATACAAATGCTTTGGAATCAATTAATAAAGGGGATATAATTTCCATAGAAGTCTTCAATAAGGATGTAATCTATCCCACAAATTTCCAATAGATGTTTTTCTAGGAGATACTTACTAAATTTTATTCATAAACATCCTTGATTATGGTAAAAATACTTTTGTTGATAAAGGAGGAGTAAGATGATTGAAAAGATGATGTTATATCTAATGGATCCTACGATGGATGCAGCGATGAAAAAAATGCTAACGAGTAAATATGAAGAAAATCCATTTCTAATGATGACAATTGCTACAAAGCTTACACCAAAAGCGATAATGGCAGCAGGGATGAGAGCACAGACAGGAAAAGAACTAAAGCGACCAATTGGGAGCCTAATGTATTATCACCTTGGGAGAAAGTTCTTTTGAACCCTAGACAGCTCTTTGAACTTCCAACTAAAAGTAAAAAAGATGTTCAAACAAAAACGGTTATTGGCCCAAATACGAAGAAACCACTCGAATTAGATACTCCTATTATGTTAACTGGAATGTCTTACGGTGGCTCGTTAAGTTTAAAGATGAGAATGGCAATTGCTAAAGGAACATCATTGGCAGGAACATCTACAAACACAGGCGAGACAGGACTTACAAATGAAGAAAGAGATAATGCCAAAATTCTAATTGGTCAATATAATCGTGCAATGAGAATGAAGGAGGAAGACTTAAAACACTTAGATGCGATTGAAGTTCAACTCGGACAAGGTGCTTGGGGCGGCGCGGCTGAAATTAAAACAAAGGCGCAGGATATTGGAGACCATTTAAGAGAAACGTGGGATCTTAAAGAAGGAGAAGATTCTACCATTCAGCCAAGATTCCCTAATGTTGAGTCTAGCCAAGATATTATCAATTTAATTAATCGTTTAAAGTCAGACTATGGTGGTACAGCAGGTGCCCCACCTACGTTTGAAGATGATATTGGACTTCCGACATTACATGCGTTAGTACGAGCAGTTGACTGGCTGAAAGAACACAACCTAAAAGATAAGGTTCAAATTATTGCTGCTGGAGGACTTACGACCCCAGGACATTTTATAAAGGCACTAGCAATAGGAGCAGATGCCGTATATATTGGATCTATCGCATTAATGGCTACACTGCAGAGTCAGATGACTAAAGCACTCCCAAATATGCCACCTCCACAGTTAGCTTTATACTCAGGAAAGCTACAAGATGAGTTTGACCCTGAAGAAGGAGCTAAAGATCTCGCTAATTTCTTGAAGTCATGTACAGAAGAAATAAAAGGTGCTCTTCAGGTGATGGGAAAGAAGCAATTAAACGAGCTAAGCCGCGAAGATCTAGTTACAATGGATAAAGATTTAGCAGAATTTATGGGTATTCGTTATGGTGCGTCTCATCGGAAAACGAAGTAATTGGATTAAAAAGAGCCCAAACTTGACTGTACAAGTTTGTCCTTATTTATTTTTAATCACATTATTTGGATAGAAAGCAGCCCAGGAAAACCAAAAAGGATCTCCATGAATAACAACTGGTAGCTTAACTCCGCGTAAGGGTCCTCTTAATGCCATACCTAACAAACTCCATTCACTTCTTGTTTCTAGATCTACTATTTTATTATTTTCATATATAAAAGTTAAGCGATTCGCGTTTGCAATAGGGAGGAAAACATTTGTTGAACCTACATTTCTTGATTCTGCAATGTTTTTACTACCTACAGCCGTTTTTGTTTTATCATTAAAAAATATAACAAACTCACTATTTTCTAGTTGTCCATAGGTGATTTTATTGTTTGATAATGCCGAATATGGATAGGTGATACTTGATTCTTGATTCCAAATACCAACAACACGCTCCATTGCTGGTAATCGAGGGTCAATCGGACCAAAATATAAAAAAGGAACACTCCCAATTACGTCATAATTTAAATAAGGATTTTGCCCATAATTTCTTACGTAGCCAGTCTTTTTTGATAACACGACACCGCTTAGATAGGTTGTTGAAAAAGTTTGAAAACTAACTAAACTAGATGGAATGAATGACAATCTAGATCTAGCAAATTCTCCTAGCAATTGAAACACCAGTAAATTGTTGCCATAAGCTTTCTGTAGTTCTGTCATACATAACTAAATTTGAATTTCTAAGTAATCCTGTTGTTCCAAACTCAAGTAAACCATTATTAAACCATCTCGAAAAGACAAAGGCAGAATTACATAAAGGACAATACGTAACAGCAATTGGTACGGAGTTAATTACATCATTAACAATTTCATGCCAAATTAATAGTTGTAATGAATAAGCACGTGCAGCTCCATTTATCTCAACTACCATAACGGGCTCTTGTGGATGAAGCCAATTTTTTGCTTCATTAATCGTTTCAAATGTTGGAATATCTATTGATGGTATCTCATCTCTTCTTTTTACAGGTTGCAATTCAGTAAGTGGGATCGTGCTTTTTGACCAATTCGTATTCCAACTTTGAGCAATATTTTGTAATGGAATCGGTAGAGTCTGCCGGTAGGGGAGAGGGAGTGCTTGAGGTATGAAGTTTTTTCTGGGATATATGTTCACCTAGTAACCTCCTTTTTATCGATTAATTACTGAAATTACATTATGCTAGCTTGAAAATGTCCTATACATCTCAAAATAAAATTCTTTTGTAAGGAAGCTTACTGAAAAAGAATATGAATTGTATTAGAGTGGAATAAAGTAATTGATGTTAAAGAAATGGAGAGATTGTCATTGAAAAAGCTAGGTATCATTTTAGGATTTCTCTTTTTTTTAACAGCGTGTAGCAATACTCAGACAAGTAATGGAACTTCCATTCTTGAACAGAGTTTTGATGAAACGGCAGAACAAGCTAAAGACACAAACGTTAGAGTCTTTATGTGGGGTGGAGATGAAGGTATTAACAATTACATGGATGAATGGGTAAAACCAAGACTGTTACAAGAGTACAATATGACGCTTGAAAGAATACCGATGAACACAAATGAATTTTTACAAAAGCTACTTAACGAAAAAGAAACGAATAAAGAAGAAGGAACTATTGATGTCATTTGGATTAATGGTGAAAACTTTAAAAATGCAAAAGAGAATGGCCTTTTATTTGGACCATTCGTAGAGAAAATGCCTAATTATAATGAGTTTGTTGATACCGAAAGTGCTGATAGCCAATATGATTTCGGAACAAAAATCGATGGATTAGAAGCACCATGGGGAAAAGTTCAATTTGTCTTTTTATACGATAGTGCAAAAATAACGACCCCACCCAGTAATTTTAAAGAACTACAAGATTGGGTACATGAAAACCCAGGGAAGTTTACGTATCCCGAGGCTGGCGATTTTACAGGAAGTGCTTTCTTGCGTCATCTCCTTTATGAGTCTGTAGGTGGACATGATGTATTATTAAAGGATGGGTTTAACGAAGAAGTCGTTAACACATCAGCAGAATACATGTGGAATTATTTAAAAGAAATTAAGCCAAATCTATGGAGAAATGGTGAGACTTATCCTGCCACACTATCTGATTTAGATCATCTATACAGTCAAGGTGAAGTATGGTTGACAATGGGTTATAACGAAGCAAGAGCAGAGAGTCAGATAAAAGACGGAGTATTTCCTGTTTCTACGAAATCATTTGTCCTTGAGTCGGGTTCGATTGGAAATACTCATTTTTTAGCCATACCTTTTAATAGTCCGAATAAAGCAGGTGCGATGACTGCCATTAACTTTTTATTATCACCAGAAGCACAACTAGCAAAATACGATTCTACTTATTGGGGTGAAAATATTTCTCTAGATCCAAATAAATTATCAGAAGAAGGTCAGAAGAAATTAGCGAGTATGGACCGTGGCCATTCTGTTCTTTCTCCAGAAGAATTACAAAAGCATAGATTACCTGAAGTAGATTCTAAATATGTAGAATGGTTAAAGGAGAATTGGTTAAGTGAAGTCGTTCAAGCTGAATAGTTCAGTTTGGGCAGTAGCACCTGCTTGCATTTTTACATTGTTCTTTGTTGGTTATGGAATAGGTATGTCTGTTTTAAAAAGCTTTCAGATAAATGGAGAGGTTACACTAGAAAATTACACGAAGTTGTTTTCTAATAAGAGTTTTCTAGCCTCTCTTTCTTATAGTTTATGGGTAACTACAATTTCCACAATCATTTCAATTGTTATTGGAGTAATTTTAGCAAAGTCACTTCATCAAATCATCAAAAATAAGTTCTCAAAGCTAGTGGTTTGGATTCCAATGTTGTTTCCTCATTTTATATGGGGTTATATGTTATACCTTTTATTATCTCAATCTGGGTTACTATCAAGTCTCCTTCATCAAATAGGCTGGATAAATGAGATGAATGATTTTCCTGTTATGTTTAGAGATCAAACAGGGATTGGAATTATACTGACCTACGTCTGGAAGGAAGTACCTTTTGTTGTGTTAATGTTACTGCCTATATACAGTCAAGTAAATGATGAACAATCCTACGTTGTTAAAACGTTAGGTGGAAACGATTGGGATGTATTTAAGACAGTGGAGTTGCCTTGGATCTTACCTGTTGTTGTCGAAACAGCGGTTATTATTATTTCATTTGTCCTAGCAGCAGTAGAAGTACCTTATCTCCTCGGGACTACACATCCTAAGATGTTACCCGTCTTAGCCTACGAATGGTTTTTTGAAGGGAATTGGAGCAATAGAGGACTTTCCTATGCGGCGATGACGCTTCTTTCAATGATCGTTATTATTATAATGATTACGACTCAGCTCCTGTTTAATCAGAAAAGATATAGGATGATGAAGGGAAATGGAAGTTAGTATGCGAAAAAAAATGACAGTGAAAACAACATGCCTACTTGTATTGTTTCTCTTTATTACTCCGTTTCTCTTTTTATCTATTAAAAGTATTACAAGCGGTTGGAGCTGGGAGAGTTTCTCATTACTTAAAGTAGATTTAGATGTGTGGAAAGTGTTAGTAACAGATCCCATAATTTTAAAAGCAATTGTTACTTCCATGGGACTAAATCTAATTGTTTTAATTTTAAACTTTATCATAAGCCTACCAGCTGCCAAAGTGTTGGCGCATGATACGTTCAAAGGAAAAGCCTTATTTGAAACCTTTCTCTATTTACCTATTCTATTTCCTAGCCTTGCCATGGTGATGGGGATTCATATCACGATGATCAGGTTTGGTTTAACAGACAACTGGCTAGGGGTAAGTCTTGTTCATCTGATCCCAACAGTTCCCTATTCTATAAGAATATTACGATCTGGTTTTGATAGTATCGGACCTCACTTAGAGAGCCAAGCTAGAACACTAGGAGCAAGCAATATGACAATTCTTCATCATATTTACTTTCCTCTTTTATTACCTAGTTTACGAAGTGTTGTTTTCCTCGTAACGGTCATTTCACTAAGTCAGTATGCTCTAACAGCCATTATAGGTGGAGGAAGCGTCATCACGTTAGCGATGATTTATTTTCCTTATTTTTCGACCGTAAATGAAACGATGATTGCTAGCGTTTCTATCCTATTTGCTTTAATTCCAATTGCTATGATGGGCTTGTCAGAAATGTTGTTTAGAATACTAGTTCCTTACTATAAAAAGTCTAAAGTAGGAGGTGATCTTTATGAAAGGTAACACCATACAATTACATTCGCTAAAAAAAGAATATAAAAAGAATGTGATATTCAAAGATGTGAATCTTCTCATCCATCCAGGAGAAATCATTAGTATTGTTGGTCCTTCAGGTACTGGAAAATCAACATTATTAAAATGCATTGCAGGTTTAGAGTCTGTTTCCTCTGGTAAAGTTATTATTAATGATAAAGATTTCACAAATCTTCCAGCTAATAAAAGACCGATTGTGATGATGTTTCAGCAGGCACTGTTGTTTCCGCATATGACAATTAGAGAAAATATAGAGTATGGTTTGTTATTTACAAACATGAAAATAGATGAACGAATGCATAAAGTAAACGAATATATAAAAAAGGTAGACCTACATTCTTATAGTGAGCATTATCCTCATGAACTATCTGGTGGCCAAAAACAACGAGCATCTTTAGCAAGAGCATTAATCCTAGAGCCAGAATTACTACTTTTAGATGAACCGTTTAGTAGCTTAGATAAACAGCTTAGACAGCAGCTAAGAGAGTGGGTAAAGACTTTATTAATGGAGCAAGGTGTCACAACCCTGTTTGTTACTCATGATACAGAAGAAGCCATGATTATGGGAGATAAAGTTGCGGTATTTGCTGAAGGCGGAATTCAACAAATAGGTGTACCTCATGATGTATATCACTATCCTAAAAATGAAAGTGTTGCAAAGTATTTTTCAGAAGGATTGTTAATAGACTCAAATCATTTTGTTCCTATTCGTAAATTAATGGCAAATTCGGAAGGGGATTTTCATTTAAGCTTTGAAGGAATCGTTACAAATACTTTCTACAAGTATGGAAAACAATATGTTACTGTTTTTCTTCAAGACCTAAATACATCCATCACATTACTTTGCGATGAAAAACAGCAATACACATTAAGGATGCGACTCCTAGTTGGAGTCAGACATTCGACGGATATTGTTCATTTTAAAGAAAAGAGAGGAAGAGAATGAATCGAAAATCAATGTTGAATATAGGAGTAGCTTTAATTGTCATTATAGGCTTAATTTGGTTCAATCATTCTTACTTAAATATACATCCCCAAACAATTCGAGAGTGGATATTGTCATTTGGATTGTTTGCACCAGTCATTTTTATTTTAATCTACAGTATTCGTCCTCTTATTTTGTTTCCTGCTTCCATTCTTTCTTTATCGGCAGGCTTAGCATTTGGAACTTTTTGGGGAACGATTTATACCATTATTGGGGCAACAGGGGGAGCTATTCTTGCTTTCTATATTGCACGAATGCTAGGAAGTAAATACGTGAAGGCAAAATGGAAGGGTAAAGGCGAAGTCATTGAAAAACAGCTTAAAAACAATGGATTTCTCTATGTTCTTCTCCTTAGATTAATGCCTCTCTTTAACTTCGACATGATCAGTTATCTATCAGGATTGTCAAAGGTCCGCTTTTCTCATTTCCTTGTTGCGACAGTTATCGGAATCATACATGGAAACATTCGCTTATAACTTTCTCGGATCTAGTCTTTTAGCATCCTCTTGGTGGATGATAGTTCTGGCCATACTTGTTTTTGTAGTCGTTGCAATTGTCCCAATTATGGTTAGTTCTTCATTGAAAGAAAAACTAGGGATTATAAAGAATGGAGAGGATAACAATGCTTGATACCCATGCAAGAAAATATGTACAACCATTCATTGGTGGTGCGGCAAAAGCACTTTTAAAAGTAGGGCTGACTCCTAATCAAGTCACAATTATCTCGTTTATTATTGGTGCATCCTCGGGTGTGTTCTACTATTTTGGACTTACGATTGTCGCTGTTATTGTCCTCTGGTTATCCGGATTTTTAGATGCGGTGGATGGAACAATGGCCAGGGAAACACAAACATCACCATTCGGAACGGTAATGGATGTTACATTTGACCGATTAGTAGAAATCAGTGTGATTTTAGGAATTGCATTTGTTTTTCCAGATGTTCAATGGGCACTTTTACTGTTAAGTGTTTCAATTATTTTTTCAATTACTATATTTCTTACAGTTGGAGCTGTGTCAGATAAGCAAGGACTGAAAAGTTTTTATTATCAAGCTGGATTAGCAGAAAGAACGGAAGGATTTATTTTCTTAACACTTATGATGGTATTTCCAGACTATTTATTGCCGATTATTTTAATCTTTTTTGTGATAGAAGTGTTTACAGGATGTCAGCGTTTTTTAGAAGCAAAGAAAATATTGAAGTAAGGGAGAGGTTTATACAGTGAAAAAATATGACCTAGTTGTAATAGGTGGGGGAGCTGGAGGACTAACTGCTGCAGCTGGTGCTGCTTCATTAGGTGCTAAAGTTGCTCTGATAGAGAAAGAAAAGCAGCCTGGTGGAGATTGCTTACATTATGGATGTGTGCCATCAAAGGCTCTAATTGAAACAGCTAGAATGGTACATGATGCTAAAAAAATAGCGAACCTTGGTTTTACCTTAGAAGGTACCATTGATATGAAGCAAGTTAAAAAGAGAACAAAAGATGCGATTTCAACGATTCAAAGGCACGATGATGCTGACCGATTTAAAAAATTAGGAATTGATGTTTTTATAGGCAAAGGAAGCTTTCGATCAAAACATGAAGTTCAAATTAGTGGAGAAGAAGTGATATATGGAAAGCGAATCGTCATTTCTACAGGTTCAAGACCTTTTATTCCACCTATTAAAGGTTTAAAGGAAGCTGGTTTTATCACAAATGAAACCATTTTTGATCTAGAGCATTTACCCGAAAGCTTACTTGTGGTTGGTGGGGGTCCTGTTGGTCTAGAAATGGCCCAAGCGATGTCAAGGCTAGGAAGTAATGTAACAGTAGTAGAACGTTCACCGGATATTTTACTACGTGAAGATCATGAAATCAGGAATTTGGCAACTGATATACTATCTAAGGAAATAACGATCTATACAAATGCCTCCGCTTTGGAGGTTGAAATCGAAAATAATCAAAAGATAGTAAAAATAAAAAGAGATGAAAAGATACTTGAAATCCCTGTAGATGAAATACTAGTTGCAGTTGGCAGGGTGCCAAATACGGATTCTTTAGCATTACAGAATGTGAATGTGAAAACAAGTGAAAAAGGGCATATTATCGTAAATGATTCTTTGCAAACAAATATTCCTTCTATTTACGCAATTGGGGATGTAGTAGGAAAAATGCCCTTTACTCATGTTGCTGGAATGGAAGGGAAGCTTATTGTACAAAATGCTGTATTAGGTTTAAGAAGAAAAGTAAGCTATGAAACGGTCCCATGGAATACGTATTTGTCTCCAGAAATTTTTCATTTAGGGTTAACAGAAGAAGAAGCAAACGCAAAAAACATAGAGAATAACGTATATAAAATTAATTTAGACGATGTAGATCGTTTTGTTACTGATCATGAGACAAACGGTTTAGTAAAAATCTTAACTGATAAAAAGGGATATATTATTGGCGCACATGCAATCGGAAAAGGTGCTGGAGATTGGATGCAAGAAGTGGTCTTTGCAAAGCAATATAAAAGAAAACTAGGAGATATTTCTCAAGTCATTCACCCCTATCCAAATCATGCTGCAGCTGTACAACGAACGGCAGATGTATATTGGCGAGAAGCTCTGTTTACAGGGTGGATACCTAAACTCATTAAAAAATATATCCAATGGTTTCGATAAGAAAAGAGTGAGGTAAATAGAAGCTCACTCTCTAACTCTATAAATCATTTAATATTTCATTTACTCGATCTACATGGACGGCTAAACGCAATGTTTTTTTGATGTATCCTTCTTTTTTAAGTTGACTCATGATTGCGCTTGTCGTTTCTCTTGTAGATCCAACCATGTTTGCGACATCCTGATGGGTTATTTTCATTTCAATCGTTTGCCATTCATTTTTTCTTCTACCCGTTTTTTCACTCAACTTTAGTAACAGATAAATAATTCGATATCGTACATCGCCCAAGGCAATTTTTTCACTAAGACTATAAAGCTCTTTAAGTCTTGTTGATAATATATTAATTAATTTAATGGCAATCTTAGGGTTTTTTTCAATAAATGTTTCAAATTCTGTTTTACTAATCATACATAGATATGTGTCTGTCATTGCTTCAGCATACGTATTATCGTCAGTTACTGATAATGTTGAAGTTTCTCCAAAGATGTTTCCATCTACTAAGATATCTACAGTAAATTGTTTTCCGCTTTGGTTAATTTTATATAAGCGTACCTGACCTTTTTTTAATAGAAATAGTGCCTCAATCGGTTTTTCTGGTGAGAAAATAAGGACCCCTTTTTTGACAGGCTTCATTTCACTCATTTCATCAATGATTTGTAATTCTTCCATTGGTAGTTCATCTAAGAGGCTTATTTGTGACAATAGAAATAATTTATCCATGTAGACTCCTTTCTGTCTAAAGAATCTTTAGATTTATTTTATATTATAAAGCATTTTACGAATAAAACTTGTAATTTATCTTACTGACTTCATAAAGGGATTAAGGATAAGATATAATAAACAGGAGGTAGAGTTATGGACTATACATTATATACAATAGATGGATGCTTAAGATGCTTTAGTGTAAAAAAAATATTGGAAAATAACGAAATTTTATATATAGAAAAAAATGTTCTACACGATGTAGAAGCAAGATCAGAACTTATTAGATTAGTAGATGAAGTGATTGCGCCTGTTTTGATAAATACAAAAAATGGCGAAGTATTAAAATGGGATCAATTACAATCAACGTTTATATAGAGGAGCGAATGACATGATTTCAAATAATTTCCAAGTAGAAAAAGAATTAATTGATGCCAAAAAGACGATGGAACTTCAAAAGAGGCAAATGCAACAATTTTTAAGTTCTGCTCATTTCATTGTAGAATTATCAGAAAAATTATCGTTCTTAACTAACAAGGTAAGTCTTCAAGTTAATGAGGCAGAAAGTTTTGCACAAGAGGGTAAGAATTCAATTTTAGAAACAGTGAAAGAAATGGAGTTAATTCAGACAGAGTCTGTTGAAATGTTATCCAAAGTTTCGGTTTTAATCGAGCAATCAAAAGGAATTACTGAAATGATAAAGACACTGGAGCGAATTTCTTCTCAAACAAACCTATTAGCTTTAAATGCATCAATTGAGGCTGCTAGAGCAGGAACTGCGGGTCGTGGCTTTAATGTAGTTGCTCAAGAAATTAGAAAATTATCTATAGAGAGTTCTGAATCCACTAAAAAAGCAAAAACATCGGTCGAGAATATTTTGTCAGAGATCAACATAATAGCTAATGTTTCTAAAGTTAGTCATGAGAAAACTTCAACTGGTATCGAGAAGATAAAGAAAACAGAGCGACTGTTTAATCATATTCACGAATCTGTTCACAAAGTAACAGAAGATAAAAATGAATTATCTTCTATTACAAAAGAAATAACATCGGCTAGTGAAGGGGCTAATCAATTAAGTATAAAAATCGCTCAAAATCGAGAAATTATAGCAAAAGGATTAGAAATTGCTATTACTAAAAGATAGTCTTTCTGTGCTATCAACATTGAACTGTACCAAGTCAAAAAGGTTTAGAATAAATAAATTATCAATATATGAAAATAATTAACTATCCACAAAATAATAGGTGGGATAATTAATAATACATAGGGTGCGGGGCCAAGCTTATTAACAACGGTCCTCATCCCATGCATGCAAACAACAGGGGAGCTTAAGACGAATGTCCAACCTGCAACAGTGGCGACAAGCTTTTCTTGGAGTGATAGGGATTTAAAGAAATAGATCATTACGAATAAGCTTAAAAACCCAACCAGTATTGTTTTCATTACCATTAGAAATAAAATAGACCAGTTAAATAGTTCATGGTTTACAAAAGCAAAATGGTTAATAGATGACATAATAAATAGATAAAGCCCAAGGCTACCTAACTGATGAAGTTTAGTGGCTTTTTCAGTTTGTAAGGATCTACGTTTAAGGATGTATCCTAAGAAAAATCCTGCAAGAAGTCCAAATACAAAATCATGTAAAAATAAAACGTTTAAAGAATGAAGTCTCATGGTTAAAAAGACAAATAGGAACGAAACTGTTATTACAAAAAAATGTAGCCTTGTCAAAGTAAGAGGTAAATACTCTTGTTGAAGGTTCTTATTGTCTTTATTCTTTAGAACTCTATTTGAAACGAATAGGAAAATGGGTGTGCTTATGAACACGATAACCATTTGTATGGAGCTCCAGTACATCAGGAAATCTGTATATATGTTCGAAGTGACATATTCCATTATAAAGGGACTATACGCAAACATTGCAGAACCAACTAAAATTTGAAGATCCTCTGGAAAAGGTAATGATATAAGATTTAGAACCACGATAATTAAAATACTAATAATGGATAAAACGAAAACTCTTATGAAGTATTTTTTGTTAATAATAGTTGCAATTTGGAATCCAATTGAAAATAAAAAGATTGTTACAGCAAGACGTTCTAGAAAAAATGGTAATGTAAGTTCAAAATTAAAGAAGTGATACAAGATATAAGAAATTGGTATTAACAAGAATGTTGCAGTATAAGGTATGGAAATAAAAAAGTGTTGTAAGTTTAATTGATTGACAATCTTTGTTGCAGTAAACAGACATACTCCGAAAAAGACGATACTAAAGATAGACATGAAGCACCTCATATTTGATAGATAAACATATACTAATTAAATAATCGTTTCAAAGCTTTAAGTGGCACTTAAGTAGGAGTGATGGCTTATGTAAAAAAACCTTACTTTTTATATTTTCGAATAAAGCGGCGATCAATTCTATTTTTAAGTAACCAAGCGCTTTTATGATGAAAATAAAAGTTATTATATAGTAAAAGACCTTGTTTTTGTCCAGTCGAAAGGATGGATAAGTAATTTTTTTGTGGTTGGAAAGGTACTAGAAGCATTTCCTTCAAATAGCTTAAAATATTTCTCCACAAAATAGGACTTTGTCTAATAGCGTTCACTCCATTTTTAGGGAGGGTGGGATATTCTACTAAAGATACACAATCACCTGCACCAAAAATATATGGGTATTGTACGCTTTGTAGAAATCTATTTGTAACTAAGTACCCTGTTTCATTAACCGTTAAATTAGAATGTTTAAAAAGCAATGGTGCTTTAGGTCCAGTGAGCCATAGAAGGCCGTCATATGATAATGTTAATCCGGATTTAGTAATAATTTTACTGTCAAATACATCAATTACAGGTTCATTCTCATGGATGATAACACCTTTTCTTATTGCAATCTCCTTTGTGGTTTTTGAGATCTTGTCATTATAGCCGCTCAATAATTGCTTTGAAGACACTAATGTAACGGTTGCATTCAATTTTCGTTGCGTTAATTGAAATGCTTTAATGGCAAGTGCCAATTCAAATCCTGATGCTCCCCCACCGACTATAATTGGATTCTCTTTTTCTCTTAGCAGATTTACACTATCTGAAAACATGTAGGTTGGCTTAATTGGAAAAATCTCTTTAGAGAAGCTTGATGGTTTTTCGCCAATTGAACCAATATCAAATGAGATAACATCAAACTGAATGTTGTGTCCTTTTGAACATTCAACATATTTGCTTACTGGAGATACTTTAATAACATGGTCCTCTACAAATTCAAATGAGGAATGTTTAGAAAGTTGTCTTACATCTATCCTAATGTCATCAATTGAATAAATTCCCTCTGTGTAACCTGAAAACATTCCTGAATAATATTGGTATGGAGAGGGGGATATGAGTATAAATTTTATATCATTTAGGTTTGCCTTTTCTACCATTTTCAGACAATATAAATGAGCATGGCCTGCTCCAATTAATATTACAGTTTTTATTGTATACACCTCATTTACTAATAAGAAAGCCACATACAATAGTATGTGACCTTTCCCAACTAAAAAAACGTAGATAAAAATTCGGTTACTGGGTCAGGCGTTTTTGCATTAGCACTGTGTAGATGCCCTATTTTCTTACCTTCTTTAAAAACAAGTAAGCTTGGTATACCCATCACATCGTTTTCAGAAGAAATCTGTTCAAACTGATCTTTATTTAAATTATACATTGGAATAGAATCAAATCCTTCTAAAACTTCTTCCATAAAGTTATCCATCCTCTTGCAATCCGGGCACCAATCTGCATAAAATTTGATTACAACAGCTTTAGATGAATCAATATAATTCTTAAATTCTACGAAACTCTTTATTTCTTTACTCATGTTGTGATCATCCTTTCCATTACGCTGAAACTTGAGTATTTATAGTATTGCCTTTCATTACCTTATTTACAATAGCAAGAATAACTGTAAAGAAAATATGAGTTAGCAAGCTCATCATTTGGTCCGGTGCAAATGCATGACTAATCATAGAACCCATCCCTAACATCATCGGCATGATTAGTAATGGTCCGATCACCCATAATATAACTCCGTAAGTGATGGTAGCTATGATAGGGTTACGCACGATTTTAGTAAAAATAACAAAGCCACCAGCAAAGATAATACTAATAATCATATGAATGAGCCACCCGACAACAAGACTTTCACTTCCAGCCATCATAGCAATCATCGGAATCATGCCCATCATTTGCATCATGATACCAAAGATTACTCCTCCAATAATTCCACCAAGGATTGCAGCCTTTAGAGATTTATTCATTTTTTTCACCCCCTATTTTATTCTTACTCTCATCTTACGAAAGGGTAGTATTTCTTTCTGTAACATAGCTTACATAAATTTTAAAAGGTTTAGTATTAATGAAAAAAGTAACAAATTGTACAGGTGTGGTTAGAAAAGATGATGAATTAGGTCGAATTGTGATTCCGATTGATTTGAAACGTTGTATAAGAGCTACATGAGGAAATACTGCATCTCAGGCAAAATGGTTAATTTACTAAATTGTCAACAAAGGCTGAAAGAATGTCCGAGAAACAACACAGCAACGGTAGCTCCAAATCCTCTTGTGACTATTGTAAGTGTTTAGGTGGAGTGTCTTTATGTGACTTATGAAGTACCTCCGCAAATATATCTTCTTGACTAGTAGATTGTTTAAGTTGAGGGTTTGACTGATCTTCTAGTTGTTTAGGTAATGTAACAGGTTGTGAGTAACTGAGTGCAAAATTATTCAATGTTAGTTGTAGTTGTTGGATGTCGTCTGATATTTTTTGGAATTCTTTCTGTGTAACAGGCTGTGATTCTTTTTTTAACGTGAAACCTATTTGTCCATTAGGCTCTAGTGTTGCATATTGCACATCACTAATTTTCGTTACATTTTTCTGTCTTAAATTCATCTCAAGTTGGTCAACGCTTAATCTAATTTTTTTTAAATTTTTTTCATTCAAAATTCCGTTTTCAATTACTATCTTTGCTTTTCCAGTGATAAGCTTTTCAAAACCATCAGACTTCATTTGTAAAAATTGCAATAAAACTAAAGTGACAACAAGTACTCCAGCTACCAAAAAGGTGGTCCCTAGATCTTTTCCTGAAACAGGCTGAATCATTAAAGAACCAATGGCGATCAGAATGACTGTTTCTGAAATGGTCATTTGTGAAATGGTCTTTCTTCCTGCAATTCTTAAGAGAAATGTACCTACAAGAACAATAACGATTGCTTTCCAAACAAAATCCCAATCCATTATCAAACCTCACTTTTTGTATTAATTTCCGCATAGGTATAATGTCTACTAATCATTCTTAAAAATGTATAGAAAGAGGAAAAAAGTTATTTTTGATTATTTCGGTAGTAGAATTGTTCATATGTGTCTGTGTTTTTAGAAAAACCTATCCTGTTTATCTTGTTAAAGGATTTGTGAAAGGGACTCAACGGTAAAATGGATACGATGAGTCGTTATGTTCCCTTTAGGAGCAAAACTGACACAATTCGGGCACCTAATCCCTCCGGAGGTTCCTATCAAGAGCAAAATGAGCGCAATAGGGTAACTAGAAGCTGCTTCAGCTGAAGGCTAATTTTATTTAAATAATTAAGGAGGAAAGTAATAAGAGGATCAATTGTATTGGTAACATCCTTTTCTTCATATTTACATTCCCACATATTGCATCTTCTCGATTTTCTGGTCAAGCTGTTCAATGAGTAAACTCTCTTTTTGTTCATCAATATTTCGGTAGTGGTGAAGGTTACTTTGTTGTTTGTCCATTTCATCGGCTAGGTGAATGCCTTTTTGTAATAAACTTAGTTCGAAATTCCCACTTGGAAGAGTGGAGTCGGTGTGAAATAGGATAGCGTGTGCGATCTCTGTTGCTACTTGTTTGTCTTCGCCGAGGCGGACTAGCAATTTATGTGCTCGTTCAGCACCTTTAATGGGGTAGATCTCATAGTCACGATAAAGCTGATAATCCCACTCTCCGTTTGAATACCATTCAAAATGACCAATATCGTGAAGATACCCAGCCTTTGCTGCCAAATCAGGATGAACGTTATATTCCTCTGCCAATTTGAATGCGTGGTAAGCTACTGATATAGCATGGGCCATACCTGATCGTCTAACATATTTTTGTGTAATAGGGTGCATGTAAATATTAATAAAGTAACAAGTCTCATTTAATTCCTCCTCTTAATGTTAAATTATCGATATATTATCAAACTAGAAGAGATATATCAGTGGTATTTTTAGGATTAAAAAAAGAAGCTCCATTTTCACTGATACTTGAAAAATGAAGATCTGGTATTTATCCTATAACAGCTCGATCTCAATTGAATGTACTTCTTGTAAATTTTTTAGGTCTTCATAAACATCTGACGTGTAACGATTTTGATGAATGGTCACGACTAAATCAATAAGGCAGTAGTTCTTCTCTTGATCATCCTTAAATCGGACCCGTTGTATGGTCATCTTCAGATCCCTAATATGTTGGAACGTTTCCTTTAATGATATTTCCTTCATTACTTCAATTTTCACTCGAATTTCTTTTTGACGTAAGGTCTTAGGCCCGATTTTTTTTAGAAGTGGGCTTAGTCCTTCAACTGCAATAAGCATGAGTAGCATGGCACTAATGGCTTCTATGTAAAATCCTGCTCCTACCGTAATGCCTAAACCAGCAGCTGCCCAAATCATGGCGGCTGTGGTTAAGCCACTTATTACATCATTATTTCGGCTTAGGATGGCACCTGCACCTAGAAACCCGACTCCTGAAATGATTTGAGCTGCAAGTCTTAGAGATCCATCGGTTTCTCATAAGCTACAGCATATAAATCTGAAGCATGAATGGATACAATTGTTAGCAGGCATGAGCTCACGGAGATAATAATGGTCGTCTTTAGCCCAAGAGGCTTCTTCTTCAATTCGCGTTCTAACCCCACAGCAGCCCCAAGTATTAAGGATAATATGAGTTTTTGAAATAAGACATAATCAATTTCCACAGATAATCCCCCTTGTAAATATCATATTCTCTAATTTCTCCAAGCATAAGGATAAAAGTAACAAAAAGAAATGGTTTTCAATTTAGGTAGACAAGAATGGAGTCAAATGAGTACGATACATGTAGGGAGAAATGCACTTTCGAGTTCCTTTTTAAGGGGGAGACCAAAATGAAGATCATAATAGCAACACTGGATGAGTTGGATTCAGTTGTTGAATTGTTTAATCAATATCGCATGTTTTACAAGCAGGCGTCTGACCTAATTGGAGCTCAAGAGTTCCTAAGGAAAAGAATCGAAAACAAGGAATCTGTTATTTTTCTAGCTACCCATGAAGACAAACCGGTTGGATTTACACAGCTTTTTCCCATGTTTTCATCGGTGAGTATGAAAAGAACATGGATACTAAATGATTTATTTGTTTCAGAGTCTGCTCGAAGATTAGGGGTAGGTGAAGCCCTAATTGATGCAGCCATTGGTTATGGTACAGACACATTTGCAAAAGGAATTCTTTTAGAAACAGGAAATGAAAACGTTAAAGCGCAGGCTCTTTACGAGAAAATTGGATTTAAACGTGAAGAGAGCTATTTCTACTTCTACTCCCTTTAAATTGAAGGTTCTTTTCTAAGAGACTGTTGCTTTTAGTTAGGAGTTGAGGCTCCCAAAACGAACGCGGAAGGCGATGGTTCTCTCGCAGCAATCAATACTCAAATTTAACAGAGCATAATTGAAAAAACACTCTCCACGATTGAAGAGTGCGATTTTTTTTATCTTGAAAACGTAATCTTTTGAAGAAGTCTTAATTTGTCTGATGATTGTAGTCCGGCTAGCCCAATTGAGCAAAGACCAGATAAAAGGAATGAACTGTATTTGAATATAATTTCCATGCGTAGAAATGCCCCCCTCATACAAGTAGTATGACCGGGTGATTTTAACAATACGTTTTGTAAAAATTGGATAACCTTAGCTATTATTTTTGCTTTGCAAGTTTCTCTCGATTATCAGTTTGAGGAGGTTCTTCTAGCCAACCATTCTTAATCATGATATTAGCCCCATCTTCTGCGTATAGGGCAATTTCAGGAATAAGTGAAGCATATTTCATACCTATGTCCCTTCTAGGGCTTGCTCCCATGGCAACCCCGTAGTTTCCAATACCAGCTGCGATCATGGCAGTAATGTGAAAGAGCATAAGCTTGTCTGAAAAAGGAGGAGATGTAGAATCAGTTACAGCCGTATCCCAACTCATGGGTGCAGGTAGATCATCGTTTTTTAAAATATTACTAAATAAGTCCATATGTTTATGAGCAATTTTTTTTCCTCTTAGAAAATATTTCATGACTTCATCATTCTTCGCACATTGAGCGAAGGCCATTATTAATGCCTTTCCAATAGCATTCTTTTGGACGTTTATGAATAAGTGGGTAACTTCAAGGGATGTCAAGGGTCTTATTTCTCCAATAAAACCTGACAAAAAGCTTTGCTTTTGAACAAAATCTACACGGTCTGGCCTTGAAATGTAAGGAGGACGGATATAGATTCCGAGCTTTAACATTAACTCTCTCGTTTGATCCTGTAATAGAACCGCTCCTTTAAGAACTTCCTTATGAAACGCTACACAATCAGGCCGTGTAACAATACCTATTGCTAGGCTACTTGCAGCCATAACTAAAATGGACTTATGTCTTAAATACATTAAAACAAATGTATCAGAAAAAAGTTTAGGAGCATTCACGTTCACGTCTTTATCTGTAAATCCAATTGGTGTAGGAAAGCCGTTACTATGAAATATCTGTTTCATGATTGACAGATGTTTTTTTGAAGTGAGAAGGGCAAATTCAATAACCGGTTTTACTTCTTCATCCTCAACCTTTGCTAAGAAATGACTTAGGACACAAACAGAGGTAGAATCATTGATAAATTGTCCCCATAAGCCTGAAATTTCTGAGGCTGTTAATTGGATTCTTGTTTTGTCTTGCATCAATACACCGTCCTTAACAAATCGAAAAATGATACAACATTCCATTGATTAGTGTTCCAAGTACAGTAAATTTTATTACCGCAATCTACTCCGCAAAAACAATCTTCTGTCCACAATAGTTAGTTAAGGTATAAAATGCACAACCAACTAAGACAGCAAGCTCTTCCTGTGGTTGATTGGACATATTGATCATCCATGCGCTAATCGAATAGGAACCAAAGTAGCATATAAGAATAACTACGAAAAATGCAGGGGCCCCCCTTTGATGAGACCTTTGACTTTTAAACGTAAATTTACGATTCAGAAAATAACTTATAACAGCTCCTGTTCCATTTCCGATAAAAGTAGATAACCAGTAGTTCATTTCGAAAGCATTCATTAAAATTAAAATCAATGACAAGCCTACAAGTGTATTCATAACGCCGACAAGTAAAAATCGAACAAAGGAGTTAGTTTGTCTCAGATAATCTCGGAGCGTTAAGATGTATAGACTCATCACTGTACCCCTCTTGAGTTAGTAAGTGCTGTGGAACGGGTAGATTAAAGAGATCAATATCGATAATGAATTTAGGACGTCGCTTTGATTCTTTGTATATTTTCCCTATATATTCCCCTATTAACCCGATTGCCATTAATTGTAGCCCTCCAATTAGCCAAATCGAAGTTATGAGGGATGTCCAGCCTAGCTCTGTATTTCCGAAAAACTTTAACCCCAAGAAATAGGTGCCAAAGGCCAGGCTAATAAGAAATGAAAGTACCCCAAATACTAATACCATCCGAATGGGAGTAACGGAGAAGGAAGTAATACCATCAAAGGCGAAGCTGAGCATTTTTTTGAGTGGGTATTTGCTTTCTCCTGCCATTCTTTCTTTTCGCTCGTAATAAACAGAAGTGGACCGAAACCCAATGAGTGGAACGATTCCTCTTAAAAATAAATTTACTTCTTCGAAACGTTGGAGCTCATCTAAGGCCCTTTTGCTCATTAACCTGAAGTCTGCATGGTTGTAGATTAATTGGACTCCCATTTTCTTCATAAGCTTATAAAATCCTTCAGCTGTATTACGCTTAAATAAAGTATCTTTTTTTCTAGCCTGACGGACTCCGTAAACAATTTCGTTTCCTTCTTGAAATTTCAGAATGAACTCACGAATGACGTTACTATCATCTTGTAAGTCTGCATCAATCGAAATTACACAGTCAGATGTCTCTTTTGACGCATAAAGTCCAGCTAGTAATGCATTTTGATGTCCTACATTTCTAGATAGTTTTAATCCCTTGACCATCATGTTCCTAATGCTAGCTTTAAAAATAATGGACCATGTTTGATCCTTACTTCCATCATCTACAAATAGAAGCTTGCTTTCGTTTGAAATAAGTTCCTCTGTTACCAAGTCTTCAAGTACAAGATGAAGTTGAGAAATCGTTTCATGTAAAACCGCTTCCTCGTTATAGCACGGGACAACAATTGTTAATAATGGTGGGTTCACAAAGCTTCCTCCTGTTGTTTAGATCACCTTATACAAGTATATTTTCCAATGAGAAGTGTCTGTTTCGAAAATGCGTTCTAAAGATAGCTTGTTCTTGTTTGCATTTTTTATTGGAATGGCTGAAAGTAAAAAACGTCCTCCTAGCTTCTTAAAAGGCTCAGGGTTCAAGTCGAGGTTCTTCAACTCTTTCTTGGAGCGATTTGAAAACATATAATGCTTGCCGAGTTCATCTGTAAAGATGTAGCATCGACCGCCCCACTCATCAAAATAGGTTCGAATGGTTTTGTTTTCTTCTAATTCATTCTCAATGATTTTCCTGAACTGGTATTTATACGTTAACGGATAGAAGTTATTATAGGTGTCTAGTGTGTAGAATCCGTTATATTGGGAGATTGATGGATGAATTCCAATAGAAGCAACACGGTATTGATCAAGTGGAAGTCCGATATGTTCTTTAATTTCCTGAAATAAGTCCTCCGCCATAAACTCTTTCACTGAAGGTTTATTACGATGAACGATTTCATCGTTATAAGCTCCCAAAACGAGTAACTGACCCACGATTAGAAACCAAACTATGGATTTGTACTTCCAAATTATTTGTAACCCAAGTGCAAAGCTTACATAAATAATGAACGGTCTTAAAAAATGAAACCGGGCAAAGTTGAATGTGTCTAGGAAATGAAACCGTTCGGTAATAGGTATCCAACCCTTATAAAACCAAAATGCATACCAAGCAGAAAGACCGAAATTTATCAGTAGCAAGTTAATAAATAATTGTTCACTTTTCCATATTCGTTTTTTAATAATGAAATACGAGGCAAGTAGAAGGGTCATCAGAATAAATAATCCGTGAACCGTCATTACATGGGTGTGGCCAAGGAAAAAGTTTTTAAATGTTAGTTTGACCGATTGTAGAAATGATAACCTAGCATGAAAATATTCATCTCGACTAGTAGGTTCAGAAGAAAAAAAGGTAGAGTAAACGAGTCGATATTCAATGAGTAAATAAACAAAGGTCATATATACAATGGAAAGTAAAAAACGTAGATTCCAGCCTTTTCCTTTTAAAAAATCAAGTAGCCAAACGATTCCAATTGCTAGTAAAAAAAAGAAAATGCCTAGAACAAAACTTGAATAGAACGGTAAAAGCGTGAGGACCAAGAAGTTTTTCCATGAGTTCTCTCCATTTCGGATATTCAAAAACGCCCAAGTAGCAAGAGGCATTCCTAATGTACTAAGCATTCCGGAAGGCCAAAACGGTGTTAAAGAGAATGCTAGGGCAACTCCGACACGAATAATGTAGTATTCCCGTTCTTTAATAAAGTGTTTTTTTAACAAAAGATACATTCCTATAAAAGCAAATACTCTCGTTATGGTTTGGCTTAAAGCATATGCAACCATGGTTGGAAAGATGGCATGCAGCCATACAATGCCACTCCATTCCGTCCCAAAAGCATTCCTTGGCAACCCATTTATGATTTGAGGAATGGTAGAGTCTAATGATCCAAAGAGTTCACCACTATTTATTAATACCTTGTACCAGGCTAGGTTCGAATCTAAATTATCGTGTACTCGAATATGAGCATTTTCCCCGAGAATAAACAAGGGAGACAAATATAGGCCTATGAGCAAAAAGGCAAAGAACAGAAGTCTTTGCTCGCTAGTAGGCTTTTGTAAGGAATCCACTTCAGCCACACCCCGCAAATAGTAGAGTCTAGTTCTTTACTTTTAAGGTTTGCTAGTGGTCTAAAATCTATTCCATTTTTTACTCATTAACCTAAAAAAACAGGAAGAAAAAAATAATCTACTTATATTAGATTATTCGACATAATCTTCCAAAAAGTTAAAAAAAGCTATGATATGCTACTAAATATAAAGGTATTGTCGTTTATTGCCAGGGGGGATCGCTATGCAAACAAATATCCAAGCTCTTCGAGGTTTTTTTCAGCCAAAATCCTACATACACAGACTAACATCACAGGAACAAACTTCAATAAAACCAATTATAGTAAAGTTATCATTCCTTTTGCTAGTAAGTCTTGTCGTTTCAATCCTATACAGCCTGATGGGTTATGGTACAGAAGTAATTTCTAAGGGTCTTGCAGATTATTCAACAAGTGAGATAGCAGCCTTGCAAACTTTTCATACAGTCGGTCTACTATTAAAGGGATTCTTTTATCCAATCTTCTATTTAACGTTATCAGTCCTACTCAGCTATTTCTTTTTTAGAGAATCTAGTCTAATCGTTTACATACATATACACCTCTATTTTATTGCTTTTATCATGTTAAATCATGTTGCGCAGGTTTTCTTATTCTATACATGGGGTATTCCCTCCATTTCTTCACCATTCTCACTTGGGATCGTAGGTCAGCTATTGTTTAATCATCCATTTTTGATTCATTTTATGAGTTATTTAAATCTTTTCTTCATAGCTGGAATTGTGCTTTTATTCATTCTTTTGAATCGAATATCTTCTAAAAAGCCAATGATTAACGCTTTAATTGTAGTTGGAATTCATTTATTCTTAGCATTACTGGGAGCAGGCATTTCAATGATCAACATTGATGCAATGCTTCGTTAATAGGAGGACATATGAAAAAGTGGATCTGGTCTTGCACAATTTTGATTTGTTTAATTTTCATACTTGGAAATGTATATCTTTATCAAAAATATAATGATGAAATGTATAGCGTGACAAAGGTTGAGGGTTTCGTTAAGCCCCAAAAAAGTGATATTCGGAACTCCACTATGAAGGATGGAGTTGTTACGACAACTGATGAGCAAGTCATTGCTTACAATCCAGAGTTCGGGTTACTGGATGAAGTGCTCGTAAAAGAAGGAGACACTGTCGGTAAAGGAACAGTTCTAATTCAATATAAGACAGATGAATATGACCGATTAAAACAACAGACTGAGATGAAAATTGACAGAACTATAGCTGAAGCAGACAAAGTAAGGAAGGACATTACTGCCCTGGGATCCATTAGAATACCTACAACTTTTGAAACAGAAATCGAAGAGGCTGAGGCAAAAGCAAATGAAATAATCATTGATAGCCAAATTAGAGAGTTAGAATTAAAAGAGGAATTATTAGAGTTGGATATCAAAGAGTACGATAGCCAAATTGAGGCCATTGAAGCTAAGGAAGAATCCAACGTTACCCTAAGTCCTATTAACGGAATTGTAAAAGAAGTGAATTCAAACAATTTGAAAGAACTCGTAACAATTATTAGCAATCCTTATGTCGTTCAAGGGGAGCTATCAGAGCAAGATATCAAAACGATTGAAATAGGGCAGAAGGTTTACGTTTCATTGGACAATAAAAAATTAGTAGGGACGATTAGTGAAATTTCACCATATCCTGTTGATCCTCCATCTCTCGACCAAGAAACTAGTTATTTTCCGTTTACAGTCAGTGTCACAGAAGAAGAACAATTAGCATTTGGTCATCATTTACGGTTGGAGATTGTAAGGGCAGAAAGTGTAGATGCTACCCTAGTGTCAACTAATACAATGGTCGAAAAGGCGGGTAAAGAAGGACGGTTATACCTAGCAGAAAACGGAAGGCTTAAAGAAACAAAGGTAACTTTGGGCTTGAGGGAAAAACAAAAAGTAGAAGTGACTAATGAGTTAGAATTAGATGCCCTATTATTGCGAAATCCAAGTAAGGACATAAAAGATGGTTCACACTTTGTTATGCCATTAAAAGGCTTTGAGTTCATTACGGCTGACCTAAAAAGTATATCTAAGAGGGATTCTGCAACTATCATATTGAAGGCTTTTGTAGGAAAAGGTAATGACTAACAGGAATAACTAACAGAAAGACTGTCCAAATACTGGGCAGTCTTTCATTCGAGAAAATAGGTTTTTTCCTAGTGGATAGGGACATATGCTATCGAGTTGGTAGTAAAATGACCCCAGCGCTATTGCAAATTTAATGTATTTTAACCAATGAAAGGAAACTCCATAATGAAGCACCTTCTTTTATTAATTGGACCAACCTTGATGATAGTAATTGGTTTAACCATTTTCGGAAATATCCCATTAACCTTCATCCTTTTTTATGGCTGGCTCCTGCTTGTCCCTTTGTTAAGTAAACGGAATAGTAGTCGAAGCTTGTTTAGTCAAATTCCAAACAAAAAGAGTGTAGTCATAGTCGGACTTATAAGTGGGATTGTGAGCTGCGTTGTAATCTTAAGTACAATGACGTATTTATTTGATTACATTGTTGATTTAATTAGCTTGCAAAGAATAGTAAAAGAATGGGGATTTACAGGTATTCAATTAATATGGCTTGTACTCGTATTAATCGTTATTAACCCAATACTAGAAGAATTATATTGGAGAGAATTTATGTATAGGCGACTACACCAAAGTTTAGGTGTAAAAGGATCCATTCTACTTACATCCCTCTTTTATAGCCTGTATCATTTGCTTTCTGTTATCCCAATGTTTACATGGCCACTAAATTTAATTTCGGTTCTTCCTGTATTGCTAGCCGGAGTGTTGTGGGGATATTTTAGATATAAATTAAACAATATAATGACTTCCATTATAAGTCATGCACTGGCTGATTTAGGTATTATACTTGTTTATTTCTTACATGTATTCTAGTCGATGATAGTATGATTTCTATAAGATGTAATAGTTATCCCACTAGCTGTAGGGAAGATTTTCATAAAATCATCACATGTGGGTAAAACTAATACGTTGACTGTACGGTTTTTTCGGTATACGATTAGTTATAGAAGGGAAGGGGTGAGGAGATTGGGAAGGACTATAGAATTGGTGAGTTAGCGAGTAAAGCAAATGTATCAAAGCGAACAATCGATTATTACACCCAATTAGGCCTCCTATCCCACACGAGGACGGAATCTAATTATAGGATATATGAAGAGACGGCACTTCATGATTTGTATTTAATTGAACATTATAAAAAACTGAACATGCCTTTGTCTGAGATCAAGTCAGCGATTGAATTCGTAAAAGAAACAAATTGTCAGGATTATCAAAAAGTGGAAAACCACTTTGAGCAGTTATCTAATCTTATGATACACCTAAACGCGGAAATGAAAGAGATGAAGCCAATCCTAGAGAATCTTAATGCTAATCAAAAGGAAGCACTTTTGAATAAGCTTTCTCCTCAAGGTGTAACACTTGCTCATTCCCTGTTATTGCTACTTGGATAACTTTGATTTTAGGGGAAAATATATTTAATAACACTATATATTTAATAACACTATATAAAAAAATAGGAGGTGGATTCCTTACTTCATTTGTGGAGTATGGAGACTACTTGGATATTATAAATTTACTTATGGTAGCGGTATTAATTGGCTTAACTGGCTTCTTCGTTGCCTCAGAATTTGCGATTGTAAAAATTCGTAGTACGCAGATTGATCAATTAATTGCTAGCGGTCATAAAAATGCTCATGCAGCAAAAAATGTTGTTACCAACCTTGATGAGTATTTATCTGCTTGTCAGCTAGGTATTACGATTACTGCACTAGGACTTGGGTGGTTAGGGGAACCAACTGTTGAAAGCCTATTATTGCCTTTATTTACTCAGTTTGAAATCGCTGAAAATGTTTCACATATTATTTCCTTTGTGATTGCATTTGCTTTAATTACTTTTTTACACGTTGTAATAGGGGAACTTGCACCTAAGACGGTAGCAATACAAAAAGCAGAAGCAGTAACCTTATTGTTTGCCAAACCGTTAATGGTCTTCTATAAAATTATGTACCCTTTTATTAAAGTTTTAAACGGGTCCGCTCGTTTGTTAGTTGGTTTATTCGGTTTAAAGCCTGTTTCTGAGCATGAAATAGCGCACTCAGAGGAAGAGCTACGACTAATTCTTTCTGAAAGTTTTAAAAGTGGAGAGATTAATCAGTCAGAATTCAAATATGTAAGTAATATTTTTGCATTTGATGATCGAATTGCAAAAGAGGTCATGGTACCTCGAACGGAAATCGTTGCGTTTGATAAGAACCAAACCGTTCGAGATTGTATCGGAGTTGTTTCGGAAGAGAACTATACAAGATACCCCATTTATGATGGGGATAAAGACACGATTGTTGGAATGGTTAACATGAAGCAAGTATTGACCGATTATGTGAATGGAAAAAATCAAGATGATTCAATCGAAAGATACATTAGACCCGTAATCCAGGTTATGGAATCTATTGCAATAAAGACTTTATTCGTTAAAATGCAAAAAGATCGAGTTCATATGGCTATTTTAATTGATGAATATGGTGGTACTGCTGGACTAGTAACAGTTGAGGACATCCTCGAGGAAATTGTAGGCGAAATTCGAGATGAATTCGATATGGATGAAGTCGCTGATATTAAAAAGGTGAACGAAGATGTCACGATCGTAGACGGAAAAGTATTAATTGAAGATATCAACAACCTATTTGGTTTGAACATCGATGATACCGACGTCGATACGATAAGTGGTTGGATCTTAACAGAACGAATGGAGATTAAGCAAGGTGATGCAATTACTCTTAACAACTTTGAGTTTGAAATACTTGAAATAGAGGGTTATACAATTAGATCAATAAAAATTACAAAGCTTGCTGACCAACCCTTATAAGAGAAGAGAACCAGCTCAAGTGATGAGCTGGTTCTTCTTTTTATCTTTCAGAATTCCAATCCTGAATCCCATCAGATTCCAAAATACCTAAAGTAACATCTCCAATATCCGAATCACTGAGCAATAAATCTCTAACACGGAATTTAATATCATCTGCAATCGCTAAGGTGAACCCAACTTTTAGCTCGATATAGCTTTCAACGTGATATTTGCGTCCTTCTTGAATAATCCGCATTTTCTTAATATCCACAATATCAGGGTCAGACAAAATAATAGATGCTACACGATCTTCAACTACCTTTGGAGCAGCAACACCAATTAAACCAATCGTATTTTCATAACCTATCTTTATGGCAATTCCAATTAACAAGAATCCAATTAATAGCGTACCTATACCGTCAAGAATGTATAAACCAGTCCAATACGAAATCAAAATTGTTAATAAAGCGAGCAAAGCACCAAAAGTAGCAATGATATCCTCGTAAAAAACGAGACGAGTAGGCGGGGAAGCTAAATTTACATTTTTGAAAGAGTTTGCAGCAATAGCAGATAGCCCTTTTGCATTACTTCTTGTTTCTACAGCAATTTCCTTCATAACCTTCAATAAAATGGCCCCATCAATAAGGACTGCGATGGTTAAAATAAAAATATTGAGGATAATGTTAGTCGCTGGTTTTGGATGCTGAATCAACTCCCAGCCTTTTAATAAAGTTTCATAGGCCATTATCGATATTACGATTACTGCGATTAAGACGAAGAGATTGACAACTCGACCAAAACCAGCAGGAAATCGTTTTGTAGGGGCCTTCTCTGCAAGAGCACTACCGAAAAATACAAAGCCTTGATTGATGGCATCCGCTGCAGAATGGAGTGTCGTAGCGAACATGGTGCCACTTCCACTAATGACGGCAGCTATTGCTTTTATAATGGTCAAAAAAGTGTTTCCAAGTGCTGCGATACCTGATGATTTATTTCCCTGCTTTAATAATTTTATAAATGACATAGTTAGTTCCTTTCTTTTTCTCATTCATATCTTAATTTTACCAAATAAACCTGATAATTATGTAAGGAATCCCGACTGTTAAATAGATTCAAAATAAAAAAGGGAGTGTATGCTCCCTTTTTTTCTTAAGCAGAAGATTGCTGAATCATGGTTCTCTCTACCTTTATTTTTTTGATGTGAAAGCCTTCCATTTCCATAATGCGGAATTCGAAATTATTAACTTGAAGGGCATCTCCCATTTGGACATCCATTTTTTCGGTCAGCATCCAGCCCCCGATTGTATCAACATCACTGTCGTCAATTTGTAGTCCAAAGAGATTATTTACATCTTCAAGTAATACTTTACCGTCGATAATTGTTTTATTGTTGTCGATCTTACGAATATCAGGAGATTCATCCTGGTCAAACTCATCATGAATCTCTCCAACAATTTCTTCAAGAATATCTTCAACTGTTACAAGTCCACCCGTTCCCCCGTACTCATCAATAAGTATGGCCATGTGAACACGATCTTTTTGCATTTTCACTAAAAGGTTTTCTAATGAAACCGATTCGATGACCTGTATGACGGGTCTTACGTAATGTGCAATAGATGCTTGATCTCGGCTTCCTCTAATGTAATCAGTCAATACTTCTTTCATGTTGACCATTCCAATGATATGGTCTTTATCACCTTGGTATATTGGATACCTTGTATAGTTCTCGGTAGAAGCAATCTGAATGGATTCTTCAAGTGACATTGCATGATCAAAAGCAATTATTTCAGTACGAGGTACCATGATTTCTTTTGCAATACGATCATCAAACTGAAAAATATTGTTCATATACTTATATTCTGATTGATTGATTTCCCCACTGTTATAGCTTTCAGTTAGAATGGAACGAAGTTCATCTTGTGAGTGCGCAACCTCGTGTTCAGATGCAGGTTTCATTCCGAAAACACCTAGGAGTAACTGTGCTGAACCGTTGAGCATCTTAATAAATGGATACATTACTTTATAGAAAAACATTAAAGGTCTCGCGGATAGTAATGCTACTTTTTCTGCCTTTTGAATAGCTAGAGTCTTTGGAGCTAGCTCTCCAATGACCACATGTAAAAATGTGATTAGTATAAATGCAATAACAATTGTCAGCACTTTTGAAACAGCTTCTGACACATTTAGAGAGTTAAACAAAGGATGAAGCAAATGTGCCACAGTTGGTTCTCCAATCCATCCTAAAGCTAATGCGGTGATTGTAATACCAAGCTGACAAGCAGATAAATACTCATCTAAATTAGTGATTACTTTTTTGGCAGCTATTGCATTTTTGTTTCCTTCTGAAACAAGCTGGTCAATTCTTGTACTACGAATTCTAATTATTGCAAACTCTGAAGCAACAAAGAACGCCGTTAACGCAATTAAAATAGCCACCATCGTCAAGTTAAATATGTCCAAGCAGTCTCTTTACCAGTCACCGACTAATAAAGATTACACCTCCTGATTTTATTAGATTAGTAATATTTACTTTGAAAAAGCTCACTTTATTCTAAAATTGGAAGAGATTAATTAAAGTGTAAGAATTGAGGGTTCTAATAGGGGATATTGAGTTTGAGGTAATGGAAAACAAGATCAATACGAAATTTTTATAAATAACTCATTATCACAATCTATTGGGAATTCTCATCTTAACACTTGGCAACTCTGCTAATCTATAATACTTCCCAATGGATCCATCCCCTTTAAAAAGTTATTTAATTTAAATTTACAATAGAATAGCAAACCCGTCAATGGAATGCACTTATGAAATTAGGTATTATTGGGTCAAAAGGGAAATTGTTTTCTATTTAAAATTTTGACTCAATATATATTCATGTGCTAACTTTGAACGTAATAAAAAGGTTTTCTAGGGTTCCGCAGATACTTGGTCTGGTTCAAGAGAAAACGCATGAGTCATGCCTCATGTACACGGATGGACAAAAGCCCGGGAGCTATCTTTATTGAATACTCTCAGGGCTTTTTTATTTAAAAAATGTGCAAACTAAAAACGAGAAGCCTATGTGTTTAGAAGTAAGAAATATAAATAAATTTTAATTAATTAAAGGAGGAAGGAACTGGACATGGCTTGGATTTATTTAGCAATTGCAGGAGTTTTTGAGGTGGTTTGGGCAATTGGACTTAAATACACGGAAGGATTCTCGAAGCTTTATCCCACAATTGTAACCATCATAGGCATGATCATTAGTTTCTATTTTCTAGCTTTAGCAGTCAAAACACTTCCGATAGGAACAGCTTACGCGATCTGGACAGGAATCGGTGCTATAGGTGCAATTATCGTGGGAATGATTGTATTCAATGAACCAAGGGACTTCATTCGAATTGTATTTCTACTTTTCATCCTAACTGGAATAATTGGGTTAAAGGTTACAGCAGGTGGTCATTAAATAGAGGAATACACAAAAATGACCTGACTTTAGTGAGCATTTTCAACATCCTTTTCGATTTATTGGATCTAACCTATTCACGGCTCTCCATGTACTTGCCTTTTTATTTGAGGGAGATGCAATAAGTAAATAGCATTTTGTGAATAAGATTCTTATACTATAAGATAGAGCTTGTTTTTTGGAAGAGGTGCTTTGGATGAAGAACGATTGGAATGAAGATTCAATAAGTAAAATTGTAGAAAGACAGAGAATTTCCTTTTACAAGGGTTCAACAAGGGACTTAGATAGAAGAATTACCCAATTAAAACAACTCAGAGAAGCTGTTATTCAATATGAAGATCTGATCATGGATTCCCTTAAAAAGGATTTAAACAAATCTAATTTAGAAGCTTATACAACTGAAATTGGAATGCTTCTTAAGGAAATAAGTCTTGTAACCTCAAAACTAAAAGGGTGGGCGAAGCCAAAGCGGAGTCAAACAGCACTTACCCATGTTGGATCAACCAGTTACGTTATACCTGAACCATATGGGGTCGTACTTATAATTGCTCCTTGGAATTATCCCTTTTTGTTAGCAATCTCCCCACTAGTAGGTGCGATTGCAGCAGGAAACACAGCGATTATTAAACCATCTGAATTAACACCCCATGTTTCAGCCGTTATTGAAAAGATAATAACTAATACTTTTGATGAGGACCTTGTAAGTGTTATACAAGGTGGTGTGAAAATAAGTCAAATCCTTCTTAAGCAACGTCTAGACTATATTTTTTTTACAGGTAGTGTAGCAGTTGGGAAAATCGTGATGCGTGAGGCAGCAAATCAGTTAATACCCGTAACGCTTGAACTTGGTGGGAAAAGCCCATGTATCGTTCATAGAGATGCGAACCTGGAGATAGCGGCTAAGAGAATTGCATTTGGAAAGTTTACAAATGCTGGTCAAACCTGTATCGCACCTGATTATTTACTGGTTGATAAAGAAATTAAATCTGTTTTTCTAGAGAAGCTTGAATTCACAATAAAAGAATTTTACGGTGATGCTCTGAACAATCCTGATTATGGGCGCATAGTGAATGAAAGTCATTTTGATCGATTATCCACTTATCTGAGAGACGGGGAAGTCATCTTTGGAGGGGGGTCAAATAAGGAAGAGCTTAAAATGGAGCCAACTATATTAGATCAGGTTTCATTAGATTCAGCTGTTATGAAGGAAGAAATCTTTGGTCCGATTTTTCCAGTAGTGGAGTATGAAACTCTAGAAGATGCAATAGCACTGATCCAGTCTCGCCCTAAGCCACTTGCTCTCTATTTATTCTCGGAGAGTCAGACAACTCAAGCAAAGGTTACTGAGAATATTTCGTTTGGAGGGGGCTGTATTAATGATACATTAATGCATATTGCTACCCCGTATTTACCATTTGGAGGAGTAGGAGAAAGTGGAATTGGAAGCTATCACGGTGAATTTAGTTTCTCTACGTTCTCCCATTACAAAAGTATTTTAAAACAGACAACAAAGGTTGATTTGCCGTTTAGGTATCCTACTTTTAAGAATGGGCTAGCCATTGTTAAGAAGTTGTTGAAATAGAATCTAGTTGCATAGTTTTTGCGGAGGTTGGATGTGATTATTTTGTCGAAAAACGTCTTATCGCTGATATATCCGAGTAATCGCCGATATAATGGAAGAATCGCTGATATATCTCATAAATCGCTGATAAAATGAAAAAAACGCTGATATATTGAAATTATTGCCGAAAATCACTGTCTCATTGTGATTGCGAACTAGTTTAGTTGAGGTGAATTTCTAATTTCAGCAAAAAATCAAACATATAACGTCAAAAAGCTACCCAATCGAAATGGGTAGCTTCTAAATTGTTTCATTCAGAACGGAAATGGGTGATAATGCTTTTGTTTCATCAATAAAGATAAATGCATCATAGCGTTCGGACATTCTTGATGGCACATAATTTCCTAAATGCTCGTGCTCAGGGTGATAAATAACTCCAATTGCTCGGTGGCCAAGACTTCTTGTGATTCATTATATTCTTTTAACCATTCAACTAAATCCAATACTTCTTCATTTGCCCACATCCAGGTTGGCCACCTGTTAAAGGCTTGTAGTACTTCTTTTCCACTAGTGTAAGGAGTTTCATAGCCCAACACATAACGATTCACTTCATAACAGGAGGGACAATCTCCTTCAACTGCAATGAAAGTGAACTTTTTTTCTAGAATTAGTCTTTTCGTAATCTCTGAACGCTTCGTATAAAATTCTGATGTACCATGTGAAGCTTCCCCCCAAAAGAACATACTTCACCTCTCCAATGGTCTCAAGTAGAGGTGCTAGATGTTGATCATGTTCATAGGGGAGGGAGTGTTTCTTGATGCTTTCTTCTATAGTCTTGGTTAAAACCAAATGGCATCACCAACAATTCATCAAATTTTACGATCAATCCTTATTTTTGCTATGAAGTCTCTCCATTATTCTTCTTTTTTGGTAAAGCATTGTTCCTGCCTCGCTGATGTCCGAAATCATAGAACGATTAATGAAAGCACCAAAAACCATACCTGCAACTGGAATTAGCTGAAATAATTTTTTCCAGCCAAATTGATCACGGTATGTATAGACCACCTCACGAAAGCCTTGGAGCTGGGACATCATTTCCTTCTGATGTTCCTCTCGTTTGTAAAAACCAGCTAGTTCTTTTAAGATAGCCTGCTTTCCTACAACATCAGCTGATGCAAATTGAAGAGATTTTACAATGAAAATTCGCTCAGCACGGTCATTTGGATCATACCCATAAACGATGGCAATTTCCTGGAGGGTTTTTAGTGATAATCCAAGCAAAACGGGGATATCAATCGCTAATGTGAAAATCCCACCGAATCCAGTTGTAGCCCCTTGTACTGTAGCTATGTTCTGTCTGCTTTTACTCAGCTCAGAGCTAATTTTGTACATTGTCTGTAGTGGAACCTGTGAAACTTCTTCAATACTATGTACTTGTGTATCCGGAGGTAAATTTTGATTGAATTTAGAGAGAATATGCTGTTCTTGGACTAAATATTTGCCACCTGTTTGAAGAAATTGCCCTAGCTCATCAAGTAGTGAACTTATCTTATTTTGAATAAACGCTGGTGTCACTTTGTCCAACAACATAAAGGGAATACGTCCAAGCTTCTCCCAAAACCAAAGTCCTTTCTGATCGTTCTCCCAGACTTCTATCTTTCGCAGTTCCAGTTCTAGTTCTTCTTTAGTCTCCATTATCCATCTCCTTAAAAATACTTCAGTTAATGTACGTATGTTGTTTCATATAGTTTCAGCTTAATTTATAGTTGATATAAGCAATAAAACAATTACTTGTTGTCACAACAGATTATTTCGGTATAGTACATAAGGAAAAAACTTTAAAATTTAAGAGGTGTACTATGAAATATCTTTTTTTGCTTTTTATTCTTGTGAGTTTTACTGGTTGTGGCATGCAGTCTGATATAGAGTCTAAAGAGATTACCATTTCTGCTGCCGCTAGTCTGAAGGATGCTTTGGAAGAAATAAGGGATGAATTTACGAAGGAATATCCGACTATACAAGTTTCTTTTAATTTTGGCTCATCTGGATCTCTACAGCAACAAATTGTTCAAGGGGCACCAATTGATCTATTTTTATCTGCTTCAAAAGAAAAATTCGAGTTACTTAAACAACAAGATCTGATTATGAAGGATAAAAGTGTAGACATTCTTCAAAATTCACTCGTATTAATTGAAAAAAAAAATGCAAATAATCATGTTCTTTCTTTTCAAGATATAAAAAATAATAATATACAATCTATTGCTATTGGGCTTCCTGAAACTGTCCCAGCTGGACAATACGCGAAAGAAACATTTCAATCAATCGGGATATGGAAACAGATTGAACCGAAATTAATTTATGGGAAAGACGTTAGACAGGTTCTTTCTTATTTGGAAACAGAAAATGTGGAGCTAGGAATCGTCTATTTAACTGATGCCTTAACATCTCCAAAAGTTACCGTTTTGTCAACAGCGGATGAGAAATGGCATTCTCCTATTAACTATTCAATTGGTGTTATTAACAATACGAGTCACCTCGAAGAAACGGAGATCTTCTATCATTTTTTACAAAGAAAGCAAGTGATCGTGATTTTTGAAAAATATGGATTTAAAGGATTGGAAAAATAGAATGATGGTTGAGTTGATTGAACCTATAATGCTTTCTATTCAGGTGGCCTGTTTAGCGAGTCTTACTGTAATAATTTTAGGGACTATTGTTGGTCGTGTAATGGCTCGAGCTCAGTTTAAGGGGAAAGTAATCATAGAAACACTGCTACTTTTACCGTTGGTGCTGCCTCCATCGGTTGTTGGTTTTGTCCTATTAGTTACGTTTGGAGCGAACAGTCCGATTGGGGAGTTTTTTGAGTGGCTTTTTAATCAGCCCGTTGTTTTTACATGGTGGGCTGCTGTTCTAGCTTCTACGGTTGTTGCATTTCCTTTAATGTACCAATCAACAAAGACGGGTTTTGAAGCTGTAGATACAGAAATAGAAGATGCAGCAAGAGTGGATGGAGCGAGCGAAAAGAAAGTATTTACTAAAATATCCTTACCCTTAGCTTTTAAAGCAATCGTGACAGGAAGTATATTGAGTTTCGCTAGAGCATTAGGTGAGTTTGGAGCAACCTTGATTGTAGCGGGAAATATTCCTGGAAAGACCCAGACCATTCCAACGGCTATCTATATTGCGATGGATTCCGGGAACATGGAGACGGCTTGGATCTTGGTTACTGTGATGATTTTTATATCGTTTATGATGCTACTTATTGTTTATTACATTAAACCGGGGAAATAGATATTCCATAAAAAGGGGCGTCATTTATTGGTAAATAATAAATAAAAACCTATTAAATTCAGGTAATTTAGTTTAAAATTCGGAATAGTTAGAAAATTATAAATCACATGACTAATGCATTTTTAAGACAGACCCCTAAAAAAGGGCAGACTGATAGTTTATGCAGTCTAAATGATTTTAAAGCTGTAAGCTTTAGTTCTTTCAGTACCTCAGCGAGCAATTTTTTAGCTAATGCCTGTTCGTAAGCGTATACAGTGATTTACCAAGGTGGTCTTTCCAAATCCTATCTTTAATGGTATTTCTCTTTGCCATCATGACGTTGATGCTCTAAGAAGTTGTAGGTCAAAACTCTACACCAAAAATGCACAATGACTTTTTTTACTGTTTCGACAATGGTAATTAGCAATTGAGGCAATAGACAAAATTCTAGCTGACAATATTTTTGCAAGTCAAGTAAATCAGATGAAAAGTAAAGGAGTCGATAAGATTGAAACACGTATCAGCAGCAATATATATATCATTTGCTTTTTTATTTTATTATTTACGAGGGTTTAATAACTTTCATAAATCTGAAGGAATGAACTTCATTATTTTTTTATTTGCAGCGATTGGTATGATATATATTATAAATATATTAATAAGCCATTTTAAAAAAAAAATAACTTAATTTTAATCAGAAAAACCAAAACCTTCCAATAAAATGGAAGGTTTTCTTGGATTTATCTATAAACCTGAGCATGAGTATTAGGATGGATTGAAAATACATTTGCTGGAGTAACTCCGAAAGAAAATCCCGTTAAAGAAATACTTGGTGAAAGAGTATATTCGTCTTCTTGATGCGCATATTGTCCATAAGCATCAATTACATTACTACTTGCTAACACATTTACAGAATAGTACATATAGCTTGATAGAGTCATAACTTTATCTGCAGCACATCCTCCAACTGTTTCATCATTAGGAAGATTAACCTTTAATGAATATCCACCAGAACCCTTTTTAAATGCACTACTACTAGTGTTATAAGTAGCACTGCCAGATTGAGTATTATTACAGTAACTCCAGGTTGTCCAGTCTTGCTTTCCATATTGAGTGTCTACTACAGGACCCCAAAAGGATTCATTAATTCCAACTCCAGTAACATCTACATATCAGTAAAACGGTAATTTATCCCACGTTACAGAATTTTTTAAACGATATGTGTTCGTATTAAGTTTAGTTATAGTTGTTGTCATTCGCTTATAAGATGTAGGTTCCGTGTCGCTACTAGCTGTAATCGAAAATAGACCTTTATTATCTTCTAGCGCAGATAATTCCTTGTCTTTAGCCAATTCATCAAAATAAGCCTGTTGGTCCAACTTTATTAATTTAGACGGTTTAACAACTTTTTCTTTTTCTTTATATAGCTCACTTATTTGATTGTTTAATGCATCTTCTGAAGAGGGGGCAATTATTTTAAAATACTCAGTTGAAGAACTTACAACTTCACCAATTAGATCCTTATTTAGAAGAAATTCTTCTTTGTCCATGTTCTGAATTTCTAAATCTGTAAATCCTAAAGATACTTAATTTGAATATGCAGTAAACAATATCCATTTTCATTCATATACCAATATTCAGAAAAAGTGTATTGGGAAAATCATGGTGTTTTTCATTGATTAAACGCTATTATTAAGCCCTATTTTCCCAATACACTTTATTTTCAATTTATGTTATAATATTCTCTCTTTTTTAAATTCTATTTTATTAAAATGATTTTTCGGGGAAATATAAAGATTTTCTAGGTTTAGTCTTTAATCCACTCCGAGTGCGTCTACCGAAAATCATTACCTATTCTGAGCTAGTGGGATAATTAGTTTAATCGATAACACAAATCTAGAATTGTTTCTCTTCCGTATTCTTATTTGATTTTTTAAGTAAATGCTCTAGTTTTGAAAAGTATTTTTTTCTTGTTTCTAATTCAAGCTTATTTCGAAATCTATTACATACTTTAAAAATTTCGAGATTACTTTATCTTTCTAAACCTTAACATGAAATTCCCACTTTCTTTTCAGGAAAAAACCCTGTGAACCCCTGTTAACTATTGTCGAAGTGGTTTATAATTAAGAAAGTATTTTTACGCATCAAGGGGGAACTTACTTGGAAGTTTTTGTAGCAAGACAACCGATTTTAGATTCAAATGAACAACTATACGGCTATGAATTATTATATAGAAATGGTCAAGAGAACTTTTATAATCATTTTGATGGAGATAAAGCAACAATTGATGTTTTAGTGAATAGCTTTGTGACAATTGGTGTGGATAAGATAGCAAATGATAAAAAATGCTTTATTAATTTTACAGTGAATCTTTTGCTTAAGGGCTTTCCTACATATTTTCCAGCTGAATCTGTGGTGGTCGAAATATTAGAAGACATAGAACCAACTGTGGAAGTTATTGAAGCCATAACTAATTTGAAGAAATTAGGATATGCCATTGCATTAGATGATTTTATATATGAAGATAAATACAAAGAGTTAGTATCCCTGGCGGACATAATTAAAGTTGAATTTCCTAAAACGACAGCCATAGAGCATAGAATATTGTTAGAACTGGCTAGGGAACACGGAATCAAGCTCTTAGCGGAGAAGGTTGAAACAAGAGAAGAATTTGAATTGGCCGTAAAGCTTGGTTACCATTATTTTCAAGGATACTTCTTTAGCAAGCCGGTTATTATCAAAGCGGATGATGTACCTGTTATCTCCCATTTTCACGTTGAGATAATTCAAGAGATTAATAAAATAGATCCTAACATTGAAAATATAACTAGTCTAGTAGAACGAGACTTAGCCTTGTCATACAAGCTATTAAAGTTAATCAATTCTGCTGGTTTTCAATTAAGAAGTAAGATTACATCTATTAAGCAAGCAATTGTATTATTAGGATTAACAGAAGTAAAAAAGTGGATCTTCATTATTTCTTTATCTAGTTTGAACAAAGAAGTCTCTATTCAGGTTATACAATTATGTTTAACAAGAGCTAAAATGGGTGAACTTTTAGCTGAACATGTAAAACAGAACAGCTCTGAACTTTTTTTACTCGGGATGTTTTCCTTAATTGATACATTACTTCATCGCCCAATGGAAATTGCATTGGAGGAACTACCCTTTTCTACTGAGATAAAGGATGCTTTAATTGGGTCAGATAATGTTTTTGGAGATTCATTACTTCTAATGAAGTCCTTAGAGACAGGGGATTGGTTGCTTTTTTCTGAACTATGCCAAAAATTACAAATCACAGAAGAAGTGGGGATGGATTGCTACTCAAAAGCGATTGAATGGTCTACTTATATTGTAGATGTGATTGTGACTGCATAGTATGAACTTTTTACGAATACGCTGAAAATTCCCTTGGTAAATAAAGGGAATTTTTTAAATTAAGATATAGGTAAAAATATAGTTCACTAGAAACCACATAACACCGAAGAAGATGGTTTTCAGTCATAAAATTCCTCCACCAAATCGCTATACGTATCCTTACCACTTATTTAAAAAGTCTAAACCTTCTTTCTTATAGAGCCTGTTCAAAAAGGAGGACAAAAAGAGCAAAGAAGTTCAAGGAAGCGAAGTCTTGAGCTTCCTGCGCGTATGTTTTGTATACGAGAGGAGCGGAAAAGACGAGCTGACGAAGAAATTCGAAGCTATTTTTGCCGGACTTTTTGAACATCCTCTTATAAGATTAATCAAAAATAAATATAGACGAAGGCTTATCAATCTCATATTATATAAAGAGTAAACTTGTCGTTATTTGTCGTTTTAAGTTAAATTGGTAAATTTTACTTTATAAAAAATCAATATAGTTGAACCGATAATAAGGATACATAGATTAAGAGGAGTGGGCCAAATGGATCAAGATTTGATTAAGTTTGAGACTTTAAGAAGAAAAAACAAGATTATGTTTATTATGTTAGTTGTTTCTGTTGTGCTAGCAACAGTTGTGGATCTTTCAATAGGAGCTAAATTGGCAACTATCCTCAAAGTGGTTATCGGTGGATCTACTGTCATTGCAATTGTTGGTTCACTTCATTTTACTAAGAAGCTTACAAATGCTCTTCCATACTTAGCTTTAGTAGGAATTACAGCAGTATTAGGTTTGATTATGTTTGGTGGTATCTCTGAAACGAATATTTTGTTACCTTTTTATTTATTAGCCTGCGCAGCCCTTTACTTGGATCGTAAGCTTGTAGTAACGGGTATGATTTTATCAACTGGACTTATGGTTGGATATTATATGACAGTTGCTTATGAACTAATTGAAAATATGACTTCTACGTTACTTTTATTAGTATTGGTGTTTGTCGTGCTTTTCTTACAAGAAGTGATTTCAAGACAATTTAATACTAGACTTGAAGAAATGTCTGCTAGTATGGAAGAATCATTAGCTAAAGAACAAGATACAAAAGTTGCTATAATAGAAAACACTGGAATTATCGCTGTAAATATGAGAGATATTCGTGATCAATCAGGTATTAATCAGCAATCTTTTAATGAAGTAAATACCTCTATTCAAGAGGTTGCAACTGGTATGCAATCTCAGGCAAATGCAGTAAATGATATTATGGATGTTATTGAAAATACAAATGGCATGGTTCAGGAAATGCTTGGACGTGTTCATACGATTAGCGAGCGTACAACTCAATCGGTTGAAGATTCAAAACAAGGTAGTGTAAAAGCCATTCAGTTAGAAGACAAAATGCATCAATTCAGAGCTCTTATTGTGTCTATGTCACAGGAAATGAAGCAGTTGAGTCAATTTGTAAGTGAATCAACTTCATCTATTAAAGCTATTCAAGACATTACCACTCAAACGAATCTCCTTGCCTTAAATGCGTCTATTGAAGCCGCACGAGCTGGAGAAAGTGGAAGAGGGTTCTCGGTCGTTGCTGAGGAAATTCGTAAATTAGCTGAAACGACAGAACAGACTGCCAAAAAAATATCTGGTAACCTTTCTGAAATCAGCACGAGTACGACCAAAACGCAAGGACAAATGCTGGATATTGGAACAGAGATGGATGGCAATATCCAAATAACACAACAAACGAAGGCGATATTTGAAGGGATTGACACACATATCCACACACTACTTCAAGAAGTCAATTCGTTTGAAGAGCTTGCAAATAAAATTGGGAATGATTCAAATCAAGTTGAAAGAGCAGTCAATGAGTTTGCGGCAGTAATCCAACAAACAACGGCAGCCATTGAAGAGATTACTGCAACTGCCCAAACGCAAAATGACAAAAATGAAGAACTACTAGTTACAATTAAACAAACGGATGAAGCGGTTGAGCGTTTATCAAGTATGAATTAAATTATGCTTAAAAAGCACGCTTATTGGGCGTGCTTTTTTGAATCCAAATAATTTCAGTTATCCATATTTTAAAATATAGTGTAAGAGGGTGAAAATTTATTATTGACAATTCGATTTGAAATGTTATGATAAATACGAATTCGAAATTGAATATTTTTCCACTGGGGGAGCCTTTAAAAGGCTGAGATTAAAGTATACTTTAAGACCCTTTGAACCTGATCTGGATTATACCAGCGTAGGGAAGTGAGGGATGGAACTATGTCTATTATGGTCTCCAATACTAACCACTTTTCTTACGTTTGTAAGGGAAGTGGTTTTTTTGCGTCTAGCTAACCTATTATCAAAAAAAATGGGAGGAAAAAGCATGAAATTTACTGAGCAAATAAGACAAAACGCTGACTCAATTTGGGAAGCAAGCTTTACACATCCTTTTGTTACTGGAATTGCTGACGGAAGTTTACCACTCGATTGCTTTCGGTACTACATTTTACAGGATGCTTACTATTTAACTCATTTTTCAAAAATTCAAGCACTTGGGGCAGCCAAAGCAGGAGATATACATACAACCGCAAGATTTGCTGCTCACGCTCAAGGCACATATGAAGCGGAGCTCCAGCTACACGAAAACTTCTCAAAACGTTTAGGAATAACGCAGGAAGAAAGAGATGCCTTTCGCCCTGCACCTACTGCGTATGCTTATACCTCACATATGTACCGAGGAGGCTATGGGCATTTAGGAGATATTCTTTCAACCTTGCTGCCTTGCTATTGGCTTTACTATGAGATTGGTGAAAGACTTCAAGGTGCAACGCCAGCAGAGCCAATCTATCAGGATTGGATTGCTGCATATGGCGGGGAATGGTTTAGAGAGTTGGTAGAAGAACAAATTAATCGCTTAGATGAGATTGCCGAGACGGTAACAGAAGACGATCGTAACCGGATGAGAGAGCATTTCTGGTTGAGTAGTCAGTATGAGTATTCTTTTTGGGAAATGGCCTATACAAAAGAAAAATGGCCTGTATCTAACTCATCACAACTAATATAACGGAGGAAATTGATATGTCAAGAGGACTAAAATTAACAGATGTATTAATAACGATTGTGATAGCCATTGTGTTTGGGGTTGTTTATAAGCTATGGGGACCACTGTATTCATTCGTTGCACCATTAGGTCTTCATATCGACCAGCTTGTGTATGGAATGTGGTTTATTGCGGCAACAGTCGCGTTTCTCATTATTCGTAAGCCGGGTGTTGCCCTTCTAGCAGAGATTGCAGCCTCTTCTGGAGAATTATTATTGGGTTCACAATACGGAGTAGAAGTTTTACTTTATGGTGTGCTTCAAGGATTAGGTGCTGAGCTAGTGTTTCTATTATTCTTATATAAACGCTTTGACATGGGTGTAGTAATCCTAGCAGCAATCGGTTCAACTGTTGGATCCCTACTTATGGATTGGTATAAAGGGTATCTTGGCGATCTAGCACTTTGGAACCTGAGTCTGTTCATTGGTGCTAGAACAGTGGGTGCGATTCTATTAGCGGGAATTTTTGCTTATGTATTAGTGAAGGCTTTAGAAAAAACTGGGGTTACAAACCTTGTTCGGACGGCTGACCAATCTGATTATGATGCACTAAATCAATGATAATGAAGCCTTACATCCATGTTGAGAAATTGAGATTAAAATTTCCAAAAGAAGAAGGATTGCTGTTTAAGGACTTGAGTGTATCGATAAACAAGGGGGAGAAAGTGCTTCTCCTTGGCCCTTCAGGGTGTGGGAAATCAACATTGTTACAGGTGTTTGCAGGTATTATTCCACACTCAGTGGTAGTCCCGATGAAAGCAGAAGCACTCCACATTCCGGACTCATCGGGTTACGTATTTCAAGATCCAGATAGCCAATTTTGTATGCCATATGTGGATGAGGAAATTGCCTTTGTCCTAGAAAATCTGCAAACTCCAAGAGAATTGATGAAGGAGAAAATAGATAGTTACCTAGAAAAGGTAGGGTTAAGATTAGCAGATTCACATACAAATATCCAAACTTTATCAGGTGGTCAAAAACAAAGGCTTGCAATTGCCTCAATCTTGGCGCTTGAACCGGATGTTTTATTTTTAGATGAACCAACGGCCATGCTCGATCCAGAGGGAACGAAGGATGTATGGGATACAATAAGGAAATTGATGAGTAATCAAACATTAGTTATTGTTGAGCATAAACTCGAACATGTTATAGAAATAGTTGATCGAGTGATTGTGTTTAATAGGTTTGGAGAAATAATAGCAGATGGGAAAAAGGCGGAGGTCTTATCTTCTCATTTATCTTTATTACGCGAACACGGTATTTGGTACCCTGGAGTCTGGGATGAGTTTGCTGCCAAACGGGAAGAAAAAATGGAAACTTTTGCGCAACAACTAACTACCCCTATTCTATCTTTAAAAGACTTTGAGGTTAAAAGAAAGAAGGAACGAGTTGTATTCGTCCCAAAAGCAGACATCGATACTCACGAGTGGATTACTATCTTTGGAGAAAATGGGGCAGGTAAGAGTAGTTTGCTTCTAGGCTTGATGCAGCTACTTAAAACAAGTGGTGATTATGTGCTAAATGGGAAGCTAGTTCACCGAAAAAGAGAACTATTTCTTGAATTAGCCTTTGTTTTTCAAAATCCAGAGTTTCAATTTGTTACCCATTCTGTTTACGACGAGCTGTCCCATTCTCTTCGTCTCTGCCAAGAGAATGAGAGTGTAATCCGTGAAAAGGTAGTCGATAAACTTGAACGTTTTCAATTAGTTGACCATCAGCATAAGCACCCTTACCAGCTGTCAATGGGACAGAAAAGAAGGCTGAGTGTCGCTGCATCCATTATACAGAATCAAGCGATTTTATTATTAGATGAACCAACCTTTGGTCAAGACAGTAAAAACACCTTTGCCTTATTGAATGATTTAGAAGAAGAACGAAAAAAAGGCACTACTATTCTCATGGTGACACATGACGAAAACATCGTTGAACATTTTGCAACCAGAAAGTGGACGATTCGGGATGGGCAATTAGTGGAGGACAGCTACATCACAAAGAAAGAAGTAACAAAGCATCTTCAATATGTGAAATAAAGATAAATAGGATAAATATGGATTATTGTCGATATATTCGGAAAATCGCTGATATATTCGGAAAATCGCCGATATATTTGTAAAATCGCTGATATATTCGGAAAATCGCCGATATATTTGGAAAATCGCCGATATATTTGGAAAATCGCCGATATATTCAGAAAATCGCTGATATATTCGGAAAATCGCTGATATATTCGGAAAATCGCCGATATATTTGGAAAATAGCTGATATATTCGGAAAATCGCCGATATATTTGGATAATCGCCGATATATTCAGAAAATCGCCGATATATTCGGAAAATCGCTGATATATTTGTAAAATCGCCGATATATTTGGATAATCGCCGATATATTCGGAAAATCGCCGATATATTTGGATAATCGCCGATATATTCGTAAAATCGCCGATATATTTGTAAAATCGCTGATATATTCGGAAAATCGCCGATATATTTGTAAAATCGCCGATATATTCGGAAAATCGCCGATATATTTGGAAAATCGCCGATATATTCGGAAAATCGCTGATATATTCGGAAAATCGCCGATATATTCGAAAAATCGCTGATATATTCGGAAAATCGCCGATATATTCGGAAAATCGCTGATATATCCGGAAAATCGCCGATATATTTGGAAAATCGCGGATATATTCGGAAAATCGCCGATATATTCGGAAAATCGCTGATATATTCGGAAAATCGCTGATATATTCGGAAAATCGCTGATATATTCGGAAAATCGCCGATATATTCGGAAAATCGCTGATATATCCGGAAAATCGCCGATATATTTGGATAATCGCTGATATATTCGGAAAATCGCCGATATATCGCATGATCACTGATGAAGGATGAATGATTAGCAGGCAAAAGCCTGAGTATTCATCAATAAACACAAAAACTATGCGGTCACGAGCATAAAACCGTAAAAAAGGTGTGAACACACACATGATAGAGACGTGGATGTATAAAATTAACCCTACTTTAAAACTAATCGGGATGATTTTATTATTTGTTGCTATTCTAATGATTCATAACATCAATGTTTTGCTCAACTTAACAATCCTTGTCTGCATGATCTTTTTTGCCTTCAATGGATTTCCAATGAAACTAGTTTTTTTGTTTTTACTGCCATTTATACTCGTGTTTATCTCGACGTCCACTTCCATGATTTTATTTGGCTTGGGAGACACCACTTGGGTAAAGTGGGGACTTGTGCACATTACGGAGGAAAGTTTTTTTAGAGGAGTTCATATTGGTCTCCGGGCTCTCGTCTTTGGATTTATAGGTCTCCTGTTTTCATTAACGACAAAGCCTGTACTTTTGTTCTATTCATTAATGCAGCAGGCTAAACTAAGTCCGAAATATGCCTATAGCTTTCTCGCTGGATATCGTTTACTACCGATTATGTTCGAGGAATTTCAAGTCGTTCATGGAGCATTAAAGGTAAGAGGCGTTCACCGTAAAAAGGGGTTATCTTCTATACCGTCAAAGCTTAAAGCTTATAGTATTCCATTATTATCTCAAAGCATTAGAAGAGCTTTCCGAATTGGCGTAGCGATGGAAGCGAAACGTTTTTCTTCGTCTCAATCGAGAACCTTTTATTACCGTGTTGGCTTTTCAAGAATGGATACCTATTTCGTTCTCCTCCTTATCCTTTTGATAGCAGCTTCCTATGGTCTAGGAAACTATTTTCCTTACTTTTCAATACAAGATGTTCGATATCAATAAGAAGAAAGGATTTGAAAGGTGGGTATACATCTAGTCTCAAACGGAAAGCTTTCACTAAAAGATTTTGCCGAAATTGCGAGTAAAGTCGATGTTTTTGTTGATTATTTTCATATTCGAGAAAAACAGAAAACGGCATTCGAGCTATATGAAGGAATACAATGGCTACTTGATGCAGGCATTGCTAAAAAGAAAATCATCATTAATGATAGAGTGGATGTCGCAGTAGCTCTTGGGGTTAGTGGAGTGCAACTCGCACATCATAGTCTTCAAGTAAAGGTAGTCAGAAGTACATTTCCAAATTTAACAATTGGTTGCTCTACACATTCTTTGCCAGAGCTACAAAAGGGAGAAAAAGGAGGTGCTGATTACGCATTTTTTGGCCATATCTTCCATTCAAGCTCAAAATTGGGTTTAGAGCCACGGGGTTGTAAGCTACTAGAGGAATTCTCAAAAAATATCAGTCTGCCAATTATTGCAATTGGTGGGATTACACCTGAGAATACCAAGACGGTTCTTAACCACGGTGCTTCTGGAATTGCTGTGATTTCTGGGATTTTAGATGCGAAAGATCCGCATATTGCTGCAGAAAGATACTCACAAGTACTAACAAAATGGAAGGAGGAACAGCATGAAACAACATTATGATGTCCTAGTTATTGGTGGAGGAATCATTGGTCATTCCATTGCTTATTCACTTTCCAAAAGAGGAAAATCAGTCCTGATACTAGAAAAGGAAAAAATCAATCAGAGGGCAACAAGTGCCGCAGCTGGGATGCTAGCCGTTCAAGCTGAATTCACTGAAGCGGGACCTCTGTTTGAATTAGCAAGAGATAGCCGCAATATGTTTCCTTCATTAGCTCAGGAATTAAAAGAAAGGACTAATATAGATATTGAACTGATTAAAAAAGGAATGCTCTCCGTCGCTTTGACTGAAGAGAAAGTACATCAACTCCAAGCTTCGACTCGTTTTCAGAAGGCAACAGGCGAGGAGACAAGTTGGTTGTCAGATAATGAAGTGCGAAGGCTTGAACCTCATTTATCAAAAAAAGTTCTTGGGGCTATGTACGCACCAAATGATGGGCAGGTTTCGGCCCCTAAATTAGCTGCTAGCTTTGCAAAGGGAGCAGAATCATTAGGAACTAGAATACTAGAATATACAGAAGTTGTGGACTTTATCATCGAAGAAGGTCGTGTTCAAGGTGTAATAACTAACACTGAAAATTTCTACACCGAAACTGTCGTTGTAACATGTGGGGCTTGGACACAGCACATCATCCAAAAGTCTAATCTCATTCCTCCAATCTACCCTGTAAAAGGGGAATGTTTTTCAGTAAGGACGACAGAGGAACTATTAGCGAAAACCATTTTCTCTGAGGATTGCTATATTGTTCCGAAGAGGGAAGGTCGTTTAATAGTCGGGGCAACGATGATTCCTCACAACTATGACGAGACAGTAACTGTTGCTGGCATTTCTCAGCTTTTAAAATCTGCAATTAATCTATTACCAGCTCTTGAAGGAGCAGAATGGGAAAAATCATGGGCTGGCATTCGACCACAGACCTTTGATGGTCAACCTTATTTAGGAGAGCATCCTTTCATTAAAGGGCTCTATGTAGCAAGTGGTCATTTTCGAAATGGGATATTATTAAGTCCGATAACGGGAGAAATCATGGCAGACATGATAGAAGGGAAACTGGAATCCCATAATCTAGCAGCGTTTTCACTAGATCACAAGAAAAGGAGGAAGACCCGAATTGAAGCTACGAATTAACGGAGAAGATGTGATTGTTTCAGATGATGTAAATAGTGTTGAAGATTTAGTACAGCATTTTCAGCTACAAGAAAAGGTTATCATTATTGAACATAATCAAAATATTTTAGAAAAATCGGGGCATCACCTTGTCCATCTAAATGACGGTGACCAAATTGAGATTGTACATTTTGTAGGAGGCGGGTAATATGTTGAAAATTGGTTCATATTCATTTACATCACGGTTACTTTTAGGAACGGGGAAGTATCCAAATTTTGATGTTCAAAAAGAAGCAGTGGATGTTTCAGAATCAGAAATTTTGACGTTTGCTGTAAGAAGAATGGACATTTTTGATTCAGAGCAGCCGAATTTGTTAAGTAAGCTTGATGTAAAACGTTTTACGCTTTTACCTAACACTGCTGGAGCGAAAAACGCCGAAGAAGCCTTGCGAATTGCCAGATTAGCGAAAGCTTCAGGGCTTTGTGACATGATAAAAGTAGAGGTTATAGGGGACTTTAACACCTTACTTCCAGATCCAATCGAGACGTTCAAGGCATGCGAGATATTATTAAATGAAGGGTTTATTGTGTTACCATATATTTCAGATGATGTGATACTAGCAAGACGATTGCAGGAATTAGGCGTACATGCTGTCATGCCAGGTGCCGCGCCGATTGGATCAGGTCAAGGAATCCTTAATCCACTAAACCTTAGTCTCATTATTGAGCAAGCAACAGTGCCAATTATCGTGGATGCAGGAATCGGCTCACCAGCGGACGCCGCACTGGCGATGGAACTTGGGGCAGACGGAGTTCTTCTGAACACAGCTGTATCGGCTGCAATGGATCCTGTCAAAATGGCGAGAGCAATGAAGCTTGCCATTGAAGCGGGCAGACTTGGTTTCGAAGCAGGACGTATTCCAAAAAAAAGATATGCAACGGCTAGTAGTCCAATGGAAGGATTGAGCACTGTTTGAGTGAACGATATTCAAGACAAGAATTATTTGCTCCAATCGGAGTAGAAGGACAACGAAAATTAAAACAAAAACATGTATTAATTATAGGGGCAGGTGCATTAGGTAGTGCCAATGCGGAAGCATTGGTACGTGCTGGAGTCGGGAAAGTCACCATTGTCGACCGAGATTATGTTGAGTGGAGCAACCTCCAGCGCCAGCAACTTTACACTGAGAAGGATGCGGAAGAAAGACTGCCAAAAGCAATAGCTGCTAGACTTCGCTTAGTTGAAATAAATAGCGAAGTTGAAATTAATGCAGTTGTAACGGATGCCAATGTACTTGAGTTAGAACGACTTGTTCAAAATGTCCATATCCTGATTGATGCAACCGATAATTTTGATACAAGACTGATCATGAATGATATTTCACAAAAATACAGCATTCCCTGGATTTATGGTGCATGCGTGGGAAGCTATGGAATTAGCTACACAATTCTACCCGGAGAAACACCGTGTCTACATTGCTTGCTAGAGAAGGTCCCAATGGGGGGCATCACATGTGACACGGTAGGAATCATTAGCCCTGCCGTTAGTATGGTCGTCGCCTACCAAGTATCAGAAGCGTTGAAAATACTGGTTGAGGACTTAGAGCATGTCCGGAGGAAACTCGTAACGTTTGATTTATGGACCAATCAGCATACAGCTATTTCGGTTGCAAAATTAAAACGAACAGATTGCTTATCGTGCGGTGATGAACGAAGCTATCCTTTTCTTGCCTTTGAAAATCAATTAAAATCGGCTGTACTTTGCGGACGTGATACCGTTCAAATTCGTCCACAAGAAGGGGCAAAGCGAAATTTAGATGAAGTAGCCACACTATTAGGAGCTACAGGTGGAAAAATAGAACGAAATCCCTTTTTACTATCTTTTGATACGGGTACACATCGACTTGTTATATTCCAAGACGGGCGTGTCCTCATTCATGGAACGAAGGATATTTCAGAAGCTAAAGGGATATATCATCGTTACTTAGGTTAGAGGTGGAGAAAATGAACGTTGCCAAAGCATTAACAATTGCAGGATCAGATAGTGGTGGAGGAGCAGGGATTCAAGCTGATATAAAAACCTTTCAAGAGCTAGGTGTATATGGTATGACAGCCATCACAGCGATTACGGCTCAAAATACCATAGGCGTGCAAGCTGTGCATCCAGTTCCGGTGGAGGTCATACGAGCACAATTGCAATCGGTTGCCGACGACCTTTCACCTCAAGCAATAAAAACTGGGATGCTTTTCAGTCCTGAACTGATTGAATCGGTTGCAGATGCTATTCAGCTATATAATTGGAGCCAAGTTGTTGTGGATCCGGTCATGATCGCAAAGGGCGGTGCTACCTTGTTACAGCAAGAGGCAATCTATTCAATCAAAACAAGACTTATCCCGTTAGCAACAATCATTACGCCAAATATTCCAGAAGCAGAAGTTCTTACAGGCTTAACGATTCAAACCATGGAAGACAGAAAAGAAGCAGCCAAAGTTTTAATGGAAATGGGAGTACGCTATGTTGTCATCAAAGGTGGACACGGTGCAGAAGAAATGGCGATTGACCTTTTTTATGATGGGGATCAATTCGAAACCATTAGTACACCAAGGATTAATACAAAAAATACCCATGGCACAGGATGCACGTTTTCGGCTGCTATCACTGCCGAGCTAGCGAAAGGTGCAGAGATATTCGAGGCCGTTCAAACAGCAAAAGCATTTATACACTCTGCAATCAAACACGATCTAATGATCGGAAGCGGACATGGTCCAACTAATCACTGGGCATACCGTAAGCAAGGGGTCTTTACAGGATGAACATAAGAGAAGCACTTCGGTTGTATTTTGTTATGGGAAGTACCAACTGTATTCAGGATCCGGTATTTGTGTTAGAGCAGGCGATACAAGGTGGCGTCACACTGTTTCAGTTTCGTGAAAAAGGCGAAGGGGCTCTTGTTGGGGAAGAAAGAGTTCAGTTCGCCAAAAAACTTCAAGTTGTTTGTAAAATTCATAAGGTTCCTTTTATTGTAAATGATGATCTAGAACTTGCGATTAAACTAGATGCAGACGGTGTCCATATTGGTCAAGAGGATGGCAATATCGATTCTGTTAGGAGGAGAATTGGGAATAAACTACTTGGAGTCTCCTGCCATAACCTTGAAGAAGCAAGACAGGCAATTGAAAACGGGGCAGACTATATCGGGGTCGGACCGATGTATCCAACACTCTCAAAGCTAGATACCAGGGATGTAGTAGGTCCTGAGCTTATTGCACAATTGAGACAGGCTAGTATCTCCATTCCATTAGTTGGAATTGGAGGGATCACAGCTGAAAATGCGCGTCATGTTATGCGGGCAGGTGCTGATGGGGTAGCAATAATTTCGGCAATAAGTAAAATGGAATCACCCCAAGTAGCTGCGAAGAACTTAAATGGGAGTAGTTTATACTAGGTCCCTTGGCGTTAAGGGATGATATTTTTATATTCAACATCCCCTTTTTCCTTATTTTACTTTTGATAACCCAGTACCTTATCTTCGATAGACTTCATGGATAATGATCCAAAGATACTGCTATCAAAACTCCTCAATTGAAAAAGGTTATAATTATACCTCAAATCTATAGAAAAGGGTATTGGGAAAGTGGGATGTATTTCTTGTGCCTAATTCGTTGTTTTTTGTATGGATTTTCCCAATATATATTTAAAATAAATTTCAATATATGTGTAGAATAGTTAAATTGTGGAATTCACAATGGGAATTAGGAGGAGACTAAATGGTAAGGAAGTTATCAATCTTAACAGGAGTATTATCTATTTACGTGTTTCTTTTTACAAGTCTGACTGGCTATGCAAATCATGGTGTTGGTAACTCTGCATCACTTGAAAGGGGGATTAGTACCGTAACAGCTCAATCATTTACTATCGAACTTTTTTTAACCTTGAAGAAAACGGTTCCAAATGGTTTCCAGGTGTTTCATCTATGATAAAGGTGACAGACGAACCAATCAAAAAAGGGACGGAATATAAATTTCATACTAGAGGCAAAGAAAATATTTCAACCATAACAGAGTTTACTAAATATAAATCAATCACCATAACCTCTGTTCAAGGTAAATTTAGAGCCGACTACATATATTCTTTTGCGAAACAGGATGATGACACAAAAATCACACTAATTGCAAAATTCGAAGCAGGTGGATTCATGAAAATCATGGCACCACTAATTAAAGTGGCTATAAAAAAAGCTGATAGTGGGCAGTTAGAAAAACTTAAAGGTGCATTTGAAGCCTAATTACACGTACTTAATCATAAAAGTAGTGCAATTCCACTTACGAAATCGCACTACTTTTTTACTTTTAGAATTTTATTCTTTAATTATATCTTTCCGTTCTTCCATCTGTGGTGGTTCTTCCATCCAACCGTTCTTAATCATGATTTTTGCACCTTCATGAGCATATTCAAAAATATCCTTTGAGAAAAGCATCATTTTCGCTGCTAAGTCGTTCCGTAAACTAAAGGCTGTACCAATTGCATTACTGCCCATCGAAAAACTACAAAACATACTGGTACAGTACATCATGAGTTTATCTGAAAATGGAGCCACTGTTGAACGCGTGGCATTTCCTCCTGAAGAACCAGGAACTTGAATACCATCTTCGAGAAATGTTTCACCCATCTCTTTAATAACACTTTTGGAGAGTTCTGCTCCTTTTAAGAAAAACTTCTTGACTTCGGAACTATCGGCACATTGAGCAAAACCGGTAATCATTTGTAACCCCGTAACATTTGCTTCAATACCATGATAAACATAAGCAACCTCAACCGTATTTACTGTTCGTTTTTTTCCTAGTTTAGTAAGTGGATTCATACCACTCAAATAGTTTTTATCTTTAACAAACTCAACCGTTTCGGGCATTGTAACATAAGGAGATCTTGCCAACATTCCTTTTTCAATCAAATATTGAGTACAAGCATTGTAAGCGGCCTGGGTAATAGCAGTAAGGTCCTTGAATAGCATAATAATATCCTCACGGTAACACATGGTTATATTGATCGTATGCAGCCCCATACTAATCTCTTTTAGTAACCGAACAAACATAATATCAAATCCATGATCATATAGCTTAGGAACATCCTTGTTAACGTCTTGTGGAGTAAAACCGACTGGGATAACCGCACCTTCCATTTCAAAAATAGTTTTTATTTTACCGACGTAAGTGTCTATTTCACTGTATAAATCAGTCATGATTTTTTTAGCTTTCTCGTCGTCTGCTTTTTCAATGAAATATTCTAACATTCGCAAAATCATCGTCTTCTCTTGGTATGTAAGCCAAAGGACACCGAGTTCAGATGACGTTATTGTAGGTTTCTCAGGCATAAATGTAACCTCCTAAATTTTTTCTATCTTTATTTTGCTCTAAATATCGTAGAAATATTATACACACATCTTCCGTTATCCTTTTACAAACCTCCTGGTTAGAACCTTTTTCACAATCCCACCGATAATAAACCCAATCGTAATTGCAATAATGGGAGTAAATATCGGGCCAAAAGTTATAGATAGAATAGGTTTATTTGAATAAATGACCCCGATTGTTGTAAAGTATGCCGCTATTGAATAAGGAATGGATTCAAAAGGGATATGTTGTTTCATACCAACACGTTCCTTTGCCCCTTTATACGCATCCCAGATCGCAAAAACATATAAACATGGATAGAACATGATCCATTCATAATCGACAGCCTGAATAGCTAGATCTATATCTCCTTGAAAGCTATAGACAATAGCGACATTAATTCTTCCTTGTACATTGATTAGGAATTCTAATGTAATAAAAATGATGGCCTTTAAATAATGCTTATTTAATATTTGGCCGAAGCCAGGTAGAGCAATACTCCAAAAAATCATCTCTATTGGATACGTTTCCCGTTTTTTATCTTCCATCTCGACCCTACCCATCCATTTTATCTACCTACTATTAAAATGAGCCAAAAGAATCAAAAATATAATAAATCCTATTACTGTATTTTTTTTCCTTCTCTTTTTAGTAAATCTAAAATAAATAAAAATGGTAATTGACAGACATTTTTTATGATGATAAGCTACGTATGATAGAATATTTTGGAAAGGGAGGTTACGTTGATGATTAAGCACATTGTATCTGTCAAAACTAAATCATATCTTCATAACGTGACGACCTCTAGATATTTGTTTTAATTTACCCTAAAAACAACTAATTAATGGCGTAGGTCATATTTATGGCTTGCGCCTTTTTATGTTTGTAAAAAGGCACATTCCTCTTTCCTTTAGGGTGTGCTTTTTCTGTTGGTAGAATTCGGTTATAATGACCGGTTTTATATATATTTTTAATTTAAAAGGGAGGAAAAGATTATGAGAAATGTAGAAATATTGTTGATCTGTTTTGCTGGAGAGAAAGAAAGCGGATAACGACAACCATGTTCATGAAAAGAAAGGAGCTAAAATTTTATGTTCGCAGTGTTAAAGAAATTAAGTTGGTTTTTTAAAGAGTATTGGAAGAGATATGCCTTAGCAATCTCACTATTAATCGTTGTTGGTATACTTGAAGTCATCCCACCTAGACTGATCGGAGTAGCGATTGATGCAATCCATATAGGCTCATTAACGAGCAATGAACTATTTAAGTATATTGGATTTTTATTAGGGTTAACAGTGATCCTATATGGTTTAACATACGTTTGGATGTATAAGCTTTTTGGTGGGTCGTTTTTAGTTGAACGTCTCCTTCGTTCTAAACTTATGGGACATCTACTCAAGATGACACCAACATTTTACGAAAAAAACCGTACGGGTGATTTAATGGCTCGTGCTACAAATGATTTAAAGGCCATTTCCCAAACAGCGGGATTCGGAATATTGACCTTAGTAGATTCTTTTGTCTTTATGATTACTATTTTATTGACAATGGGCTTTCTAATAAGCTGGCCTTTAACATTAGCAGCTCTATTGCCACTCCCAATTATGGCGATTGCCATGAATATTTACGGAAAAAAGATTCATAAGAGATTTACTGTTGCACAAGATGCATTTGGTGATATGAATGACGAGGTGCTGGAGTCAATTTCAGGAGTTCGAGTTATCCGTGCCTATGTGCAGGAACGTGCAGATGAAGCTAGGTTCGATACATTCACTGAAGATATTTTCAATAAAAATGTGGATGTAGCTAAGATCGATGCCTTATTTGAGCCGACAATCAAAGTCTTAGTCGGAATTAGTTATTTAATTGGACTTGGATATGGAGCCTATTTAGTTTTCAATCAGTCACTAACGCTTGGTGAGCTTGTCTCTTTTAATGTATATTTAGGGATGCTCATTTGGCCGATGTTCGCAGTTGGTGAATTGATTAATATTATGCAAAGGGGAAATGCTTCCCTAGATCGTGTTAGTGAAACACTCTCCTATAAGCAAGATGTGGAGGACCACAAGGAACCAATCCATGTTGAAAGTCCTGAGGATATTGAATTTAAAGAAGTGAATTTCCAATATCCATCATCCACCATGCCTAACTTAGTAGATGTAAATGTGACAATAAAACGTGGTCAAACACTTGGACTTGTGGGGAAAACAGGAAGTGGTAAAACCACCTTTATTAAGCAGTTATTAAGAGAATACCCACTGGGAGCAGGCGAAATTACGATATCGGGAGTTCCAATTGAAAGATTACCAATTGAAGATATTCAAAGCTGGATTGGTTATGTTCCTCAGCAACACATTTTATTCTCAAGGACCGTTACGGAGAATGTTATGTTTGGAAATAGTAATAGTACCGAGGCAGATGTCATGAATGCGATAGAGCAGGCTGCATTTAAAAAGGATTTAGAAATGCTACCTGATGGATTGAATACATTAGTGGGTGAAAAAGGGGTAGCACTTTCGGGAGGACAAAAGCAAAGGATTTCGATTGCGAGGGCCTTGTTGATTAACCCAGAGATCTTGATTTTGGATGATTCTTTATCAGCAGTCGATGCCAAAACAGAAGCTGCCATCATTGAAAATATCCAAAGGGAACGTGCAGGTAAGACAACTATCATTACAACACACCGGTTATCTGGTATACAACATGCTGATTGGATTGTTGTTTTCGAAGATGGGAAGATTGTTGAAGAAGGAATGCATTTAGATTTAATTCAGCAAAATGGCTGGTATAAAGAGCAGTTTGAACGTCAGCAAGTTGAAGCCGCTTTAACTGGGCAGGAGGTCCAAGCATGAAAAAGAAAATAGGACGTCGCCTTTTTCAATATGCACTACTGTATAAACGTACGATCATTCTGGCATTAATCATGTTAACCTTTGCCGTAGCAGCGGAATTAACAGGTCCTTTTATTGCAAAAACAATCATTGATCAACATATTTTAGGTATTGAAAAATCCTGGTATGAAACAACTGAAAATGATAAGGATACGGTTACCTACCGAGATATCACTTATAAACGAGCGGATCATTTTGAGGAAACAGAGACGAGAGGAAACGAGGCTCGAATTCTACAAGCTGGTCGAAGCTATTATTTCGTTCATTCTAGCATTGAGTTTGATGGAGCACGAGTTTTCAATAACGGTCAGTTAACCATTAGTAGAGGAGAAAACGAAGTCAGTTATTCGGCTGAAACACTAACAGTTGATGAGCTTATGTTATTCTACTCGCCTGAAATCGATGATATCCTTTGGTTAGTTGGTATCTATTTTGTCTTAATAGTCATCTCATCCGGATTTCAGTATGGTCAAAGGCTTTATTTACAAATTTCCGCAAATCGGATTATCCAAAAAATGAGGAAGGATGTTTTTCAGCAAATTCAGCGGTTACCTATTCATTATTTTGATAACCTACCTGCAGGAAAAGTGGTGTCCAGGGTTACGAATGATACGGAAGCAATAAGAGATTTATTTGTAACCGTCTTATCGACCTTTTTTACAAGTACGATCTATATAACAGGTATTTATATTGCATTGTTCCTACTGGATGTGAAGCTTGCAGCTATTTGCTTAATTTTAGTTCCTATTTTGGTTGTTTGGATTTATTTTTACCGGATTTATGCATCTAAGTATAACCATGTCATTCGTTCTACTCTAAGTGATATAAACGGAATGATCAATGAAGCAATTCAAGGTATGACGATTATTCAGGCTTTTAAACGTCAAAAGGAAACAAATAAAGAATTTGAAGTATTAAACAAGGAATATTTCACTGTTCAGAATAAGCTCTTAAGCTTAAATGCCATGACATCACATAATTTAGTGTTCGTTCTTAGGAATCTAGCCTTCGTCGCCTTAATTTGGTATTTTGGCGGAGCATCTTTAGAAATTGGGACGGTCATCTCCTTAGGGGTTTTATATGCGTTTGTTGACTATCTAAACCGCTTATTCCAGCCGATTACAGGGTTAGTAAACCAGCTCGCATTATTAGAGCAAGCACTTGTTGCATCAGAACGAGTATTTGAGTTACTAGATGAAGAAGGTGTAGATGTTACAGAAGACAATATTCCTAGATACCGTGGAAATGTAACGTTTGATCATGTCTCTTTTGGCTATAAAGAAGGCGATTATGTATTGAAAGACATTCATTTTGAAGCGGCTCAAGGAGAAACTGTTGCCCTTGTTGGACATACAGGATCAGGGAAGAGTTCGATCATGAACTTGTTATTCCGATTCTATGATATAAAAGAAGGCAAGATTCTTATTGACGGTCGAGACATTCAATCATTATCCAAGCAGCAAATTAGAAAGCATATGGGAATTGTATTACAGGATCCTTTCTTGTTTACAGGTACCATTTCGACAAACGTAAGCTTGCATGACCCTACAATTTCTCGCGCACAAGTAATAAAAGCGCTGAACGATGTTGGGGCTGCAAGGTTTATTGAGAATCTTCCTGGTCAGTATGATGAGCCTGTTATTGAAAAGGGAAGTACATTGTCTGCTGGACAGCGCCAATTGATCTCTTTTGCAAGAGCATTAGCCTTTAATCCAGCCATCTTAATTCTAGATGAAGCAACGGCGTCTATCGACACAGAAACAGAATCCATCATTCAAGAAGCACTAGAAGTCTTGAAAAAGGGTCGAACTACCTTTATTATTGCTCACCGTCTCTCTACGATCAAAAATGCAGACCAAATCTTAGTATTAGATAAGGGGCAAATTGTCGAAAAAGGAAATCATGATGAGTTGATGCAAAAGGGTGGACGATACTATCAAATGTATCAATTACAGCAAGGTTCAACATTAGCTGTATAAATAGTATGAAATTTTGGAGGCCTAGTTTGAGGGGCCTCTTTTTTGAGTTTAGAAATATATGAGCGATTCTTGGTTTGTTTCAAGTATTTGAAAGTCAGAGTTTTTTGGTTCTTCTCAATTTAAACGAATAATTTTTTAAAACTAAGTTTTTGTCCAATAAGTCTGGGCACAATATCCTTAGGTCATTAAATTTGGTAGAAATACCTATAAATTTGGGGGGCATTCAAGTGAAAAATCTTTTATTATTACTTAGTATTTCTTTAGGGTTACTATTTGTTTCAGGGTGTAGTGGAGAAGATGCTGCCAAAACAGACGACGGTGATTTACTCTCAAGCATTCAAGAAAAAGGAGAGCTTTTAATAGGTACAGAAGGTACATATCCTCCATTTACTTTTCATGATGAATCAGGTGAATTGACAGGTTTTGATGTTGAAATTGCAAGAGGAATTGCTGAACGTTTAGGAGTGGAGCCTGTTTTTAAAGAAACACAATGGGATGCCATCTTTGCAGGATTAGATGCAGAGCGATTTGATATGATTGCAAACCAAGTAGGCATTAAACCAGATCGCGTTGAAAAATATGACTTTTCCGACTCATATATTTCTTCTTCCGCTGTACTAGTAGGACATAAAGAAAATAATGATATAAAAGGCTTTGAGGATATTAAAGGGCTCAAAGCTGCACAATCACTAACAAGTAACTATGCTAATATTTCAAAGGAAAATGGAGCAGAAATTGTCGGAGTTGAAGGATTTACTCAAGCAATCGAATTGATAACCTCAAAGCGAGTGGACGTTACAATTAATGATAAGCTGTCTGTTTTAGATTTTTTGAATCAAAAGCCGGATGCCGACATAAAAATTATAGCTACTTCAGATGATGCAGGTCCGAGCGGGTTAATGTTCCGAAAGGGTAATGAATCGTTAGTGGAAGCTGTGAACAAAGCATTGGCTGAAATGAAGGATGATGGGACTTATCTAGAAATTTCAGAGAAATGGTTTGGTGAAGATGTATCTAAGTAGTATATTTTCTGACCCTGAGAAATTGGATAGAATCCTTACAATATTATGGAGTTCTCTTCTTCCGATGGTGAAGGGAGCTCTCTATTATACGATTCCATTAACTATAGCTTCATTTATTGTCGGGATTGTAATTGCTGTCTTAACTGCTCTCGCACGAATCTCAAGGAACCGTTTCCTATCACCAATTGCCAGGGTGTATGTATCCATTATTCGTGGTACACCTCTACTTGTTCAATTATTTATTATTTTTTATGGTCTACCAACAATCGGTTTAGTCATTGATCCTTTTCCTTCTGCGATTATTGGATTTTCGTTAAATGTAGGAGCATATGCTTCTGAGATTATCCGAGCTGCAATCCTCTCTACTCCAAAAGGGCAATGGGAGGCAGCGTACTCAATCGGAATGAACGATCAACAAACGCTAAGGCGAATCATCCTGCCACAAGCTTCTCGAGTATCTATTCCTCCACTATCAAACACCTTTATTAGCTTAGTGAAGGATACATCTTTAGCATCATTGATCCTAGTAACTGAACTGTTTAGAAAAGCACAAGAAATCGCAGCTCAAACGTATGAGTTTTTGTTTTTATATACGGAGGCTGCACTCTTATATTGGATAATTTGTCTTGGTCTCTCGCTGGTTCAAGAAAGGCTTGAAAGACGGATGGATCGTTATGTAGCTTAAAAGAGAAGGAGTTTCTGGCGTGATTGAAATTCAAGATTTACATAAACAGTTTGGCAGCTTATATGTATTAAATGGAATTGGGTTAAAGGTTGAAAAAGGAAAAGTAGTCGTGGTCATTGGTCCATCCGGTTCCGGGAAGACAACTCTTCTTCGTTGTTTGAATATATTGGAAACACCAAACACTGGAATCATAAAGATTGGAGATTCCTCGTTGGACTTTTCCTCTAAAGTTAACAAGAGACAGATTCTTTCCTTTCGAAAATTAACAGGAATGGTTTTTCAAAGCTATAATTTATTTCCACATTTAACAGTGATCGAAAATGTAATGGAAGGTCCAATAACCGTGAAAAAACTCCGAAAAGAACAGGCTAGGGGTAATGCAGAGAAGGTTTTAGATAAAGTAGGACTTAAGGAAAAAATGAATGACTATCCTTTTCAATTATCTGGAGGACAACAACAGCGTGTTGGAATTGCACGAGCCTTAGCGATGGAACCTGAGGTTATGTTATTTGACGAACCGACCTCAGCCCTTGATCCTGAGCTTGTGGGTGAGGTATTAAAAGTAATGACAGATTTAGTTCACGAAGGGATGACCATGATCGTTGTTACACATGAAATGCGCTTTGCAAGAGAAGTGGCTGATGAGGTCATCTTTATGGATCATGGAACCATTGTCGAACGTGGAGACCCAACCCAATTGTTCACCTCACCAAAAGAGGAACGAACCAGACAATTTCTTAATTTGTTACAATGATAGTTATTTCCCAAGGTTTACAAAGACGGTATGAAGCTATACCGTTTTTTTATTTGCATATCGATCTTGCATTGACCAGAAATAAATTCGAGGGCGATGGAGAGAAAAGTAATGATCTTGCAATAAGGCAACTGCGAGGAAACTTACTAATTTTAGATCTATAACTTCCATTGTAAACGCCTCCTTCTCATAATTAATATATGGTCTGGAAGGTTCATTGGTGTATGACTAAACGTTTCTAAATTTTTTTTTATAAATTAAAGAGGAGGCTATGCGCCTCCTCAAGATCCATCTTATTTAGTTGTAAAGCTAATTACTTGTATGATCCACCAAGTTGAGACTCGGCCATTGAAACTAATCGCTTAGTGATTTCTCCACCAACTGAACCGTTTGCACGAGCAGTAGTGTCAGCTCCAAGGTTTACTCCAAATTCTGTAGCAATTTCGTACTTCATTTGGTCAAGAGCTTGTTGTACTCCAGGTACTAGTAACTGATTTGAAGAGTTGCTTCTGTTTGATGCCATGATGTGTCCATCTCCTCATAAAGTTTTTTTGGCTGGGCTAGCTGGAATTGAACCAGAGTATAACGGAGCATGTCCGCCGCCGCCGGGCTCTAACCCATTGAAGTAAGTTGTTGCTTTGTTTGTACTTCTATTATGTTTTTTTGGGGGTATAACTATTCACATTTCTAGTAGTAAATGTTTCCAACAGCCTATTAAGTTAAAGAACAAATACATATTGCTACTAGAAAATTGTGAAACTAAGAGTAAGACAAAATGAATCATTGTAAAAACATCTTTGAAAAAGGCTGAGGTGACTTATGGGGATATGTCCACTATGTAATGGGTTTAAATCTTCATTAACGAACTGTCCTACATGTAATCAACTTTTAAAGGACAAGGGGAGAGTTATTGACTATTTTGATGATTATAGTCCTTATATGGAAATTGAGGTTATGAAACGAATAGATAGTTACGAACAAACCTGGGAAGGAAATCTTTGTGCGCACCTCTTATATTGTGACCAATGTGAGGCTGAACATGTAGTTCATATTCAAGAATAAAAAATTGTTAAGTAACCAAAGGAGCTCAAGTGATGCCCCGTGAACTGTGAAAAAGGCAGCTGGCGGTAACCAAAGAAGGAGTTTAATGTGCTTAAGCTGTGATTAACTGTAACATGAATCTCGCTAGCAAGGTAAAATGATGATCTCTTTTCAATGTAATGTGTAACAAAAGCATCCTACCTGAATTAGTAGGATGCTTTTGTTACTACTCATATTCTTTCTAATCAAAAGTATTAAAAAAGACTTTCTAACTGATGTTAGAAAGTCTTTAAAACATATATATAGAATCTTCTTGCTACTACTTACTTAATACGTAATTCTGTTTCTTTATCAAAGAAATGGCATTTGTTCATATCTAGTGCTAGATCAATCTTTTGACTTGGCTTAATATCTGTACGTGAATCAACACGCGCGATGAAATCTTGTCCTGCTACTTTAGAGTAAAGCATAGTCTCAGCACCCATTAATTCAGATACTTCGATCTCAGCTTGTATCTTTGTATCTTTAGAAGACTCAATGAATACTGGCTCATCATGGATATCTTCTGGACGAATTCCGAGGATTACCTCTTTATTCACATAGCCTTGGTCACGCAAAGTTTTCATTTTGCCTTCTGGAACTTTCACACTGATATCTCCGATTGTAAATGACCCATCTTTAAGAGTTCCTTCAAAGAAGTTCATTGCTGGAGAACCGATGAATCCACCAACGAAGATGTTATCAGGCTTTTCATATACATCTTTTGGGGCTCCAACTTGTTGAATTAGTCCATCCTTCATAACAACTAAACGAGTTGCCATTGTCATTGCTTCTGTTTGATCATGAGTTACATAGACAGTTGTTGTTTGAAGACGGTGATGCAGCTTCGTAATCTCAGCACGCATTTGAACACGTAGTTTTGCATCAAGGTTTGATAATGGCTCATCCATTAAGAATACCTTCGCATCACGAACGATAGCACGGCCCAATGCAACACGCTGACGCTGACCACCAGAAAGAGCTTTAGGCTTACGATCTAGATATTGATCAAGGCCAAGAATACGAGCAGCATCCTGAACACGACGATCAATTTCATCCTTAGGAATCTTGCGTAGCTTAAGTCCAAATGCCATATTGTCATACACATTCATGTGTGGGTATAGAGCGTAGTTCTGGAAAACCATTGCGATATCGCGGTCTTTCGGTGCAACGTCATTTACACGGCGATCATCAATGTAAAAATCACCTTCTGAAATTTCTTCAAGTCCTGCAATCATACGAAGTGTTGTTGATTTACCGCAACCAGACGGACCAACAAAGACGATAAACTCTTTATCTTGTATATGAAGATTAAAGTCCTTAACTGCTGTTACTTTATTATCGTAAATTTTATGAATATGATTTAAGCGTAATTCTGCCATGAGTAAAAACCTCCTAGGAATTTAATTCTAACTTTATTGTAACCAATAGGATTTGAGGATGGTATGTAAAAGGTGCACAAAAAACTTACAAGTGATTTGGGCATGTATACATAATTGGGTATTTAAAAAATGAGTCTTGTTTTTCCGTGAACTCCCCACTCGATTGTTCCCATTCAGGCGGGGAATAGATAGACAGATAGACCTTAAAACCATACCCTAAGATCAAAAGTTTTCGCTCAATATAGCTAGGTATACGACAAGTGCTCCTTGAAACGACTTTACGTCAATGCCGGTTTTTTCGGTGAATTTGTCTACTCGGTATTGAAGACTATTTCGGTGCATAAAAAGTTTTTTAGCTGCAAAAGAAATGTTTAGTCCAGATTCAATGAATACTTTAATTGAATGAAGTTCCTCTTTTGTAAAGTCGTAGACAAGGTGTGAGATCCTTTTCCTCGTTTCTTCATTTGTGTCTTTTAACAATATGTAGGGAATGGTTTCAAAAAATTGGAATACTCCTTTATTTTTAAATTGGACTCGTGATAAGTTGAAACATTGAGTCTCCCACTCATAAAGCTCATGGATTGGCTGTTGTAGAGAAAAAAATTCGCCAATATAAAAGTACATGTCAGTATAAAAATCAGTTGCAATTGCACTTCTTAAGTCCATTAATTCCTCTTTAGGAACCCATTCATGTTTTGGCTGCTCAACAATAATCCCGTTTTGAGGGGTTATCCAGACAACAACCTTATTGGTAAAGGATAGAGAAGATATCGCTTCTTCAAAAGACTTTACATCCACATCATTTTGTAGAAAAAAGTGTATAAGGCGGAAGCTAGTGTTTTCCTCATAATGATTACATAAATCTTTTTTTTCTTTTGATAGAATGGCTTGCTTCCAAAGTGATTGCTCAGTGGAAAGAGAGTTTTCTATTGAGATTGGAGCCAAGAATACTGATAGTAAATTACGATCTTTTTGGGATAGCTCTCCTTTATGGATACCGATGTATGATCCACTATCAAGTCGATAATATTGCATGGTTGAATCTTTAGGGAGACTTTCCTCCACAACTAAGCTTGGATATTGCTTACGTAATTTATCAATCATTTTTTTGGCTTCCTTTTAGTTTTATTTTTATTATACCAAGACGAATGTGAAAATTAAAAACTCCAAGACGTATGAGAAAAAAGAAAGGTGATCCAAATCTTCAAATCAATCGTTTACTTGTTAGAAAACAGGAAGGGAAGGGATGATTTAAATGAAAATACTACAAAAATGGAAAATGGGTTTCTTTATTTTGGCAGTGGTTTCTAGTATGGGTGCCTGCAGTTCGATGGAAGCAGAAAAACCTGTTATGGAATCAGAAAACGAGGAAGAAACGAAAACTTCAGAACCTATAAGTCAAGATATGAACAAAGATGAGAAGGAAGACAGTGATAAAGAAGATGATACTAAACAACCAGAAACTGAACAACCTGAACCTGCCCAATCCGGTGAAGCTGTTACAGCAAATGTAACGTCACCACTTCTACAAAAGGGAGAAACCGTTAGCTACACATTCCCAAACGCGGGAGTCAATAACATCTATTGTGAACCACACCCTGTCATGAAGATGAAAGTAATAGTTCAAGCAGATGCAATGTCTGAGAAGAATTTAGCACTCGATATTGCGGGATATGAATTTAGTGAAATGGAAATCACTGTTGCACCAGGTACAACAATCACTTGGACGAATCAGGATTTTGCCGAGCATAATGTGGCAATCGTAGTTGAATAAAAAACAAAAGATGCTTGGACGAATATCTTCGTCACAAGCATCTTTTGTTTCTTTAATTCTCATTCGGAGGTGCTTCTTCTGGTAGATGAATAGTCGGCTCAATGTTGGCCATGTTGCCTTCTCTGTGAACAGATCCCCCAGATAACCCTTCGTTTATCATCCGATCGACATCTAAATAAGCAAATTCTTTTCCTTCGTTTTGAAGATCTTTTCTAAATGTTGGTTCTTTTTTTGTCACAAGATTTCCCTCCTTTTCAAGTCCACCTATTTTGTGCTTAAAAGGGAGGAATTACTACTAGATTAGGAATCGTAAACATGAAAAAGCATTAATTCGTGGACATGAGAACGAATTAGTTCTGTTTCATCGATAGGAGGTTGCTGTTGTCTCCATTCAATATTTCCGTCTTTATGATACGTTGCTTCATATAACGTCCCTTTATAATAAAAACGAATAGACCAGCCAGGTAGGGACTTGTCCTTAAAAAGGGGCTTGTACATAAAATGAGATAGCATAAAACCGCTCCCTTTTTCCTTTTATCATACTATAAAAGTGTATGATTTAAAAAAGAAGTAGCGGCTTTAGAAGAAAGAAAAGTAAAGAGCTTTACTAAATGCTCCAACCCTTTTCGGCGGATGTCATCTTCATCAAAAACCATCGGCTTTGAATTCACTTCATAAATATATAAATCGCCATTCACATCTTTTCCAATATCCATGGAAAACTCACCGATATTTTTGAATTGCTGAAGTAGTAGTTGACCTGTTGTAGAAACTATCTCATCAATAATGTCAGCATCTTTTTGAAAGGGTAAATCCCCAAACGGTATTATTTTCCCTCCAGCAGGCACATGGGTGGTCACTTCTTGTGTTTGTGACTGACGGACCCCAATGCCACTTACGACAAACTCTTGCTCGTTTTTCCGATGAACCAAAACCCGATAGTCAAACCTTGACCCCTTCCATCTTAATGGCGTGATGGCTTGTTGGATGATATAATTTTGATCTATTTGTGTCAGAATCCACTCATGTATCAACTCTTTATAGGGAATATCTTGAATAATATGTTCAATCGTTTGTATATTCCATTTATCAGGAGTAGTCTGCTCAATGATAAAAATTCCTTTTCCCTTTTTCCCTTTACTCGGCTTTAGATAGACTCTTTTGTAAAGCTTTGACATGCTTTCAAACGATTGAACCGAATCGAGTTGAATTGTTACAGGTAGCAAAGACTTTAAATCGTTGTTTTTAAATAATAATTCGTAAATCTCCCATTTTTTAAAATAACTCTCATTAAAATAAGGAATGTCCAAAGAGTGCAATTTTGTCTTTATATCAAAAAAAGGGGGACTCTGCTCATATTTTCGAAACGGAATTTTGTTATAAACTACGTCAGGATGCGTAAAAGTATTTTCAATCCACTTTTTACGTTTAAAATCATAGACATATCCTATGACTGAGTGCTCTAAAAATCCATCGGTTCTGAATACATAGGAAAGCCCTCCGTTTTTTTGAAGGGCTAATTGAATTCGTTGAAAAGCTAGTTCATTCCCACTAAAATGCTTATTTGAACTATTCCCCGCAAGAATCCCCACTAGTGGTTGATACCCGCGCTTCATTGATATTGAACCTCTGGTTTTAAAAAGCCTTGCTCAGTCAAATAGATAGCGTAGGACATGGAAAGTTGCCGTGAAAATTTGTCTTGTGAACGGAGTTTAGGATGGGAAAAAATGGCCCTGCCTGGTTTTGAATTGGCTTCAAATAGCCAAAGTTTCCCCGCACGGTCTACGGCTATATCAAAACCGATTTCCCCTATATAACCATTTGTCTTTGCCGCGATCGCTTTACTCAAAGATAATACTGTCTCATATAACTGGGATTGAAGCTCATTTCTTTTATCTTTGTCTGGATAAAGCTCATCAAGTGTCTTAATCATTCCCCCATTACTTAAATGGGTGGTCACACTTCCTCGTCCTGCTACTTTAGCCGCAATCGCAGTCACTTGCCACTTACCTTCATGATCTCGGTTCGTATGAATTCGAAAATCTACGGGTAGATTTTCATAACGAACTAAATGTATGCCTTGTTGAATAAGGTACGTATCTAAGTTTCTATCCTTGAAAGCATATTGAATTAATTTTCGTAAGGATGAGAACTTTTGCAGCCGATTTTCCTCACCGTCCTTGTAGCGACAGTAATAGGAATCCTCTGTTTCATTCGCCACAACCTGATAAATACCTAGCCCTAAACTTCCATTCGCAGGCTTTATATAAACATATTTATATTTTTTCACCATATCTTCAATATCCTGAAATGTTGGTTGATGAATGGTTTCTGGTAGAAATTGTGACAGAGCGGGTTCATTGACTAATATTTTATAAATATCCCATTTGTTAAAAAAGCCAGGGTTGTACCAAGGAATCAAATATTCGTCTTGTAGGCGCTGTTTTACTTTTTTTAAGGCTCCGTGGTTTTCAGTTCTTCGATTCGGTAATCGGTCATAGATGACGTTTGGTAAGGGGATCTCTTGCTGTGTCCAACCTTCCTTTTCATCATAAAAATAGCCATTTACCATGCCTTCATCCCAATCAATGAGGTGTGCACCAAAGACATAGGCACAGACTCCGACTGATTTTTCCATGGTCAATAGTTTGGCAAAGAAAAGAGAGCGTTCCCCAATTGGGCGTAAAAAGGATTCAGTGAATCCAGCGGTAAATATGCCAATTAATGGACCGATATGAAGAACGTCGTCATTAATAAAAAAATGTAGGTTTCGATTAAGAGGTATTTTCAAGGTGGATAGTAGGTCTCGGCTTATATAGATCGTTTCGTTTTCTTCTCCAGCAATAAACTGACAACTAGTCGTTTTGGTACCAAAGCCAACTCTAGTTATTTCGCCAACATCTACTACCCGTGGAATTTGTATGGTCGCTATTGATCCTAGTAATTCCTTTGTTTTCAAAAATTTCTTCATCATCACCAGCTCCTCTCTATTTAATATTGGCTCTTTGTTGCTCAAGGTAGTTCATATAGTGTAAGGGAGCTTGTAATAATTGTTCTTTCTTTGAAAGAGAAGTAGAGGTAATGACTTTTCTCCCAGGTTTCGAATTAATATCAAGTAACCAAACTGCACCGTCATCAGTGACTCCAATATCAAGCCCAAGTTCGAACAATCGACCGAACTTTTTCTCTAGCAGGCTTGGAAGGCGGTTTGTGATAGTTTGAATTTCTTCTTGAATTAAAGATCTTCGTCGTGGCGGCATCTCATTTAAAAATTCCTCGAAAGGTATTGCTTCTCCGCCGTTATGAAGATTTGACACAAGACCATTTTCTTTGCCAATACGAACTCCTCTACCCTGCTCGACCCATTGACCAATCTCGTTTTTTTGTAAAAGGATTCGAACATCAAATGGTTTTTTATTTTGTTGTAAACGAAGAAATCGCTGACCTAAATAGGAAGTTTCTTTTAAGAGATTTTCAATATATAGCTTGAAATCTAGCAATTTCTTAAAAGTATTAGTGCTAGAAACTCCTTGTTGTTGAGATTGAATGATGATTTCATTGGTATCTAGCTTGATATGAAGGATTCCATTTCCCTGAGAACCAGCTATGGGTTTCAAGATGATAGACTGTTCTTTCTTAAGTAATCGTTTTACCTGCATATAGGTTCGAATTTCTACTGTTGTTGGAAGATAAGAAGAAATGGGATGCTGTTCATGAAGTGCTTTATAGACCTCCCATTTGTTAGGTAAACCATATCCTAAAAAGGTGGTACCAGGTCTTTGCTTTAACCATTTAACGATAGGTTCACTCTTTTTGGATAAGTCGTCAACATGATAAAAGCAACGATCATAAATAAATGTTGGAATAGAAAAGATAGAGTGTCCCCAAGTTTTAGTAGATTTGTCGAATTGATAGCCATGGACCTGCTCGGTTATAGGGTTAATATCAAGAGGAGTGAAACGAAATATTCCAACCGCAGTATCATTTGATACGGATGCAATATCAGTAAAATAAGTAAGTTCTTGATCTTTTCTTACAGTTAGAAAACCTATAGATCTCATTGTAAATCGCTCCTTTGGAAGGGATTCGCTAAAAATAAGCAATAATTGATAATGGCCTTTGCAGATGGGCGGATAGACTGTTTGACTGTCGGTGCCTCCATATTTTTAGAAGGCTTTGTGTTGACCTCAATGATCCAAGGCTTAGCAGATATATCCAATGCCAAGTCGATTCCAAGCTCCCCAAAGAGTCCTTCTTCTGACTGTCCTACTGATGAGGCAACCTCCAAGGCAAGTTCATGGAGCATCTTAGTAACATCAATGGCTACCTTAGTGTCAAGTATCTCTTTAAGAAGCTTGCTTACTTTTTGAATTTCTCCCCCTCTAGCTAAATTAGAGACGAATTCGTTAGGGGAGGATATTCGTGCGACAGAAGAGGTCACTTTCCATAGATTCATAGAGTTTAGATGACAAAGAAAGCGGAAATCTAAGATTCGATCTTGAAAGCTTAATAATGGTATACCTTGCTGAATAATAAACGCTTGGTTAGCTAGTCTAGGCTTGATGGCTTTGAACAACTCACGAATAGTTGGAAAGTTCTTTTCGATGTCTCCAGAAAACGTTGTATAGTCAAGGATATATTCCTCACCATGCCGCTCTATTCGAATAATTTTTTTTCCTTGGCTACCATGAATCGGCTTGATGAAAATTTTTTCATGCTTTTGCAAAAATTCCTCTAAAATGTTGAAGCTAAGTAATAGGTGAGTTTCGGGGAGATAGGGTAGTAAATGCTCTTGCTGAGCTAAGCTTTGATGTGTCTCCCACTTGTTTAAAAAGTGATCATTAAAGAATGGAATATGTTTGTCGTGTAGCATGGTTAGGAGCTGTTCATAGGGTGTTGATTTCTCTCTTTTTCTAGAGTGAATTCGATTATGGACTACATGTGCGGTTGGGACTTCAGTAAGTTTCCAGCAATCTCCGTTCCAAGTATATCCATCTAACTGATTATTGGCCCGGTTGAATTCCTTTAGTGAAAACACATAAAAAAACACATGATTCTCTTCGCAATACATAGCAAGTTCTTCAGTGAAATCCTGAATGGAACCGAAAGAGGGACCTTGTTCAGTTTCCCTTACTTCGGTTAACAATCCAACGAATAGACCAATTGAAATCATATCTGAATTTTGATGAAAATGTAAAGATAGCTTATAATTTAACTTGGGTAGCCTACATTCTTTCATGAGCAATGGGTGCAGGCTTATCGTAGATTCCTCCAATGAAACCGGAAGAATGGTAACATCTGTGAAAAAATCACCACATTGGAAATGATATTTTTTAATAGGTGAAAGAGACCATTTTACAAAAAGGCCCTCACACATATGAATGACATATTTCTCATTTGAAGCATTCATAAGAATTTCTATTTTTTCGCTAACAATCATAAACCGACCCTCATTTGATTGAATAGTTAACTAGCACTATAATAAATTAGGCAAATGCTGATATTGGTATCGTATGAGAAGTAGGCTTAGATGGTGAAAAGAAAGGTTGATTAGTATGTCAGTGTTAGTAACGCTTGGGATGATGGTAGGAATCGGGGCTCTGATTGGGGGATTTACAAATCACCTTGCCATTCAAATGCTTTTTCGCCCTTATAATCCCATTTATTTTATGGGAAAAAGACTTCCATTTACTCCAGGGATCATCCCGAAACGGAGAGAAGAGCTTGCGGTTCAAATGGGACGTATGGTAGTCGAGCATCTTGTCACAGCAGAAGGGTTTCGAAAAAAGTTCACGGACCCCGTTTTCATCCAAGAGCTAAATGAAATAGCTAAAAATGAATGTCAAAAGTTATTTTTGTTAGAAACAACAGTGGAGCAATTACTAGAGAAACTTGAGATTGATGATATTGATAAAAAAATCGGTATGAAGTTAGAAGCATTGATTGAAGAACGGTTAGAACAGCTTTGGTTGCAAAATAGTGACTTGTCCATAGGTGAGATCTTGCCCGAAGGTATGAAATTGAAGATAGATGAAAAGATTCCTGTGATCAGTCACTATATTTCTGAAAAGGGTGTAGCGTTTTTTCAGAGCGAGGAGGGTAAACAAAGGCTAAAGAAGATGGTTGACGACTTCCTTTTAACAAGAGGAATGCTCGGGAATATGGTCCAAATGTTCCTTGGACAAGCAAGCTTAGTCGACAAGATTCAGCCAGAAATAGTTAAGTTTTTACAGCATCATGGGACAATTGAAATCCTTTCAAGAGTTATCGATACTGAGTGGAAGAAGATGAAAGAATATCGATTAAGTAAAGCTGCATCTTTTATTTCAAAAGAAGAAATCATTCACTCTGTGTCTAAGAAAATCGTTCTGGAGTTAAATGTGTCAAGTTATACATCTCGACCCATTAAGGAATTTATTGCTCCTTTTCAAGAATACATTGTGAATAAAGGTGTTCCTTCCATAGTGAATTACATTGCGAATTACTTAGCTGATCGCTCTGAGGATCTTCTTCGAAAGCTACGTGTTGAAGAAATGGTACGTACCCAGGTTGAAGGTTTTCCAGTTGCTCGGTTGGAGGAAATGATTCTTTCAATATCTAAGAAAGAATTCAAGATGATTACGTATCTAGGCGCACTATTGGGCGGAATCATTGGTTTATTTCAAGGTTTATTGGTTTTGCTTATTGGATGAAATACCTAAACAGATTTGTTATAGTTGTAAAAGAATGAATAATTTTAACAACTAGGAGGAGGGATTTCTTTGGCTAGCAACTATTATGACGTGGCGTATGAACTAGAAAAAGCAGTACGCGAAAGCAACGAGTATCAAACATTAAAAAAGCTTTATGATGATGTTAATTCGGACAAAATGGCAAAACAACTGTTTGACCAGTTCCGTGACTTACAAATGGACATTCAGCAAAAGCAGATGTCAGGTATAGAGATCACACAAGAGGAAATGGAACATGCACAGCAACAGGTTGCATTAGTGCAAAAGCACGAATTAATTGCCAAACTCATGGAAGCCGAGCAACGAATGAGCATGGTCATCGGTGAATTAAACCGTATTATCATGAAACCACTTGATGATCTGTATGGACCGATGCAGCCTTAAGAAGTGAGGACGAAATACCACAGCCTAATTTGGGGCTGTGGTGTTTTTTTGTTGTTGGATGGGGTAGTTTTTGTGGTGATTATACCTTATCGCCGATATATCCCGATAATCGCTGATATAAATGGATAATCGCCGATATATCCCGATAAACGCTGATATAAATGGATAATCGCCGATATATCCCGATAAACGCTGATATAAATGGATAAACGCCGATATATCCCGATAATAGCTGATATAAATGGATAAACGCTGATATATCCCGATAATCGCTGATATAAATGGATAATCGCCGATATATCCCGATAATCGCTGATATAATCCGATAATCGCTGATATAAATGGATAATCGCTGATATATCTCGATAAACGCTGATATAAATGGATAATCGCCGATATATCCCGATAAACGCTGATATAAATGGATAATCGCCGATATATCCTGATAATCGCTGATATAAATGGATAATCGCCGATATATCCCGATAACCGCTGATATAAATGGATAATCGCTGATTTAATCCGATAATCGCTGATATAAATGGATAATCGCTGATATATCCCGATAATCGCTGATATAATCACATAATCGCCGATATATCCCGATAATCGATGATATAAATGGATAATCGCCGATATATCCCGATAATCGATGATATAAATGGATAATCGCCGATATATCCCGATAATCGCTGATATAAATGGATAATCGCTGATATAATCCGATAATCGCTGATATAAATGGATAATCGCCGATATATCCCGATAATCGCTGATATAAATGGATAATCGCCGATATATTCCATTAATCGCTGATATAAATGGATATTCGCCGATATATCCCGATAATCGCTGATATAAATGGATAATCGCTGATATAATCCATTAATCGCTGATATAATCACATAATCGCTGATATAAATGGATAATCGCCGATATATCCCGATAATCGCTGATATAAATGGATAATCGCCGATATAATCCGATAAACGCTGATATAAATGGATAATCGCCGATATATCCCGATAATCGCTGATATAAATGGATAATCGCTGATATAATCCGATAATCGCTGATATAAATGGATAATCGCCGATATATCCTGATAATCGCTGATATAAATGGATAATCGCCGATATATCCCGATAATCGCTGATATAATCCATTAATCGCCGATATATCCCGATAATCGCTGATATAAATGGATAATCGCCGATATATCTCGATAATCGCTGATATAAATGGATAATCGCCGATATATCCCGATAATCGCTGATATAAATGGATAATCGCTGATATAATCCGATAATCGCTGATATAAATGGATAATCGCTGATATAATCCGATAATCGCTGATATAATCCGATAATCGCTGATATATCCCGATAATCGCTGATATAAATGGATAATCGCCGATATATCCCGATAATCGCTGATATAAATGGATAATCGCCGATATATCTCGATAATCGCCGATATAAATGGATAATCGCTGATATAATCCGATAATCGCTGATATAAATGGATAATTGCCGATATATCCCGATAATCGCTGATATATCCAATTGGGGAAGCATTTCAGCCTCTATTTTTTAATGAATTCACATATTATGCAGGATTAGATGTTTTTGCGTCGAACTCTTCCGTTGAAAGAGAAAAGGGGTGGTTATTTGATCATAAAAAAGCGTGAAAAACCGATTATTATTGAGAAATTGGAGGCACTTGAACGAAGGTTATCAAAGACTCACAAAAAATATCCCTTTGTTAAAGGATATTTAGGTAGGAAGAAGGCTGGGTTCAAAGGAGAACTGGCACTAGACTATTATTTGAATTTCCTACCAAATGAGAAATACCTTATTTTTCAAGATTTAAGACTATTTGATGGTAACAGTCATTTTCAACTAGACTTACTCCTTATATCCCAAAACTTTTTTCTAATCATTGAAGTGAAAAACTATTCAGGTACTTTAATCTTTGATCCGAAATTTAATCAACTTATCCGAATTTCTGAGGATGGAAAAGAAAAAGCTTTTTCTGATCCACTATTGCAAATTAAAAGGCATTCCACTCAACTGAGAAACTGGTTAGAAACTAATAATCTTCCTTTAGCCCCAATAGAATCCCTAGTTGTCATAAGTAACCCCGAGACAATCATAAAGGCTACCTCAAAACATGATTACGTTTCCCAAAAAGTACTCCATACAGCATTTCTCACAAGTAGGGTAGAGTCTTTAGAGAATAACAGAAAAGATGAGGTATTAACGACAAAAGAAGTAAAGAAAATTTCGCAACAAATATTAAAAAAGCATCATGCAATAAACACAGACATACTCGCTAAATATCAGCTATCTGAAAATGATATTATCTCAGGGGTCCAATGTCCTAAGTGTCAATATAATCCAATGAAAAATAGAAAGGGAGGCTGGTTTTGCCAAGCCTGTAAGACGACTTCTAAAGAAGCACATATTTCGGCGATCAGGGACTATCTTCTTTTGCTCGGTCCATCAATAACCAATAGTGAGGCACGGCATTTTCTCCATATCTCCTCTAGCTCAGTAGTGAAACGACTCCTTACCTCCATGAATCTCCCCCATACTGGAGAGAATAAAGGCAGGAGATACCACCAACCTGAAGACCAATTTCGTAAGTGAGCTTTTGACAAAATGGTAACTAGTCTTTTAGCATTGCACTTTGTTCTAACGCCCGCAATATCATCATATTTTAAGAATAACAGACTCGTGAGGGGGGGATGAATTCATGTTCTATCGGATGCTTGCGATAAATATAGATGGAACGCTGCTTCGTTCGAACGGAAGGTTACAAAAAGGTGTGAAAGAAGCGATTGAATTTGTGAAGCGTAGAGGGATTTATATAACGTTAGTAACAAATCGGAACTTCCCTTCAGCTAAAAAGGTTGCAAAAGCGCTGAAGATAGATAGTCTATTAGTCACCCATGGGGGAGGGTTTATTGCATCTTCTGTGGACTCCCCTATTATAGATTTGCGAATTTCAGAAGAGAAGACTTTTAATCTAGTCCAGGTCTTAGAAAATTTCGACTGCAATGTCCGCTTATTGCATGAGCGATACTCACTCGGTAATCGGGTTCACTTGCAAAATAATATGGTAGCAAGAGCGGTCATAGAAACAGGCGATCCGCTATTTTACCCGATGCAATTTGTTGAATTCTTAGGTGATTCTCTCCGGGATGTTCCAGTATCCACCCCTAAGATAGATGTCTATTTTTCAGATAAAGAGGAATTGGAGCGAGCTCGCACTACAATTGAACAAGCATTTGATGGCATTCATATTTATTCAGATCATCCACTTCGTTTTGATATAGTCACTGAACAGGTTTCGAAGAGTCAAGGTTTAGAACTACTTGGAAAACATCTGGGAATTGAAATGAGTGAAATGGTCGTGATTGGTGATTCCTATAGTGATTTACCGATGATCCAAAAGGCCGGTCTCGGGGTCGCTATGGGGAATTCTCCGGTAGATTTGAAGCAAGCAGCGAAATGGGTAACTAGAAGCAATGACCAAAACGGGGTCACCTATATGGTGTTATCTCACTTTCGGAAGCAACTTTCTATTACTCAATTAAATAAATAGGGAAAGTGGCTGCTGACATATATATGTCAGCAGTCATTTTTACATAGGTTTATAGATAATGGACCTCACTAATTCATCAATTTAAAGGAATTTAAGCAAACTATCTCGAAATAGTAAAAAAAATACACACTAGGAGGAAAGACAATGCCCGAAACAGTTTTACTCGAACAAAGTAACGGTGTCATTACCATAACATTAAACCGACCAGAGGCTTATAATTCGTTAGATGTACCTATGCTTCAAGAATTAGTCCATAAGCTCAAAGTTGCATCCGAGCTTGAGGAGAATATCCTCATCCTGAAGGGTAGTGGAAAAGGGTTTTCCGCTGGAGGAGATGTTAAAACCATGCTGTCTTCCTTTGATACGCCCTTTGAATCTATTATGGGGACAATTGGGGAAGTGGTTACTACCTTATATGGAATGCCTAAGTTAACAATTTGTGCCATCCATGGGGCAGCTGCGGGTCTTGGGCTTAGCATTGCATTGGCATGTGATTATGTTCTGGTTGAAAGACAAGCAAAGGTTGCTATGAATTTTATTGGCATTGGGTTAGTACCTGACGGAGGTGGCCATTTCTTCCTTCAAAAAAGATTGGGTGACTTCAAAGCGAGATCCGTCATCTGGGAAGGAAAAACCCTTTCAGCAGATGATGCTCTTGAAATCGGTATTGTCGATGAAGTGACGGACCAGTTAGAGAATTCTCTACTTGAGAAAGTAGAAAAATGGAACAGAAAACCAGTGCAATCTATGATCGCCACTAAATTGATTTATGTGAACCAAAATGCTGAGGGACTTAAAAACATTCTTAAGCTAGAAACGAAGTATCAGGGAGAAATGAGAACGACCACTGATCATCAAGAAGGAATTCGTGCTTTCCTTGAAAAAAGACAGCCTAATTTCGTTGGTAAATAAAGAAACGACGGTCGCCATTCCAATTGGTGACCGTTTCCTTCATCCTAGGACTAGACAAGCCTATTAATTAACTATGAAACAAAACCAACTTTCCAGCAGAAGACACACAACGATGCGTATGGTCCTCAAATCCTTTTTCTTTTAAAAGAGCTTCACCTTTTGTCTTTGCTTCTAATTCAGACTCGGCTTTAAAATTATCATCGTATAATTTGTTCCCAGTTTTATCAAAAACTGTTAATGTATAGATGGACATATAATAACCTCCAAAATTTTTCTCAGTGATGTTGTACTACTATTTTTATTATACTATTAAAAATTCTTTCAAAAAAGTGAATCTTTCTACATTTTAAAACGTATGTAAGATATGAAAAGGGGGCATCGAGATGTCGTTACAATTAAAAAATGTTACAAAGAAATTTGGATCTTTTACTGCAGTGGATGATTTTTCACTGACGATACCAGAGCGGGAGATGTTTGGTTTTCTGGGGGCAAACGGAGCTGGAAAAACCACAACATTCCGAATGATTCTTGGACTAATTCATCAAACCTCGGGTTCCATTACTTGGGATGGTCAACCAATAAACTATGGTACTAGTGATATTATTGGTTATTTGCCTGAAGAGCGAGGACTCTATCCAAAAATGAAGGTGAAGGATCAACTTATTTATTTAGGGCGTCTTCGTGGAATGAATAAGCAGTCCATCATAAAAGAAATGAAGGATTGGCTAGAGAGATTTAAAGTACCTGAATACGAGAATAAGAGAGTGGAAGAGCTTTCAAAAGGGAACCAACAGAAGATTCAGTTCATTGCTTCAGTCATTCATAAGCCCAAGTTATTAATCCTAGATGAACCTTTTAGTGGATTGGATCCGGTTAATGTTGAGCTCTTAAAAGAGTCGGTCCTGGAATTAAAAAACAGTGGTACATCAATCGTCTTTTCAAGTCACCGGATGGAGCAGGTGGAGGAGCTTTGTGAGCACTTATGTATCTTGCACCACGGCAAGCCTGTTGTTCACGGTTCTTTAAAAGAAATTAAGCGTACATTTGGAAAGAAAAATGTGTCCGTTCAAGCTGATTTTGATCTTTCTTTCTTACAGCAAACTGTTGGTGTTATTAAGGCAAAGGAACGTTCTGGAGGAGTCATTCTACAGGTAGAAAATGAAGAAGTTTCTGGTAGATTATTTGAACAACTTCAAGGAAAAGGCTTTGTTCGTAAGTTTGAGCTAGAAGAGCCTTCACTAAATGATATCTTTATTGAAAAGGTAGGTGCTTCCTATCATGAATAAGTTTTGGATCATATTATTTCATACGTACACTAGCAAGCTAAAGTCAAAATCCTTTATTATCACAACGCTTGTTACGGCTTTGTTTATTTTTGGATTAAGTAATGTTCAAAACATTATTGATTTTTTTAACAAGGACAATACGACAACAATAGCGGTCATAGATGAAACAAATGAATTACTGCCTATTCTTAAACCACAGGTAGAGGGTGTCGATGAGAAGCTGCAGCTTGAAGCCTATTCGGGAACTTTAAAAGAAGCAGAGATAGCCATTGAAGCGGAAGAATATGAAGGTGTTCTCCTTCTTTCCTACAACGAGGATGGGCTGCCAGACGCACTGTATAAAGCAAGTTCTATCACGAATTCAGATGCCACCCTCACTCTAGAAAATGCCCTTCAACAGGTGAAGGTCTCGATGGCTACTACTCAAATTGGCTTAACAGAAGCACAAATCCAACAACTTTACGAGCCTGTTGCATTTGAAAAAGTGGCGTTAGAGGAAAATGCAAAAACTGAGGAAGAGTTGAGTTCAGCAAGAGGGCTTGTATATATTATCCTATTCATGATTTATATCGCTGTCATTATGTATGCGAATATGATCGCAATGGAAGTAGCAACAGAAAAGTCCTCTCGAGTGATGGAAATTTTAATTTCAAGCGTTTCTCCAGTTAAGCAAATGTTTGGGAAAATAATTGGAATTGCCTTGTTAAGTATAACTCAGTTTTCAGTCCTCATTCTAACAGGCTATCAATCCATTAAAAGCATGGATTCAACTATTTTTGAGGATTTAGGCTTTAACAACCTACCTGTATCAACCGTTATTTATGCGGTTATCTTCTTTATACTAGGCTATTTCCTGTTTGCGACAATGGCAGCTGTACTGGGCTCACTCGTAAGCAGAATAGAAGATGTGCAGCAGATGATTACACCTATGACCCTTTTAATTGTGGCAGCTTTTATGATTGCAATGTTTGGTTTAGGGGACCCAGAGAATGGATTTATTACGGTAACATCCTTTATTCCATTTTTTGCACCCATGATCATGTTCTTACGTGTCGGGATGCTCAATGTGCCAGGCTGGGAAATTGCCTTAGGTATAGGCTTACTTGTCGGAACAATTATCCTCCTTGCTTTATTTGGAGCTAGAGTTTATAAAGGCGGAGTTTTAATGTACGGTAAATCATCTTCTTTTAAAGATATTAAAAAGGCAATACAGTTAACAAAAAAAGCATAGTAAACAAAACGCTCCTTTCTTCAGGCGGGAGCGTTTTGTTTTGTTGATATATCATTTAGGAACGTGCATTCGCATGCGAGAAATGGTACAATATGGGCACGAAGATAAAAGGAAGTGGAGAAACATGGAACAAATTACATTTCTTCATGCAGCAGATTTACATTTAGATAGTCCATACATAGGACTGAAGCGTTTGCCTGATTCACTGTTCAAACGGGTACAGGAGAGTACATTTGTTTCTTTACAAAGATTGGTTACATATGCAATCAAGAATCAAGTAGATTTTATCATAATTGCAGGTGACTTATATGATGCAGAGCAGCGGAGCTTAAAGGCACAAATTCGTGTCCGGAATGAAATGTTACGGCTTGAGCGTGTGGGTATCCAAGTTTATGTGATTCATGGAAATCACGATCCCTTAAATGGAAATTGGATTAAACTCGACTGGCCAAGTAATGTCCATATATTCTCAGGTGAAATCGAAGTAAAGACTTTTATTAAAGAGGGAAAGCACTTGGCTAATCTTTATGGATTTAGTTATTCTCAAAAAGCCATTACTGAGAATATGGCCGCCAAGTATGAGAAAAAATGCGACAATTGTTTTCACATCGGACTTCTTCATGGAACAATTTCTAGCAACAATGAGCATGTTCCTTATGCACCCTTCCAGCTATCAGACTTGAAAAACAAAGACTTCGATTACTGGGCACTTGGACACATTCATCAAAAACAGATAGTAAATGAAGATCCCCCCATTGTCTATCCAGGCAACATTCAAGGACGACATAAGAAGGAAACAGGTGAAAAAGGCTGCTACCTCGTTTCTATATCCGAAACAGCTAGCAAGAACACTTTTATTGATACATGTGACATCATATGGGAAAATATCCAGGTTCCAATCACGGATATTCATACAATTGATGAACTAATAAAACGTTGTAAACAAGTGTTGGATAGATTGAGAAGGACAGATCAAGGTGTATTCGTGAATGTCTCTTTTACTGGTCACGGTGAATTGTCTGCATTACTGCAAGAATTTGCGGTAATAGAAGACATGTTAGAAATTCTTATAGCGGGTGAAGAAGAACAGCAAAATTTCGTTTGGATTTGCTCGTATGAAAACCAAACACAATCTGTTAAAGACCTTGAACAATTGAAGAAGGATATGCACTTCGTTGGAGATTTACTGCAGCATTTTGAACAGTATGATCACTTACAAGAGGCTTTGTCGCCTCTTTATGATCATAAACAAGGACGTAGATTTATTGCACCGCTGCTTCAGGAGGAGCAAGAAGCCTTGCTACATGAAGCTGAGGCATGGATTGTCAATGAATTATTAAATTTCATTAAATAGGAGGTGGAGCCTTGTTTATAAAAAAACTACATATATATGGATTCGGAAAAATCGTAGATCAAGAGTTTGAACTTTCTAGTGGACTCCAAGTTTTCTATGGAGAAAATGAGGCTGGAAAAACAACCATCATGTCTTTTATCCATAGTATCTTATTTGGTTTCCCTACGAAGAATCAGACCGAGAATCGCTATGAACCTAGGAACGGGATGAAATACGGTGGGAAGTTGACCGTGGAAACAAAACACCATCGCGAGATTACTATTGAACGAGTAGCAGGAAAAGCAACAGGTGATGTAAAAGTATATTTTGAAAATGGTTCTGTTGGATATGATAAAGAACTAAGTGATATCATGCACGGAATGAACAGAAGACTTTTTTCGTCCATTTTTTCATTTGGATTACAAGGATTACAAGAAATCCAAACGATTAAAACCGATGACTTAAGTAATTATCTATTTTCATCAAGTATTCTTGGAAATGAACAGATTTTAGAGTTAGAGAAAAAAATAGGAAGAGAGATGGATGCCCTCTTTAAGCCTACTGGAAAAAAGCCTGAAATCAATCAGATTCTTGATGAAACATCCCAACTGTCACAGCAAGTCCAGGCTGCAAAGGCACAAATAGTAGATTATCAAAATCTTTCTGAAACGGAGTTGAAAAACGAACAAGAATTGAAAGAAATCACAGCTCAAATGGAACAACTCAGTTCCTTAGAGGGGAAACTTACCTTATTTGAGCAATATGTACCACTCCAAAATGAAGTATTTTCACTTCGAAAAAGACGAAAAGAGATGGGGGATAAACCAGTATTTCCAGTAGACGGGATTAAACGGTTTGAACAAGTATCCTCACACCTTTTACCAACTGAGGCAAGACTAATGAGTTTAAGTGAAAAATATGAAGAACAAAAAACAAAAGCGTTGAGCATCTTTGTTAACGAAGATTTAGTAAATGCTGAAATGGACATAAAGGATCTTGCCAAACATTACCATAGAATCGAACTGGCAAAAGATTCTTCTGCAGTAGTAAACATGAAAATTGAAGTTCTTCAAGAAGAAATCGCTACTATCAAAAGAAAACTAGGCATCAAAGTATCTGACACGGAGATCGCCCAAGTCGAATTAACAATGAGCGTAAAAGAAGAGATTAGAGCCCTCACACACCAATTTTCAAACGTACGGAACAAGAAAGAGGTTCTTGATCAGCAACAAGAACAGATCAAACTTAATATAGAAGCTTCGGAATCTAATGTGATTCATTACAGTGACCAATTACTTGAAGATAGTCAGAAAAAAGAAATGGAGGATATCCTACATAATCAGTCGCAATATTTCACAACAGAGAAGGATCAGCAAAAAACCCTCAACAAGCATGCTCGAATTACAAAACAAATAGATGAATTTGAGCGACGTACCCAAAAGATTCTCCTGATTAGAAATGCACTACTTTTCCCATTGTCTTTTTGCTTACTGTTTTATGGAATCTGGAATCTTTCTATAAATAGCAACTCTGTATCCTATTCTTTTATTCTTTTTGCAGCTGCTTTATTTGCAGTTGTCTTCTTATTAACTGGTTTAGTAAGGAACAATCAATATTTATCCCTTCTAAAAGAAGAACAGGCGGAATTACAGCAAAAAATCATTGAATGGGATCAGTTTGAGAGATTCACTCAAGATGAGAACTATACTCGGCATGCCCAGCAATTACTCGCCAAAGATATAGAAATTCAAAAGATTTTGCAAAAAGAAAAAATGTTGCTCCAACAGTTTGAGAAAGAATTCGAACGTTGTATCGATCAATTTGAGAAATGGGAAGATTCTTCAGCAGAAATTTCTGCCAAATTCGTGGCTTTACACAACCAATTACATATACCTCAACATTATGGATACGAGTTGGTAATGGACCATTTTGAACAACTGGAGAAGTTAGTCGGATTCATCCACCAATTCGAAAGAATGACTCAAGAGAAACAAAAGCTGGAAGAAGAAATTAATCACTATGCTAGAAGCTATTACGTCCTTCTTCAACGAGTTAAATTGGATATTAATGACATTTCCCCGCATATACTTGTAAAATTACTAGAAGAAGAAAAGAATAAAAAACAGCAAATGAAGGCTATTGAGGAAAAGCTGATTGAGATAAAAGAGACAATAGACCAATACAACAAAGAAATTCAATACATTAACGAACAAATCTTGACTTTATTCAGCACTGCAGAAGTAAATTTGGAAGAAGATTTTAGAAATAAAGCTAGCTTACTAGATGAATGGATTAAGTTAGAAGAAAGAATATCAAACTTAAAGGATAAGATAAAGCTACTACTGAAAAATAATGAGATCTTAGAACAGGAATTTTGCCGAGAATGGATTTATTTAAATGATGAGCTTGGAAATAAGGATATAATTGATATCCAATGGACGGAATATAAGCAGAAAGAAAAGGCTTTAGTAACGGAGTTAGCAGAAACTTCTCTTCAAAAAAGACAATTAGAAGAGAAAGGAACGTATTCCTCTTTACTTCAATTACTTGAAACGAAAAAGTCAGAGCTCAACGATCAAGCAAAGAGATGGGCAAAGCTTGCTGTTGCAAAGGACGTGCTTCTTCAGACGAAGGATTACTACAGAAAAGTACGCCTACCACAGGTCATAGTAAAGGCTGAGTCCTATTTCTCTATACTGACGAATGGAGCGTATATTCACTTATTCTCTCATGAGGAAACTAGTGATTTTATTGTAGAACGAAAGGATGGAACAAGGTTTGCTCCTCAGGAACTAAGTCAAGCCACTTCAGAACAATTATATTTATCTTTACGAGTTGCATTAGCTAGCTATTATCAATCTCCTGAAATACTCCCATTCATTGTAGATGATGGCTTTGTAAACTTTGATGAAGGCAGGTTTAAAGTGTCAATGGAGCTTTTAAAGGAGCTTTCAAAAGAGAGGCAAGTCCTTTTCTTTACATGTCATAAGCAAGCCATTCGTCATATCGGAGAACAAGAAAAAGGTATAACCTATTTAACAAGAAATGAAGTAAGAGTTTAGGGCTTTTAAGATTAGTTGCTAAACTGCATGAGCACGTTTGTGCATGGATTATGCTATAATGACTCAATGTACGAACTGTTTTACGCTTATAAAAGAACTTCTTAAAAATGGCTCTTTTCTAAAAGTCTAAATAGCAAAAAAGTTTACACAAACAGCCTTTCTTCATTCTGAATAAAATGGATAATAATTCACTCAAAACAATGGATAACATGATAGGGGGAAAAGAAATGGGAAAAGGGATTATACATTATAATGCCGGTGAACAATTAGATATCTATTTATTAGTAAAAACGAGTACAAAAGGTTTGGCGAGTAACGGAAAACCATTTCTTACCCTCATACTGCAGGATCAGACTGGTGATATCGAAGCAAAGCTTTGGGATTGTTCTCCAGAGCATGAAAGTGAACTCAATGCACAGAGTATCGTAAAGGTTTATGGTGAGGTTCACAACTATAGAGGCCGTAATCAATTGAAAATACGCAACATTCGTCCTGTCACCGAGTCTGATCCGGTGAAGGTTTCAGACTTTTTAGAAGTGGCTCCATTAGAAAAAGATGACATGATGGCTAAAATCACGCACTATATTTTTGAAATGAAGAATCCAAATATACAGCGAATTACTCGACATTTGGTTAAAAAATATCAGACATCCTTTCTAGAGTATCCTGCGGCAACTAAAAATCATCATGAGTTTGTCTCTGGACTCGCCTATCATGTTGTATCCATGCTTGACCTTGCAAAGGCTATTTCTACATTGTATCCTTCACTTGATACTGATTTGCTTTATTCCGGCGTTATTTTACATGACTTAGGAAAAGTCATTGAATTATCTGGGCCAGTATCAACTGTTTATACGACTGAAGGAAATTTATTAGGCCATATTACCATTATTATTAATGAAATTGGGAAAGCTGCTGATGAGCTTGGAATAGCAGGCGAGGAAGTAACGATTTTACAGCATATTGTGTTAAGTCATCATGGAAAAGCAGAGTGGGGTAGCCCGAAACCTCCATTAATTAAAGAAGCTGAGATTCTTCATTATATCGATAATCTAGATGCGAAGATGAATATGTTAGATCGTGCTTTAGCTAGAGTGAAGCCTGGTGATTTCTCAGAACGAATATTTGCTTTGGATAATCGATCATTCTACAAACCAACTTTTCACGAGTAAAAGGAAAAAAGTCATAATATTGTGTCCCGACTCATATAATTTCCCTAACGAAGCTTGTCTTTGAAAGGGGTAAAAAATATGATAACTCTTCCATGGTGGATCTATTTAGTTTCAGTAGGTATTATCGGTAGTGGCATTATGATGGTAAGAACAGGAAAGCAGGACCGGGTTATGCAGCAATTCTATATTGAGCGTGAGGGTCAAGTTTTTATCGAGAGAATCAAGTACGAAAAAGAGAAAAGAGAGCAACAAAAGACAGAAGAAGTAAATACAGCGCATTAATCTAAAAGGAAGGCGTCCATTAACGGAAGCCTTCCTTTTAGCATTTCAATTATTTATCTTCTGTAGCAGCAGGTTCTGCTACTTCTTTTTTCTTAAAAGTATCTTTTAACTCTTTATCATTTACTTTCACTTTTGCACCATCTAATTCTTTTTGTACTTGTGCTTCTACTTGAGTTACGTCTACTTTTGCACGACCTAGCTCTTCTTTAATTTGCTCTTTCATTTTTTCAAGAGGCTCTAGTTCTTTTCTGTCAGTTAGCTTGATAATATGGTAGCCAAACTCTGATTTAACGAGGCCACTAACCTCACCAACCTTAAGTGCATAAGCAGCTTCTTCAAATTCAGGAACCATCTTACCAGCTCCAAAATAACCTAAATCTCCACCAGCAGCTGCTGATCCATCTTTAGAATACTCCTTTGCTAGTTCCTCAAATGAACCACCTTCATCAAGTTTCTTCTTCACTTCTTGTGCCTTCGCTTCGTCATCTACAAGAATATGACTTGCTTTAAGTTCAGGCTTTAGAGTGTTGTAATGCTCTTCAACCTCTTCATCCGTTACTTTAACATCCTTCATAGCCACTTTCTCTTGTAAAAGACCAACCTTTAATGTCTTTTTAAATTGATCTTCTGACTTAAAGCCATTTTGTTGAAGAACTACTGGAAATTGGTCTCCATACTGCTCTTTTAATGAATTGAGTTCTTTGTCAACTTCTTCATCGGTTACTTCATAATTTTCACTTAAAACTTTACTATAAACGAGTTCACGTAGAACTTGCTCACCGTATTTTTCCTTCATTGCATCATATAACTCATCTTTCGTGACATTTCCAGCACTTGATTCAACAATTGCCTCTGAATCTGTACTTTCTGCATTATTGCAAGCTGTTAGAGCTAATACACCAGCAGAAATGGTAAGGGCAAGTACCACTTTCTTCATGTTTAACACTCCTATTATGTAAGAAATTTTGTAGAATTTTGGTTGATTTCCGACATTAGTATGTCCCAAAAGCTACATTGATAACTATACCATATTTTCTAACAAGGGAATAATATAAGTCATTGCGAAATGGAAATTTGATGACATATTAATGAAAAAGTTAAAAAACGTATAGGCAAAGGGCCCAATTAGTAGCAAACCGTGACAAACGTTTAGTCAAAAAGAGATGATATTCAATACAATGTAAAAAGCCTAACGAAATGACTTGTTTCTTTAGTTGCTTTCAGGAAAAGAATTACGACTATATGACTAAAAGGAGGTAATTTGAATGGGTCACGGATACAATAGTGGATTTGCGTTAATTGTAGTGCTGTTCATTTTACTCGTTATTGTTGGTTCTGCTTACGTACGATATTAACCCCGAAATAATGTTTAAATGAGAGACAAACGCCTATTCGTTTAGTAAGGTGGTTGCATATCATATGTTAGCCCTTGAATATAAGGAGGTGTTCTCATGAGCCACGGATACGGTGCAGGTGCAGGTGCAGGTTTTGCGTTAATCGTAGTGTTGTTTATTCTTTTAGTTATTGTTGGTGCTTCTTGGATGTAATTTAAGAAAACTAGGCAGAGTTTGTCTCTGCCTATTATTATGAATAGGGGAGGAATTGTTCATGTCACAAAGCTATGGTTCAGGCTTCGCGTTAATCGTTGTGTTATTTATCCTTTTAATTATCATTGGAGCTTCTTGGATATAAGAAAAAAGTGGTGATTAGCTTCACCACTTTTTCTATGTTATAGAAAGTATAAATTTTTTTAAGAGTTTTAGTGTCTAGCTTCAGCGCCTAGAACCCCGAGGTCAAAAAACCTGAGATAAGTAAAAGGGGAAATGTGCCTTTTATTATTTCAGATCATTTACTTTTCTGATCTGAGCAAGGCGCTTCAGCCTTTTTTGCTTATGTAAAAGTAACCTCAACAAATGAAGAGATGAGCAAAATGGTGACCAGGATGTTAATGGTACGAAAGACTTTGGACTGACGCTCTTCAGGAATTTCTTTTTGAATACATAATGCATTTGTTAAGCTGTTGATGTAATAAAGAATCAATACAGCTAGTGGTATATATAGAATAATCATATGTAAGCCCTCCTTCCTATAGTATAAGACAATTGTCATGACATGAAAACCTGAAAATTTTAAGAGTTCCTACGGTTAAGCATCTCTATGTATGAGGTATAATGCAGATATATGAACATGAATTGGATAATTACTATGTGATTTTTTCAAAAAATATGCTCAAAATTGAGGTGGCATGACTTGAAAGGAAAAAGTAATTGGAAACGGGCATTTTTTATTTTATTGGGATCGGTTCTAATTATTTGTACTGTTTTAATAGGACTGGTCGTCTATTCTATACTAAGTAAACCAGAATTAGAAGCTGACTTTGCTGAGACTGGAAAAGGTACGAAGCCTTTTTTTACATTATCCACTTCAAAGTCTGCCATAAATTCATGGATAAAGGAAGAACTAGATAAAAAAGAAAAAACGGTCAAAAATATTAATTATGAGGTTTACTTGGACGATTATATTTATCTAAAGGGTGGTCTCCTTGTTTTCAACAGAGAAATACCTTTTCAGATGGTGTTTCACCCACATGTTAATGAAGAAGGAGGTCTTACACTTCAGGAACGGGAAATCAGCTTAGGGAAGCTTCAATTACCTGGTGAAATTGTGTTAAGCTTGATACATGAACAAATTGATTTCCCGGAATGGGTGAAAGTAGAGCCAACCCAACAGGAAATAATCGTTGATGTTAAAAATATTGAACTGGAAAAGGGAATGGAGTTATCGATTAAACGATTTGATCTTAAGCAGGATCAACTTGAATTTAATTTAACTAGATAAGGTGAAAAATTTTCAAGTAACGGAGGATTGCAAGTGGATTCAATTGAGCAAAGGATTGAACGACTAGAGTATTACCATAAGCTGATGATGGGCCTTGTTGAAAACGAACAATGGCCATTTCATCATTTAATCATGAACAGACAATTAACAGAGGAAGAGGTAAGAGAACTTTTTCATATGTGCGAGGATTTAACAGAAGAGTATAAAAGACAAAAAGCAGAGGGCTTTGTGGGCTTTACTCCGCTTCTGCAGACGTTCAAGCAATTATTAAATCCTAAGCTTTCTTCACTCGAGGTAATGGATGCCCTTCAAAAGGAGCAATTGTATGTTCCTTTAATGACGGCACTTCGACAAGCAGTGATTGATGATGCTTATATCAGTGGTTAGTTTACTCTTTTGTAAAGCTTTCCATCTACTTCAATGAATTCTGATTCAATATTTTCAATTGATCTTTCAAAAAGGCCCATGAATTCGTCTCCATAAATATTGCGTATAATGCTCATCATATCCAGAAATTCTGGGAATTTACCATACAGCTCTTTGAGTGGGAGTGCTCCTCCAAATACAGAATAAGTAGATGGCTGATAGCTCTCCATTAATTTTAATAATAGCTCTTCACCTTGATCTGTTAATTTGATGTACGTATTTCTTTTATCTTCCTCTTTCTTGGAAAATGTTAAATAGCCACGTTCCTCTAATTTCTTTGAAAAATTAAAGGCAGTCGATACATGCATAACACCGAACTTGGCAATCTCTGAAATAGAGGCACCCTTTAGATGGTATGCTATCCAAAGGATATGGTGCTCATTAATGTTCAGATCATAGGGCTTAATCCATTGCTGCCAATCTTTTTCGATAGACTTCCAAAGAGCCTTACTTAACTGTGCAACTCTTTGACTAAATACTAGTGCCTCTTTAATAGAAAATTCTTCGTTATTCTTCACGTTTAGTCACCTACTCACGGTACTTTTATCTTATTTATGGTTCATTAGCTAGTGTTTATACACTAGTAATCATTCTATTATTTCTATTATGACAATAAACTAGTAAATAATAAAGAAGGATTATTTGAATAAACAAAATTTTTAAATAAAAAAAACCACCACCAGCTTAATTGGTAGTGGGGAAGTGCTCATTTTGTGATGTTGCCTCCTCGAGGCGTAGCAAAGTTTGTTCAATTTCTTTAAGTTCTCTTTGAATATTGACTTGATGTGGTTCAATTTCTTTCTTCCAAACAGAAATCTTCTTTTGGACATCTTCTGCAAAGTCTTTTACCACTTCTTTACCTTCTATTGTTGATCTCTCAAGAAGGTGTAAAAAATCTTTCGTCTCTACTTTTATATTTTGAAGTCTCTCTGATAAATCTTTACTATTGTCCTTTATCGAATTTCGCAGCTCAGCACCCGATTTTGGTGTCGTTAGTAGCATCGATAGTCCCCCAATGACACCACCAACAACAAGTCCAAGAAATAATGAATTTCCTTTATTCATATTTACTCACTCCAATAAATGAATTGTTAAATTACTCAAGTTTGAAAAAGTTTAGCTAATGATTTTAGTCCAGTTCAATTAGTGCGTAATTCGACAAAAACCAGCAGTTTCCTTTCTATAGTACTACCCTTACTACGGTTTTGTGAAACAATTTCTGGTCTTTATTCTATTTTGTGCTAATTTCCCTTATTTTATATAAAAAACCCACTCAAAGGAGTGGGTTACTAAATTAGAGTTATATTTATACTGTAACTAGATTAGTTCGTTTTTGAATGTTTATGACAATCGGATACAAAATCGTCATTAGTATGGTATTGATAATAGCAGCTGGTATCACAACTGTGGTAAAAAGAGCAAGGAAGCCTGCTGGTAAGCCGAATAATACTAATGCGGACGTTAAAAAGATAAATCCTGATGCAACCGTTCCGATAAAGGTTAAAATTCCAGAAGTTAATCTTGTGCTAAACCGTTTTACAAGCAAGAATAATCCAAAGAATATAAAGGCTGTAATGGGCTTATCAAGCATGTTAGGAATTTGTCCACTTGGAAATGTTGTAGTGAGTGCCGAAATAAAGCCTGTACTTAATCCAACTAAGAGAACATATTTACGTTTTGGAAATAATACGATTGCAAGAAACATCATAAGTAGTGTCATATCTGGCTTCATCGTAAAAATAGCAGGCACCACACCGTTGAGTACTGCTCCAATACCTACCAATAAAGAAATTGTAACTAAAATTCTTGTGTTCATCTCTCATCTCTCCTCAAGCTATACTAGTCTATTTTTTTCCCCCAACAGTGCACGCGTGCCTGTTGCGAAGAAGTATGTTCATTATAACAGTGAACAACTTTGGTGAAAAGAATTTTTTTTAGGAGATTTCAACATATTACTAGTCTTACACGAATACATCCATTAAGATAAAAGAAAATTCTAGTAATTGGAGTGTGTGGGTGTGCTTCGTGAAAATAAACCTATTCATTTAAGTCCTTACGATCATCCAGACATTTACCCTGGCCCAAGACCATGTAGTTCGTTTATTTTTTATAAAGGAGTCGCCCATCGAATCGAAGAAGAACATCGTTCTTTTGAAGAGTCAATTGTTCATGTATCAAAGAGTGATCATTTGAACGGCTCTTTTTTAACATCAACAAGTGAGCAAATGACTGTTGGGGAGTTTTTGAGTAGTAACAATGAAGTGTCTATTCATGATAGGATACCTGTTCTTGCCTATGGATCTAATGTGTGTTTAGCGCAGCTCCTTTACAAATCAAGTCTGAACTCAGCCGTTTCAGACCTATATCTTTGCTTTCGGGCGACATTAAAAGATACAGATGTGATTTATGGATCATTTTTGGCACCCTATGGGGCATTACCAGCTATACTTGCACCAATAGACGGGGCAGAAACTGAAGTGTGGGTAACACTTCTTGATCCTAAACAGCTAGAGCATATGACAACAACCGAAGGAGGGTATAAACTTAAATATTACGAAGGAAACAAACTGCAGATGTATTTACAAGAGCAGGTTCAGAGGGTCTATGCCTACCATTACCCAAAGGCCCTCATAATCGACGATTCATTCTATCGATTCACAGACATTCCTGGTACTTCACCTATACCATCATCCTGGCAAGCGGATATGTTGAACAGATTACATGATATATCACCCTTTGAAGGTACGAGGGAAGAGTTTATTCACTTGATTAGATCGAATTATTCGTTTCGTCATCAAATAGAACTTTTACTAGCCAACTATGAAGTGAATATAGAACATCCTGATTGGAATCTAGCTACTTCGTTTCAAACCTTACAAGAAATAAGAGAAAGAAAATGAAAAAAGGGCTATTTGCCCCTTATTGTAAGCCGGATGAAATTTTGTTTGCAATCTCGCTAAGCTTTTCTGGTGAATAATCACTTGCATGAGATTTCCAGACGGCTCCAAATCCGTCACCTCTACCGTAGCGTGGAATTAAATGCAGGTGAAAGTGAAAGACGGATTGACCAGCTAGTTCGCCATTATTATTAAGTAAATTTAATCCTAAAGGTGAAAGCTGATTTTTAATTGAGTTCGAGATCTTTGGAACAACTTTGAAAATTTCTTGGGCAGTTTCAGAAGATAATTCAAAAACGTTTTCTTTATGTATTTTAGGTATGATAAGTGTATGACCTTTTGATACTTGGCTAATATCAAGGAAAGCTAGTACATGTTCATTTTCAAATACCTTTGCACTGGGAATATCTCCTTTTACTATTTTGCAGAAGATACAGTCGTCTTTAAGTTCCATAAGTCATCTTCCTTTCTAGGGATATTTTTCTATATATATCCATATTTTAATGGAGAGGGTGTAGTATTACAAATTGTTTCCTTAAGAAATTAGTTTAGTCATGTCCAGTGCATTCTCCGAAATGGAAACAACCCTACGAACACCATTTCAAACAAAAAATTAAAACAAGGTGCAACGCTTGGTTGCACCCTGCTTCTGGTGAAGAGGAGAGAGAGGAAATTGGAATTAATGTAGGTTATCTTCCGCAGACACCTCATTTGCTATTATGATAAACCAGACCATTATTTCGACAATAATGTTAGATGGCCTACCGCAAACACCTCATTTTGCAATGAATTGTGTTTTATAATGCTAGTAAGTGATCTTTGACAAACACCTCATTTACTCGTTTATGGTAAATGCTTTTTAGAAAGATCTAGGATCCTTGTTCAAGCGTACCATCCCCTCAGGCAATTTATTTCTAAATTAATGAAGGCTGAGTTGAATCGATTTGTTCCTGCGACACACACCTCATTTGGCTTTTTAATGTCAACTTTTTGGTTTTGGCTATAGGAACGATTCATTTCTTTTTTCGTCATCTCCTCTTCCCTAATTATGATGTCCAGGTAAATTCAAAAGTATGCTTATAAAATTAATTTATTATTTTTCCTTTACAAGAAAATTTTGTTAAGATGAATCTAAACGAAAAGGGTGGGGGACAGCGATGAATCCTTTATTGGAAATTACAAACCTTACAGGTGGTTATTCAAAAAATCCTGTACTACACGGAGTCAACTTCAATGTTAATCCTAATGAGCTCGTAGGTTTAATTGGTCTGAATGGAGCTGGGAAAAGTACAACCATTAAGCACATTATCGGTTTGATGGATCAAAAAGAAGGCACGATTACAATAAATGGACAAACTATAAAGGATGATAGAGAAAAATATCGCTCACAATTTAGCTACATTCCAGAAACTCCTATTTTATATGAAGAGTTAACGTTAGAAGAGCATATGAAAATGACCGCGATGGCTTATTCACTCGAGGAAAATCAATATAAAGAACGAATGGATTTTCTTTTGAAGGAATTTCATATGGAAAAAAGACTAAAATGGTTTCCTGCCCATTTCTCAAAGGGAATGAAACAAAAAGCAATGATTATGTGCGCCTTTTTGGTACAACCTTCTTTATACATAATAGATGAGCCTTTTGTTGGTCTAGATCCACTTGGAATCCAATCACTTCTTCAGCTTCTACAAGCGAAAAAAGAAGAGGGTGCTGGGATTTTAATGTCGACACATATTTTGGCAACAGCGGAGAGATATTGTGATACCTTCATTATTTTGCATGAGGGAAAGGTTAGAGCAAAAGGAACATTGAAGGATCTTCAAGAAGAGTTTTCTATGCCAAATGCAAATTTAGATGAGATGTATATTGCACTAACGAAGGAAGAAAAACCGAATGTATATAAATAATATTTGGAAGCAGCGGTTTGCCGACCATATTAAGGAACTTAGCGGATACCTTCGTTACATGTTTAACGATCATCTAATGATCGTGTTACTCATCGCTATTAGTGCGGGTGCAGTTTACTACAAGCAATGGCTCTCACAGCTTCCTGTAAGTTTCCCATTCGAGTGGGTCATGGCTATTATTTTAGGCTTAGTCATAACATCCTCACCGATAAAATCTTTTCTGAAAGAACCAGACTTAGTGTTCCTTCTCCCAGTTGAACATAAGTTAGCTTTATTCTTCCGAAATGGGATTGTGTATAGTTTCGTTTTACAAAGCTTTTTGTTACTTAGTACATTTATTGCACTGGTCCCGATGTATGTTGAGTTTACAAAGAGCTCAGTTTACCGACTACTTGTTGTGTTGTTTGTTTTGATCATCTTAAAGTTGTGGAACATGGCTTTATCATGGATGATGCATTATTTTATTGATCGAAATTCAAGAGTCATGGATACCGTTATGCGATTCGTTTTTAATATCGTGTTTATTGCGTTATTTTTGAAATCTGCCCCATTCCTACTCATGTTGATCCTTCTCATAATTGCAGTCTTATGGTTGGTTTCGTTTCTTGTCATCACAAAAGAAAAATCAGTTAAATGGGAAATTTTACTTCAAGCTGAAACCAGACAAATGAACCGATTTTACCGACTAGCCAATCTATTTGTAGATGTTCCGCATTTAAGAAGTGAAGTCAAACCAAGAAGATGGTTAGACTGGATTTCTGCATCCATACCACTTCAGAAAGATCGACTTTATGAATTTCTTTATCTGAAAACATTTATCCGGTCAGGTGAATACTTGGGGTTATATGTGAGACTTCTTGTCATTGCTGGCTTTATCGTCATGGGTATCAACCTAAAATATTCAGCCTTTATCCTAATCCCTTTTTTTATTTATTTATCTGGACTACAGCTGCTTGCATTATATAAACAGCATGACAATAAACTATGGTTAGATTTATACCCAGTATCCATAACGAATCGACAGCAAGCCTTTTTGGCTCTTTTGCTAAAGTTAATGATTGGTAAAGGGATCGTATTATCTGTGATTCTGTTATGGGAGAATGGCTTTTTGGATGCAATTTTAGGTGCACTTGTCTCTTCACTATTTAGCTATTTGTTTGTTCAGTTTTATTTGAAAAATAAGCTGCTAAAAGCAAGCTCTAATTAGGTAAGAAAATGTTGAAGTATGAAGGAGAAATTTACCAAGAAGCACAACAATGGAAGAAGAAGCTAATAAGGAAAAAAAGTATGGTTGAAAGACTTTCCAAAAGTACACAGAAAAAATTAAACAGCTTTATACCTAAGAAAGCACATGAAATTGTAACCGAAAGCATTAAACAAATGGTTGAAATGACTTTGAATGGATCTAATTACTTACCAGCTGAAAGCTATAATCCTGATATGTCCATTCACGAGAAAGAGCAACTCATTCATGAAAAATTACTAACTTATAAACGTATGGCAGCGATTGAAGGTGCAGGAACGGGAGCGGGCGGAATATTACTAGCTTTAGCCGATTTTCCTTTATTGCTTGGGATTAAAATGCGTTTCTTGTTTGAAATTGGGTCTATCTATGGTCTTCATACAAAGAATTACGACGAGCGTCTGTTTATTCTTTATGTGTTTCAGCTTGCCTTTTCAAGTGAGGAACAAAAGGGAGAACTACTTAGTAGGATTGAACATTGGGATAAAGATTCATTTAAGCATGAGGTAAATTGGCAACAGTGGCAGCAGGATTACCGCGATTACATCGATCTAGTGAAGCTGTTACAGCTTGTACCAGGAATTGGCGCAGTTGTCGGAGCCATTGCGAATTATCATTTATTAGATCATTTAGGGGAAACGGCCATTCAGTGTTATCGGTTGAGGTTGTTGAAAAAGTAAGGAAAAAAGCAATCGGGCTTCCGATTGCTTTTTACATTATGTGTTAAAGCTTATTCACCAATTCAGTTACTCCGTTATGCTCCACTTGATAGGCAATTGCTACTTTTGCTAAAGTCTTCGCCGCGATTAACATGGCACCCTCATCAAAATCAAAATGAGGATGATGATGTGGATAAGGATTTACAACGTCCTCTGACTTAGCGCCTGTGAAGAAAAAGGTGCCTTTTACATGCTGTAGATAGTAGGCAAAGTCTTCGCCGCCCATTGAAGGCTCGGTTTCAACGACAGTTGTTACGCCAGGCGTTTCTCCAGCAACTCGAACGAGTAAATCTGTTTCTTCCTTATGGTTGACGACAGCAGGGTATCCTCTGTCATAAAGGTAATCATACTCAGCATCGGCAGCGAAACAAGTGCCCTTAAGAACTTTTTCGATCTCTGTTTCGATTTGATCTCGAACCTCTTCATTGAAGGTCCGAACTGTTCCAATCAGTTTAGCTTGATCTGCGATGACGTTAAAGGCATTTTTCGCTTCAAAGCTGCCTACTGTTACGACCGCAGACTCAATTGGGTTTGTTCGTCTACTGACAATTTGTTGAAGGTTCATGATAAACTGAGAAGCGATAACGATCGAGTCCTTCGTTTTATGTGGCTGTGCACCGTGTCCACCTGAACCCTTTATCGTTACTTCAAACCGGTCAGCTGCTGCCATCACTGGACCTACTCGGTATTGAATATGCCCTGTTGGCTCAGTCGCCCAAAGATGAGTACCAAAAATAACGTCAACACCATCCAAACAGCCATCTTGAATCATTGAAATCGCTCCGCCTGGTGAATATTCCTCTGCATGCTGATGAATTAAAACGAAATTTCCAGGAAGTTGATCCTTAATTATGTTTAACGCTTCAGCTAATACAAGGAGACTGGCTGTATGCCCATCATGACCACAAGCGTGCATGACTCCCGGTATTTTAGACTTATACGGTACATCCTTCGCATCTTGAATGGGTAGTGCATCAAAGTCGGCGCGGAGTGCAACCGTAGGACCAGGTTTTCCACCTTTAATAGTCGCAACGACACCGTTTCCTCCAACATTTGTTCGAACTTCAACACCTAATTCACGATAAAAGTTGGCAATATATTCAGCGGTTTGAACCTCTTGGAAGCTAAGCTCTGGGTGCATATGTAGGAAACGTCTTATTTCTACCATCTTTTCAAACCTAGAATCTAGTTCTTGATAGAGTGAACTTAACACTTGATTTCCCCCTTTATTTCCGATCTGAATTTTCGAAATATTACTCCAAACCATTATATCATTATTCAAAATATTCTTGAATAAAAATTCCTTCACTGCTAAGTAAATCGTATATAATATTGATATAGGGAGGAGGATTAATATGGAAATGCAAAGAAAAACAGAAAAGGGTTTCAGCAATTATCTATCACTAAGACTAATCGTCACTACATTAAGCTTAGTTTTGTTTCTTTTTATTGCTTATCTGATACATACGGAAAAGGGGTTCTGGTTTGATCAATTGCTTTTAGATTTTTCAAGTTCCTTTATTACTGGCAGTACTTATGAGACTATCGCGTTTTTTACGAATCTAGGAACAAGAAATATCGTCATTTCGATCGCTGTTTTATCACTTATCATCGTGTGGTGGAAAACAAGGGATTATCTCGGCATGGCAACCATAGCGCTTGTGTTATATGGAAGCGATCAATTATACAAGATTTTAAAGGATGTGTTTCAAAGAGATCGTCCAATCTATGATTCGGCTATTGATGCAACTGGTTATAGTTTTCCAAGTGGCCACGCAACTACTTCTATGGCATTTTACGGGATCTTAATATACTTTATCTTGAGATATATGAAGAAGTCACACTTAAAAACAATAGCTATAGTTTTTCTATGCTGTTACCTAGGATTTATGGGGTTAAGTAGAGTATTTCTTCAAGCCCACTATTTTTCAGATGTGCTCGCAGGGTTCTCGATCGCGCTAGTCTACTTAATGCTATGTATCTATATCTACGAAATTGTTTCAACTTTGCTTTCAAGAAGAGTAAAGAAAGAGAGCGAACTATCCATGTGAATGGTTATGTTCGCTCTTTTTGCTTATATTAAAAACATGGCAACAATGGTCGTAACAACCAAACCAATCACAACAGGTAATAGATTTCGTTTTGCTAACTCAAATGGATCGACCCCACAAATGGCTGCCGCAGGAATGAGCGCCCAAGGTACAAGCGTACTTCTATCGACAAAAGACATCTTTTTATTTTGCTGATACAATAAGGATTTCTCTAGGTTTACCACCTACACCTCTTTTTTAGTCATCTTCCGTATCAATCACCAGTTGATTAAATATGGTCGTCATTATCTGCTTCCGTTCAATGTCATCCGCATGCTCCCATAATGTCCTGATGTTCTCAGAGATATACGTATTTTCATCCACATTCGTTCTTTGAGCCTGTTTGTATTGATTCAGTTCATGGGTTATTTTTTTCTCTTGTTCACGCAACTGTTCGGTTTTTCCGATTAGTTCATCTATAATGTGAAAGTAGGAAGTTTATAAGAGTTAAGGGCATTCGTAAAGAATGCTCTTTGTTTTTTAAAATTAAAATTAGAAGTAATAGCAGAAAAAAGGGAATTAAAAGATTAATTATGAAAATTTTATTAATTATAATTTTTTCCTCTTTTATAAATATTTTTACAATTATGGAAAACTTGTGTTAAAATTCGATTGTTGTATATGCGCAGAATACAACAAAAATTTTAAATAATAGAAGTGCAAAAATGTTAAAATTCACAAAATACCTTCTAACAGCAGTTTTATTAATCGTCGTTTCAACACAATTTGCCACTAGTGAGTCTTCTGCAGCATGCTATAATATTTATAGCCAACCTACAAAGCACTTAAAAAATACTGATATTGTGAAACCAATGTGTAATGGTGGTTCTCCAACAGGTTGGTCTTCACTACGTTCAACAGCAACATATGGTGGTGGAATCAATTACAAAACCTATAATAAACCAGGCACTTACTTAAAGGCTGTATCTGACTTCGGAAGATATTTGGGTAATAATAACGGAGGTTCAATTCCATTTCAAAATAGTACTGGCTGGTATGTTAGAACTCCCTACGGTAATGTAAGTCTGTATCCGAATTCAACAACTACAGGTCAACCAACAATTAAATGGCCAGATGGCAGAGAAGTAATTAGATATATACCATAGTTATTCAAACAGGTTAGGTTTATGAAGTTATATTAATAACTCGTTATTTACTATCAATTGGAGTGTTTTAATATGGATAAAAAGGCTGTACTAACTATTAATGAGATTAAAACTCTTAGGGGTATCATAGGTCAGGATGTTACAACAATCAACAGTAATACAATGAGTTATAACTTAAATAATCACTCATTTGATATCTTTGAACCGGTAGTTATAGGTGTTGGAAAAGAGTATCTATCTATTGGTTGTGAAGAGGTTGAAAATGATTATTGTAGATTAATCATTCAAAAACAAAGCCATCCAGATCCATTAGAGTATGAGGCGAATGAATATTTCAATCTAGTATACAAAAATCCTATTTCTAGTATTGATATTTGGTCAAATGTTAAGAAAATAACAATTCTTACCCCAGATGAAAAAATAGATAGTAGTAGCAGGTTAACGGGTATACTTATTCATTTAGAAAATAAAAAAATCATAGGACTAACTGCTGTATTCCCTTTTGGACCAAGAATTATTTTTAATACAGATGATATTAATAATTTGATTAGCAATAGTGTACATATTTGCGACATTGACGATTCAGTGAGTATATTAAAGTATGAAAGGTTATAAAGAAGCCATTTTTGATGGCTTCTATTTTTTGAATTGAAATTTTCTTTAATTGAATAGGATAATTTAAAAGGAATTTGACCATTTACCAGAACTCATAGCCAATTTATATGAACAAATTGTGAGTGCATTAATAATAATTCTTTCTTATTATCTTCAATTGGATTACGAATGATAATAGAAGGTGTATGTAATGATTTTAAGTGTGAATGACGGATACGTCATTGATGAGGAAACGGGCATGGATACACATAGGGCAACTATATTGGGTCCGAAACTTGAAGAGGTAGGCTTTGAAGTTGAAATATGCCGTACAGGTAACTTTACTCATAGTAAACTATCTCCTATTGTTGATGACAGCTTTATAAATCAGAATCTTGTTTTCGGAAATGATCCATTAATGCGCTGGTATGTAGGAAATGTGTATGTGGATTATTTGAATAACGGGAATAGAATAAAGAGTACAAGAAGATAGACAAAGAAAAGCGTAAGACCGATGGGTTCTACGCTTTTTTACATGCTCTCGATGCTGATAGCGAATTAGAAGATTACGGGGAAATCGATTTTACTAATATCGGATTTAAACCAATTATTGTGTAGGGGGGTGATCATAAAATGAGCTTTGCGAGTTGGTTAAGGGAATGGAATCCGTTTTATAAAACAACAGAATATGATGTTAGGGCTTACGTGTGAGGGTAGTAATGAAATATTAATGCTAATTTAAGAGAAATAGTGGCATTTTTTTCATATTTATTAGGCGGTAATTGTAACAATTAAGCTATATCAAGGTGAATCTGTCGTATAATGTTTTTCCCAGGAAATATTTCGAGGATTTGTACCACGATTCGCCTTGTTATTAGTCAGATCAATCCCACCTGAATGTCAGCATTCAGGTGGGATGTTTTTTTCACTTACAAAATGGCGGGCATTTAAGACTGATTTGTTAAGATTGAATATTTCGTTACATATGAAGGTCTTGGGAAGATGGATTGTTGGTCTATTCCTTCTGATGTGCCTCTTTTTTTATGGGCAGTATCATAGGCTTTTGAGTTTTGCCAGTTTAAGAAATCCTGTTTACTTTCCCATTGAGTGAAGATGATATACGTGTCGCTGTTAAGTGGTCTAAGTACACGAATGGCTCCAAATCCTGGTTCATTTTCAATCATTCGCGCACGGTTTTTAAATCGATACTCAAACAATGTTCTTCCTTCATCACTGACAGGTATGTTGTTTAAGATGGCAAAGCCAGATTCTTTTAGAATGCCTGACTGGTCTAGTATTTCATAATGTTTGCCTTCCTTAAAGATAGTCTCTTTACCGGTTTCGTGGAGTAAGAGAGCTTGGTCTTCCTCTCCAGTCAAAATCAGCATTATTTCATTTGAATGGTTTTCTCTAACCTGATGTAAATAATCATTCGTACCATATGTAATATAAATGTTCATGTTTATCAACCTCCTAGCTAGTAGTATAACTGTAAAATGGGTATGAAAGAAAATCTCGGGTGTTTTGGAAAATCATACATAACTATCCGACTATAAAACGATACTAATAAGGTGGAAACATGCAATAATTGTCGAAAATAGTGTATGATTTGAGATGTAATTGTTTGAAAGGGGTGGCGAAAATGAAACGCAAGCTTCTAATTGGTGCATTGGCACTGGTATCTACTATGATTGTAGGGTTAATTGGTTATATTGTGATCTTAATTGCCGGTAACCAAGTCGTTGATGAACAAATGCTAGTGATGGATTCAACCACAACCTTAGTTGATGAAAATGGAAGTATCATTTCAAAGCTTTATATAGAGGACCGTGACCTTGTAACGATTAATGAAATACCAGAACATGTGCAAGAAGCATTCATTGCCATAGAAGACGCCCGATTTTACGAACATCATGGCATAGATGTAAAGGCTATTCTAAGGGCGTTATATAAAGATATACTAGCCGGTGGAAAAGTTGAAGGTGGAAGTACCATCACACAGCAATTAGCGAAAAATGTGTTCTTATCAAATGAAAAAACGTGGCTAAGAAAGACAAAAGAAGCGATAATTTCGATTAATTTAGAGCGAAAATATAGTAAGAAGAAGCTTCTTGAAATGTATTTAAATCAAATTTATTTTGGACACGGAGCTTATGGAATCGAGACCGCGGCTAAGTTTTATTTTGGTAAATCTTCATCAGAACTAACAATTGAAGAGGGGGCAATGCTCGCAGGAATTCCCAAAAGCCCTACCAACTATTCACCAATAAATTATATGGAAGATAGTAAAAATAGACGTAATCTAGTTCTTGATAGGATGCATCAAAAAGGGTACATCAAGGCAGAGGAAGCCGTTCGTTTAAAGGGAAAGACAATTGCTTTAGATGTTAACGAATATGCAAAAAATCCGGCCTTTTCAACGTATATAGATATGGTCATGGAGGAAGCAAAACAACGGTTTAACCTCTCAAATGAGGAGCTAATGACAGGTGGATATACAATTACAATACCTATTAATCAACAAATACAACAAATGTCTTATGAACTTTTTAAAAACAAAGAATATTTTCCTGGGACCGATGACCATGCCCAAGGAGCATTTGTGTTAATGGATGTTCATGATGGCGGGGTATTAGCTGTCACGGGTGGAAGGGATTACGTTCATAAGGGTACGAACCGAGTGATTGTTAATCGACAGCCTGGTTCGACAATCAAACCATTAGCTGTGTATGGGCCAGCGTTAGAGGAAGAAGAATATCATCCTTACTCGATGCTGGTTGATCAGAAAATTAGTTATGGTGATTATTCACCAAGTAACTTAAGTGGAACGTATAAAGGGAAAATTTCAATGTATGATGCTTTAAAGACCTCTGCGAATGCACCAGCAGTTTGGTTATTAGATAAAATTGGTGTTGAATCTGGGAAGAAATATATTGATAAAGCAGGTATCTCTATTCCTGACAAGGGTCTTGCCATCGCACTTGGTGGACTTGAAAAGGGTGTTTCACCGCTTGAAATGACAAAAGCGTATAGAGCGTTTGCAAAAGATGGAAAGGTGATCGAGCCCTACTTTATTAAGAAAATGATGAACCAAAAAGGTGAGCTTATTTCCAATCCAGAAGTAAACGAAAAGGAAGTTTTTTCGCCTCAAACAGCCTGGTATGTGACGAGAATGTTGGAGGCGGTAGTAGACGAAGGTACGGCTAAAGCAGGGGAGTTTGAAGGCCATCTTGCTGGGAAAACGGGGACAACCTCTTTAACAGAGATAGACGGTGCCGTTAGAGATGCATGGTTTGTTGGCTATACACCCGATGTGGTTGGTGCGTTATGGATGGGGTATGATACGACAGACGAGAATCACTATCTCACAAAAGGAAGCACCTATCCAACGGCATTGTTTAAAAAGATCCTCTCATCTTCCGAATTAGACCAAACAGCAAGCTTCATCGCTCCAACGGGTGTAGAGGAACTTGAAAAGCCAATCAAATTGCCAAATGAGACAGAGCTTACAGCTAACCTTACATTCAAACCATTTGGACTTTTCACCGTTCAATTGCATTGGAACCCTGGTAAAGATGAGAGAGTAGTATTCAAGGTGTATGAAGAAAAGAATGGAAAGTGGAACCATATTGATGATGTTCGAGGAAAAGGCACTTTCGAAAAAGAAAATGTTAATATCTTTAACCTTTCAAACTATTACGTCGTTCCATATAACCCACAAACAGAAGAAGCTGGAAAAGACTCCAATGTCGCCTCACCCTAAGTAAACAAGTAGCCTCTTACTAAGCGATAAGAGGTTTTCTTGTTTGTGTTAATCTCTAACTTGACTCAAGGTTTGACTTTTTTATGAACAGTATGCTCAATCCCTACACAAATGAAAGAAATATTGTATAGTTAGATTGGATAGTAGAAATATAATGAATAGATTAGTGATGTGAAAGGTGTGTACGTATGACAACAAGAACATTTAATGATACATATTTAAAAGCCTGCAGAGGAGAATCAACGGATCATGTACCCGTATGGTATATGAGACAAGCGGGGAGGTCTCAGCCGGAGTACAGAAAGATAAAAGAAAAGTACTCACTGTTTGAAATTACCCATCAGCCAGAATTATGTGCTTATGTGACGAAATTACCTGTGGATCAATATGATGTGGATGCTGCAATTCTTTACAAGGATATCATGTCACCATTACCTGCAATTGGTGTGGACGTTGAAATAGTGGGTGGAATTGGTCCAGTTATTTCAAACCGAATTCAATCATTAGCCGATGTAGAAAAATTAGGGGAAATCAATCCAGAAGTAGATGTTCCTTACGTATTAGAAACCATTCGATTGTTAACACAAGAACAGTTAAATGTACCGTTAATCGGCTTTGCAGGTGCACCGTTTACGATTGCAAGCTATATGATTGAGGGTGGACCGTCAAAAGGGTATCACCGTACTAAAGCATTTATGTATGCTGAACCTAAGGCCTGGTTTTTATTAATGGACAAATTAGCTGAAATGACGATTACATATGCAAGGGCTCAAATTCATGCCGGAGCAAAGGCTTTCCAAATTTTTGATTCTTGGGTTGGACAACTTAATGTAGCGGATTATCGGGTGTTTATCAAACCGACAATGGAGAGAATTTTCAGCGCACTACGCGCAGAAAATGTACCTTTGACGATGTTTGGTGTAGGTGCAAGTCATTTAGTTAATGATTGGCACGATTTACCTTTAGACGTAGTCGGACTTGACTGGCGTTTGCCTATTCAAGAGGCACGTGCAAAAGGAATCACCAAATCTGTTATGGGTAATTTAGACCCCTCTATACTATTAGCACCATGGGCAGTTATTGAAGAACGAGCTAAGGAAATTCTGGATCAAGGAATGAATCAACCAGGGTATATTTTCAATCTTGGTCACGGTGTGTTTCCAGAGGTTCAAGTTGAAACACTTAAGAGATTAACTGCATTTGTTCATGACTACTCTAAAAATCAAATAAGTAAGAGGGGGAATTAATTCATGAAAAAGAAAATGGGTTTATTAGTGATGGCTTATGGAACCCCATATAAAGAAGAAGATTTAGAACGTTTTTATACTCATATTCGTAGAGGTAGGCAGCCTTCACCAGAGATGGTAGAAGAGCTCCGAGGAAGGTATGAAGCTATTGGTGGTATTTCACCACTTGCCAAAATCACATTAGAACAAGCGGAAGCGTTAGAAAAGGGCTTAAATGAGATACAAGATGAAGTTGAGTTTAAAATGTATCTGGGTTTAAAGCATATTGACCCGTTTGTTGAAGATGCAGTCCAGCAGATGAAAGAAGACGGAATACAAGAAGCCGTAAGTATTGTGCTTGCGCCTCATTTCTCAACCTTTAGTGTAAAGTCTTATAATGGTCGTGCAAAAGAGGAATCAGAGCGAATTGGCGGTCCAAGCATTCGGAGTATTGAAAGCTGGTATAAAGAGCCGAAATTTATTGATTACTGGGTGGAGCAAGTTAAGACTACATTTGCAAGTATGACTGAAGACGAGAGAAGCAATGCTGTTCTTATTGTTTCTGCACATAGTCTTCCTGAAAAAATAATCGCGGCAGGAGATCCATATCCCTTGCAGCTAAAAGAGACAGCGGATTTAATCGCCAAGCAGGCTGGTATTACAAATTATGAAATTGGCTGGCAAAGTGCAGGGAACACCCCTGAGCCATGGATAGGACCAGATGTCCAGGATTTAACGAGAGAATTGTTCGAAAAACATCAATATAAAGCGTTTGTTTATATTCCTGTAGGATTTGTATCTGACCATTTAGAGGTCCTTTTCGATAATGATACAGAATGTAGAATCGTGACAGATGATATCGGTGCAAGCTATTATCGACCAGAGATGCCAAATTCAAAACCAGAATTCATTGATGCAATGGTGACAGTAGTTTTAAATGAAATTTCTAGCATAGAGAAATAAGAAGGCGATGAAATGAAATGAATACACCAAAGAAAGTAGCCATTATTGGTGGGGGTATCACAGGACTAGCAGCTGCTTTTTATCTTCAAAAGCTGGCGTTGGAAAAAGATATAGACCTCACTTTTACATTAATAGAAGCTAGTCAGCAATTAGGTGGAAAAATCTCGACGAAAATGCGTGACGGATATACAATTGAAACAGGTCCGGACTCCTTTTTAGAAAGAAAGGCGAGTGCAGGTCAGTTAGCTTTAGATGTCGGATTTGGGGATAGACTTGTCAATAATGCGACAGGACAGGCTTACGTCTTAGTCAAAGACGTGCTACACCCGATTCCAGATGGTGCAGTCATGGGGATTCCAACAAAGATGTCACCATTTTTAACTACCGGCCTTTTTACACCGGTAGGAAAATTACGTGCTGCTGCTGATTTAGTCTTACCTAAGAGCAGTCAAGATGGAGACCAGTCTTTAGGTCAATTTTTCAGGAGACGTTTAGGCAGTCAAGTGGTAGAAAATCTGATTGAACCCTTATTATCAGGCATATATGCCGGGGACATTGATAAACTAAGTCTCCAGTCAACGTTTCCTCAATTTCAACAGGTTGAGAAAAAATACAGAAGTCTTATTTTAGGGATGAAAGCTACTACTCCTGCAACAAGTGGTTCTAAAAAAGATAGAAAAGCTCATTTTCAAACGATTAATACGGGTCTTACATCGTTTGTTGAAGCAATACGGGATCATCTTCCACCAGAAAGTATTTGGATGGGAGAACAGGTGACAACCATTGAAAAGAGTGAAGGCGCTTATGCTATACGTACAAGCGGTGGGAAAGAAGCCGTGTTTGATTTTGTTGTATTTGCTACTCCACACCAGGTATCGCAGACGCTACTTGAACCTTTTGGAATTTTAGAAGAGTTCAAAGAAGTTCCATCAACATCTGTTGCGACCGTTGCGATGGCCTATCCGATCGAGGCGATGACTAGTGAACTGGAGGGAACTGGTTTTGTTGTTTCCAGAAACAGTTCTTACACCATTACCGCATGTACGTGGACCCATAAGAAGTGGCCACATACTGTGCCAGAGGGTAAAGCCTTAATTAGATGCTATGTAGGGAAAGCGTCTGATGAAGGTATCGTCTTTAAATCAGATGAGGAAATTATACAAGCGGTGAAGGCTGATTTAGATAGCATACTTGGAATTACAGCAGATCCTGAGTTCACGATCGTGACTCGATGGAAAAAATCCATGCCTCAGTATATGGTAGGGCATCAGGAAAAAGTAGGCCAGATGAAGAAGCAGGTTGTAGAAAAATTACCTCATGTATTTCTAGTCGGGAGCTCGTTTGAAGGAATTGGCTTACCTGATTGTATTGATCAAGGGAAGCGGGCTGTGGATGAGATCCTGGCTAGTATCGCTGAATAAAAGAATAGACCTTCTGATGAAGGTCTATTTATTTTGTCTAGAAAGGTCATTGTTATTTCTTTCGAGTGAGATTTGAACTGGAAGAATGCAGTTAAAGTCGATATATCCCAATAATCGCCGATAAAAACTGATAATCGCTGATAAAAATCAATAATCGCTGATAAAAACTGATAATCGCTGATAAAATCAATTAATCGCCGATAAGTCAGTTTGACTGACTGGCTTAAAATAAATCCTTCAAAAAAAGAGCTAACTCTGGCTCTATACGAACTTATTTCCCAATTTTGTTGCAGTTTTCACAGTGACTCATATAGCATTCATGCTGTTCATCGATTTCTTTACCACATTCCGAACATTGTTTTGGTGGAAGGTTCTTAAAAAATTCAATGCTACTCATTAACATGAAGCATTCCCCCTTGATATATAACTTATATTCTATTACTTACATTGTATTATAACAATTCGTCCATAGTCAACAACTGTTTTGTAACAGTTGAGTAATTGTGCGAATGCCCATATATTTTGCTATGATAAAATCAAACAAAGTTAGGGAGGATTCAATCGTGAAGGTTACCGTAATCGGTTTTTGGGGCGGCTATCCAGGCAAGGGAGAAGCAACATCAGGGTACTTAGTAGAAAGTGATGATTATAAAGTTCTTGTAGATTGTGGGAGCGGTGTTGTAGCACAGCTTCAGTATTACGTAAATCCTGAAGATCTAGATGCGGTCCTCATCTCGCATTATCACAATGACCATGTTTGTGATATAGGTGCCCTTCAGTATGCAAGACTAATAAAAGGCTATCTTGGCCACCAAATGTTTCCACTTCCCATCTATGGTCATGCTGAGAATGAAGTAGAATTTATGAAATTGACTTATGAAAATGTAACAACTGTAACAGCCTATGATCCTAGAAAACAATTGACGTTAGGTCCTTTTACCATCTCATTTTTAAAAACGAAGCATCCCGTCACATGTTATGCGATGAAAATACAAACAGAATCAGCAACGATCATTTATACCGCAGACACTTCCTATTTGGAACAACTTGAACTTTTTTCAACTAACGCTGATTTGCTCATATGTGAATGCAATTTATACGAAGGAATGGATGGAGAGAAGGCAGGTCATATGACAAGTACACATGCAGGTTTGTTAGCTCAGAAATCAGACGTGAAGCAGCTTCTGCTAACTCATCTCCCTCATTTTGGTGACCATAATGAGTTAATTCAACAAGCACAAAAAGAATACTTGGGTCCCATCTCATTAGCGAAGAGTGGGTGGGAATGGAGTAAACAGAAAGGGTAATGAACTACCCTTTTTTCTATTCAAATAAATATTTCCCTTGTACCAATTATTATCTTGAAATATAATATATTTAGAATATTTTATTTTAAACAAAAAATGAATGATTGTTCATTCAATTGGGAGGGAAATCGTTTGAATATTAGTTATAAGCTAAATGAAAACGCAATAAAATACGGCGATAAGCCAGCATACCATTTCCTTGACACACCAACTTCTTACAGAGAATTCAATGCAGCGGTTTCAAAGTTTGCTCATAGCTTAACAGAGATGGGCGTTCAAAAAGGAGATCATATTGCTCTTTTACTAGGAAACAGCCCTCACTTTGTGATTGGTTTATACGGTGCGATTCGAGCGGGTGTTACTGTTATTCCAATTAACCCAACTTACACGCCAGATGAAATAGGTTACATATTGAATGATGCAGATGTTAAAACAGTTGTGACGCTTGATTTATTACTCCCATTGTTTGAAAAGATGAATGCCTTATTACCCAAAGTAGAGCAGATTATTTACTGTGAAACACCAAAGGAAGAAGAAGCGGATATCACGAAGCTCTCGATTTATTCCAAAATGAAATCGTTTACAACCCTCGTTTCTTCTGGTAGTCATTTGTTTGAAGGACCTGAGCTTAATCAAGAAGATGTAGGTATTATTCTCTATACCTCTGGAACAACAGGAAAGCCAAAGGGTGCGATGCTTACTCATAAAAATATTTATAGCAATGCCAAGGATACAGCTGATTATTTGAAAATTAATGATACAGACCGAGTGATTGCAACACTCCCAATGTTCCATGTGTTTTGTTTGACTGTAGCACTAAACGCTCCGGTAATGAATGGCGGAACAGTTATTATCGTACCAAGATTCAGTCCTGGTGAAATTTTTGAAATAGTAAAGAAGCATGAGGCTACAGTATTTGCGGGAGTACCTACTATGTACAACTTCCTCTTACAAAACCCGACTGCTGCTGTTGAGGACCTTAAGAGCTTGAGATTATGTATTTCTGGTGGAGCCTCGATGCCCGTGGCTTTATTAAAGTCATTTGAACAGAAATTCCAAGTCGCTGTGTCTGAAGGCTATGGTTTATCAGAAGCAGCACCTGTTACATGCTTTAATCCATTGGATCGTCCAAGAAAGCCAGGTTCAATTGGAACAAGTATCATCAACGTTGAAAATAAAGTCGTGAATGAGCTTGGAGAAGAAGTACCTGTTGGTGAAGTTGGAGAATTAATAGTCCGAGGTCCAAATGTGATGAAAGGCTATTACAAAATGCCTGAGGAAACTGTTCATACCATTCGTGATGGCTGGTTATACACGGGTGATTTAGCGCGAATGGATGATGAAGGCTATTTCTACATTGTGGACCGAAAGAAGGATATGATCATTGTCGGTGGATTCAATGTCTACCCTCGTGAGGTAGAAGAAGTGCTTTACTCTCACCCCTCTCTATTAGAGGTCGCTGTAGTTGGTGTACCTGATTTGAACTTCGGTGAAGCAGTAAAGAGCTTTGTTGTAGTCAAACAGGGTTCAATAGTGACAGAAGAAGAACTAATTAGTTATTGCGCAGAAAGTCTTGCGAAATATAAGATTCCTAGTTCAATAGAATTTTTAGAGGAACTACCGAAGAACACGACAGGAAAAATATTAAGAAGAGCATTGAAGGATAAAGTGCTAAATTCATAGAAATAATAAGGAAACTGGCTTTTGGCTGGTTTTCTTTTTTTTAATGGCCCCTTATCAAGAAAATCCACCGTTCTTACTATAAATCTACTATATACGAATTAACTTTGCCTTTAATTTGGTCTAATTCAATGCAAAGGGAGGTAGAAATCTATTAGGTGTTAGATTTGAAGTAGTATAGGCTTAGAGAATGCCGGCCCAATTCCACTTATAAGCCAGAAGTTTGATTATATCGGCCCAAAATAGGATTTTTAAGCCGTTTTTCATTTTTATGGTCCAATATTCAATTTTATCAGCCGAAAAACTACTTTTATCGGAAATTATACATTTTTTACCAAAAAAAATCAATATTTTGCCCATTAGTGTTGAATCTGGAGTCCAACTAAATTTAAATTACAAGGATTCTACTAAGAAATTTTTTCCTTATTTATTAAACCAACTTCCTTTTGAGCCGAGAATTAGACATTGCAAAAACGAATAGATTAATAGAAAATAAGGTTACAATTTTGATTTTAAAAGGAGGTGCCATGGCTTTGTCAGTAACAGCAATCGAAAAAAAGTCCTCACAATTTACATACGGTTTGCAAGCAGGGGTAAGTATTGCCATTGGCTTTATACCAATTGCTTTAACCTTTGGACTTTTGGCTAAAGCAACTGGTTTATCTGTCACGGAGACTATGTTAATGAGCTTGTTAGTGTTTGCTGGTGCATCCCAATATATCGCATTAAATCTACTAACTCTAGGAACAGGCATGTTTGAAATTATCTTGACGACTTTTATTGTAAATATTCGACACTTCCTGATGAGTGCATCTTTGAATGAAAAAATGGAGGCTGCACCCAGGTCTGTTAAGGCACTGTATTCTTTTGGAATCACAGATGAATCATTTTCAATCGTTTCAACAAGAGAAGGAAAAATTCCAACAGGATTTTTAGTCGGAGTCATATCGATCTCTTATTCAAGCTGGGTCGTTAGCTCCGTCATCGGTCATCTAATTGGCTCAAGTCTTCCTAGTACATTAAAGGAGAGCTTAGGAATTGCTTTATATGCTATGTTTGTAGGAATACTTGTTCCTTCTTTAAAAAAGCATCGAAAGGTTATATATTTGGCTGGGCTAGCAGCTGTATTAAATTCCATATTCTATCTAGTCGTGGATCCAGGTTGGGCAATCGTTAGTGCGACCTTACTCTCCTCTGTCATTGTAGAGCTTGTTGCAAGTAGAAAGGAGAAGCAAGATGGAAACTAATATAGTGTTGATGATTATCGGGATGTCAATCGTTACCTACTTACCTAGAATGCTTCCCCTTGTTTCTTTAAGTGGGAAAGAATTGCCACCATTTCTTCAGGGAATATTAAAAAATGTGCCCTACGCTACATTAGGTGCCCTCGTTGTACCAGGAATTTTTTTGATTAGTGATGATATCTGGCTTGGGATTATTGGTGCTGCTGCAGCTTTTATCATCGCCTATATAGGAGCAAATGTAATCATTGTGGTGCTGGGATCAATCACTGTACTAACTTGTTATTCATATCTCATGTCTATGTAAGCATGAAAAAACACCCTATTACTTAAAGCAATACACTTCATTTAGATCCTTTGTTAACTCTAGAATTCTCTCTTGGTTAAAGGTTAGATAAAATCCAGAAGGTTGATTAGGGGTCAAGCATAATGCTCTTCCACCTGATAAATGAAATATAAATGCAGTAAATTGCTTTTTATACTTAACCTCTTCCTTTGCAGAATAGACAGTGATTCCTTTTATTTTTAACCACACTGCAATATGTTATATAGGTTTTGTAAAGCATATATTTAAATCGTTGACTTCATACGATAAGGGATCTGGATATTTTTTGGATTTTAATAGTTAACTCATAATATTCATCATAATCTTCTGTTTCATATTCTTTACAACCCAGAAATAAAAATTCCCTATTTACCTCAATGTTAACACCCTCATATATTTGAAAAGTATCATTGTTAGAGGATGTTCAAAAAGTCCGGCAAAAATAGCTTCGAATTTCTTCGTCAGCTCGTCTTTCCGCTCCTCACGTATACAAAACATACGCGCAGGTAGCTCAAGACTTCGCTTCCTTGAACTTCTTTGCTCTTTTTGTCCTCCTTTTTGAACAGGCTCTGTTAGGGGTAAGATTGTAATAAGTATAAATGAGTGTATCACTATAAATAAGTGAAATCTCCTTTCCTACTAGGTTTTCAAGAATTAAACTTTTTTTGTCTGAAAGAAATTTTTCCGGTTCATAAATTCACCACCATTCGTATTTAGAAATGATTTATCATCTATAGTTCTATTTCATTCGACCATTTACCTCCACAAAGACATTCTATGATAAAAATTTTATGTAAAGTTCTATATTCTGTTTTCACTAACTAAGTATAAAAATAGGACTAGTTAGGGGGGCATACATAAATGAAAAAGGCAGTATGGGGTTCAATCATTGTTTACGTGCTATTTAGTTTAGTTATGTGTTTGTATATTTACCAGTGGGCAGATACGACGATTCCGGATGTGTATAAGGGGACCTCGGCTGATCCGGCCACGTTCATGAATGATCAAGAGCTCTTGTTAAGTGAGGATTTTTCAAAAATCAGAAATGCTTTATATTTCATCACAACACCGTTTGAGTGGCTGCTTTTGTTTATATTACTTGGTGTGGGGTTGTCGAAGAAGTTTCAGAATTGGTCAGTGGGAACCGTAAAGTTTCAATCTTTGCAGGTGCTCATTTATTTATTTTGGCTTACACTTTTTACAACGATCTTAAGCTTTCCTTTTAAATTATACGGCTATAACCTTTCAAAAGAATACGGAATCAGTGTTCAGCCGTTTCAGGGCTGGATGAAGGACTACCTGTTGGATTTCTGGATTAATTTTTTCATTACAGGAATAATTGTGATTGTGTTATACAGCCTGATTAGAAGAAGTCCAAAACGCTGGTGGCTCTATGCTTGGATTCTATCTGTTCCATTCACCCTTTTCCTCACATTTATCCAGCCCGTGTTTATTGACCCTTTATACAATGATTTTTATCCGTTAAAGGACAAGGAGCTTGAGGCGCAAATTCTGTCCCTTGCAGATGAGGCCGGAATACCTGCTGAGCATGTGTATGAAGTAAACATGTCAGAAAAAACAAATTCCATGAATGCTTATGTAACTGGAATCGGTGGGAATTCTAGAATCGTGTTATGGGATACGACATTAAACAAGCTCAAAGACAGTGAAGTGCTATTTATCATGGCACATGAAATGGGCCATTATGTAAAAAAGCATGTGTTCCTAAGCATCATTGGCTCGATGTTTGTTACACTCGCGGGTTTGTATCTCATTTATAAGCTCATGAATGTAATCATTCGTAGGTGGGGAGACAAATTTAAGATAGGTGAAGTTCAAGAAATGGCCAGTATTCCATTATTCTTTTTACTACTATCGGTATTGTCATTCCTATTTACACCAATTAGTAACACCGTTTCTAGAGCCCATGAGCTAGAAGCAGACAGCTATGCGGTTGAGTTAACGGAAGATCCAACTTCTGCTGTGGGGTCGTTTCAGGAGTTAGCAAAATCCAATCTGAGCCAGATCAACCCACCATTGATCGTCAAAATTTTCCGCTATACTCATCCAACCATGTTAGAACGAATTCATTATCTAGAAAACTATGAATTAAAAGAAATCGAGAAAAAGTGATTTTGCGGGAGAAATGAGATACACTAGGAGGAAATGCGAGGTAGGGGTTGGACATATTGAAGGGTGTTATTTCTTTAGGTGAGGCATTAATTGACTTTATTCCGCAGGATTCTTCTAATTTAACATACGAAAAATGTCCAGGAGGAGCACCGGCTAATGTAGCCGTTGGGGTAGCTAGACTTGGAGGGAGATCAAGTTTTCTTGGAAAAGTAGGGAACGACGTATTAGGTGACTTTCTAATTAAAACACTGGATTCCTATGGAGTTTCAGTAGAAGCCTTTAGTCAAACAGATGAAGCGAAAACAGGCATTGTTTTTGTGACAAATAGTGAAGATGGCGATCGTAGCTTTAGTTTCTTTATTGATCGAAGTGCTGATCAACTTCTACATGAAAAGGATGTAGATCAGAAGCTTTTCAAAGAGCACAATATCTTACACTTTGGCTCCATCTCCATGATTCACGAGCCAGTTCGTTCGGCGACTTTAAAAGCAATCCAGCTAGCAAAGGAGAACGGTTTACTCATTTCCTATGACCCGAATTTGAGATTAGGGCTATGGAAAAGCCGGGAAAAGGCAAAAGAAGTGATTGTTTCTTTGCTACATGAAGCAGACTTTTTGAAGATTTCTGACGAAGAGCTCCATTTCATAACAGGTGAAACAAATATTCAAGAAGGGTTAGTAAAGCTCGAATCGTATAATATTCCTCTTGTTTTAGTCACACTAGGAGCAGATGGAAGCGTTATTCACTTTAAAGGCGACGCAGAAAAAGTAAGGGCTATGAAGGTAAATGCAGTGGACACGACAGGTGCTGGAGACGCATTTGTATCTGCCATGCTTTATCAGATGAGTCAGTTGGATGTAGCTCTTACTTATCTTAAGTTAGAAGATATTGTGAAAATGGTTAAGTTTGCAAGCATTTCAGGCGGATTAGCAGCATCTGTTAAAGGAGCCATGACAGCACTGCCTACGAAGGAAGAGGTAGTAGCTTTACTCAAATAACTAGGAAGCAGTAGTGGTCTTAAATCACGGCTGCTTTTTTATTTATGATGATATTAAAGCTTTAATTATACCTTGACCAAGCGATTGCTAGAGGATTAGCCTATGCTCCTTATGCAGACTTGATCTGGTGCGAGACATCAGAACCGAGTCTTGAGGAAGCGAAGGCATTTGCTGAAGCGATACACGAGCAATTTCCTGGAAAACTACTAGCCTAAAATTGTTCACCTTCATTTAATTGGAAGAAGAAGCTAGATGATGAAACGATTGAGAGATTTCAGAAAGAGCTAGGTAGGATGGGGTAGAAATTCCAGTTTGTAACTTTGGCTGGATTTCATGCGCTGAATCATTCCATGTTCGAATTAGCGAGAGGCTACAAGGAAAAAGGGATGGCAGCATATTCAGAGTTACAGGAAGCAGAATTTGCGAGTGAACAGTTTGGATACACTGCAACTAGACATCAACGCGAAGTAGGAACGGGTTATTTTGACGAGGTTGCACAGGTGATTACGGGTGGGAAATCATCGACTACTGCTTTGAGAGGATCGACGGAGGGTTTACAAAATAAATGGAAAAAACAGGTAGCCTGATGGTGGCTACCTGTTTTCATAGAAGTTGTTAATATCAGTTTGACACATATATTCCATATTCGATTCTTACACCCCAAACATTTCTCCAATACAACCGCTTAATTTATCCAAGCTTAGCCAATATAAACACCTCGCACCTATTCTACCAGCCTTGCCGACACAATAAACCGCTCCGGAGCATCACCAACGTACCGAAACGGATAGCAAGTCACTAAACTTAGCGTTTCCGACGGTTTTTCTACTAACACAGTACGATCATCCTTATCCACAATCCTAGTTTTTAACACCGTATAAAGAAAGTCCCCTCTATTCGTTTCCACCAATATTTCATCGCCTACATGAATATCTTCTAACTCCCGGAACAAAGTATCTCGATGCCCGGCTAAGACAGTATGGCGATTCTCACCAGGCACCGCACTCTTTACGTAATGTCCAACCCCTTTTTTTAACTCGTTCTTAGATGTTCCATGGAATATAGGAAGTTTCATCTCCAAAGCGGATATGGAGAGCATTCCTATGTGATCCCCGACAACGAATGTTGGAGATTGAACGGAAACAGATTGAACCTGCTCCGTTTCTGATTTATTGGCGACTTCTTCTGTAAGAGTATTTCCTTTCCAGAACCAAAAGCCATTATGAAGTATAATGACCAATCCCAAAATCCCAAGCGCAAAAGAGAAAAACCTTATCAAAAAACAGCTCTTTTTCTAGTAAATAAGTATAAGCAAATTCCACTTACCAGTAGGATCAAGCCATACAATACATTCACTAAGTAACTAGAAGCCGTATTCGGTAACAGATCACCGTACATGAAACTATTCATGTTTGAAGCAACTTGTCCAACTTGTGCAAACTGTTCACTAGCTTGAATAACAAAATCCGAAGCTAGCATGTCAGATGAAAGAGTCATATCAGCCAAGAGGTTCCCCTGACTAGTAAACAAGGAAACCTTAACACTTCTTCCATCTATTGAATCTATATCTGTAAGCTGATTGTAGCTAATGGTTTCATTACTAGTGCCCAAGACAGGACTTACTTGATAGGTAGGATTAAGTTGATAAATGGACATCACATCTTCAAATAGGGCAAGTAATTCAATGCGTTGCTCTTCTGAAAGCCCGTTTGTTTCATCTACTGATCCCAATTGATCAATTCGTTGGTTGATAGCCTGGAGCTCTGCTTGCAAGGATCCCTTTTCAATCTTGGAAATATGATCAAACATTCGTGTCAGTTCACCATCTGTCACACCAACATAGGAAAGAAAATCTGACATTCCCGTCATGGCTTCCGTGTGTTCTATGTAAAAACTAACCGCCTTACTCAAGTCTTCGATGAAGGTGTAATCTTCAGTCGTTTCTCCAAATTGAGCAAGAAGTTCTTTTAAATGATCCATTGAAAGACCATAGCTATCTAGCACATTCTGAACATTGGATTCATTGATCGGTGTACCCAACACCTCAACTAAGTCTTCCATCGTTTCAAATTCTTCGAGTGAAAGCTCATACGTGCCTAAGTATTCAGTTAGATCCTCTTTCGTCCAGCCAAGCTTTTGCAAATAAAGCTGAAGATCTTCATCCGGAGGAGCTGCTAGTACAGAGCTAGACACACCCAACAACATATATAAGACCAATCCCATAATAAATGTTCTCAAACTTCATTCCTCCATTACATACCTTTAGAATATTGGTATTATTTGTAGAAAAAAAGAATTTCATGTATAGATCTCAATGATTTGCTAGTATTCTCTGATTTAGTAGAATTGGCAAATTTACTAAATCCACCAAAACAAACGTCATTTCGCAAAAAAATATACATACTATACAATAATGTGCAGAAAATTCACCATTATTAAAATTATTTATGCTGAATACACTCAAAAATGCTGAAACCTTTCTTTACAGCATCCGTATTACATAGGGAAGCAGGAGGTGAGAAGAGTGTTAGAAATCTATTGGGGATGCCTAATCACAGGTATTATATTTTCATTATTAACGGTTCTTTTTGATGACTTTCTTGGAAGTATGCTAGATGCACTTTCATTTGATTTACATGGAATTTTCCAGACAACTGTCATTATGAGTGCCTTGACGTCATTGGGAGGAGCAGGAATCTTACTCACTACATACACCGCATTTTCAACTGCAGTTATTCTCTTATTCTCACTTGGTATTGGTTCTGTTTTAAGTGTATTATTTTATTTTTTCTATGTTAAACCAATGGAAAACACAGAAAACTCTACAGGATTCTCGATTCAAGATTTGGTTGGTATGGTAGGAGAAGTAACGATTCCGATACCGAAAGAAGGCTATGGAGAAATCGTACTTTCAATCGGTGGAAGTCTATCAAACCAAATTGCCGCAAGTTTTGACCAAGTTGGAATCCCATCAGGAACAAAGGCGTTAGTTATACAAGTAAGGGAAAACACCTTATTAGTGTCGCCTTATGAGCAATTATAGATAATAAACAAGGGAGTGGAGTAATGATGATGGAAACTTACTTATTAATTCCGATTGTAGTTGTTGCAGTCTTTTTTGTACTAGGTATTGCGTTTTGGGCTAGATTCAAAACAGTTAGCTCTGATGAGGCGATGATTGTAACAGGAACTTTCTTAGGATCTAAAAATGTGTTATCTGATGAGTCGGGTAGGCATATTAAGATTGTTCGAGGGGGAGGAGCCTTTATTCTTCCCATCTTCCAGAGGGCTGAATTTATCTCTTTATTATCTCATAAGTTAGATGTGACAACTCCAGAGGTGTACACTGAACAAGGTGTACCCGTAATGGCGGATGGAGTAGCCATCATTAAAATTGGTGGATCAGTCGAAGAAATTGCAACAGCAGCTGAACAGTTCCTAGGTAAGCCTATTGCAGATTTGAGAAGTGAAGCACAAGAAGTATTAGAAGGACATTTACGTGCAATTCTAGGGTCGATGACAGTGGAAGAGGTCTACAGAAACCGTGATCGTTTTGCTCAAGAAGTTCAAGGTAGTGCTGCAAAAGATTTAAAGAAAATGGGTCTACAGATTGTCTCATTTACAATTAAGGATGTACGTGACAAACACGGATACTTAGATGCACTTGGCCGTCCAAGAATTGCGGCTGTAAAGAGAGATGCAGAGATTGCTGAAGCAGAGGCGATTAGAGATTCACGGATTAAAAAGGCTGTGGCAGAGGAAGAGGGGCAACGTGCCGAGTTACTACGTGATACAGCAATTGCCGAGGCCTCGAAGGATAATCAATTAAAAGTGGCTGCCTATAAAAGAGAACAGGATACAGCAAAAGCAGAAGCTGACCAGGCGTATCAAATTGCCGAGGCTCGTTCCCAGCAGCTAGCTGTTGAAGAGACAATGAAGGTAGAAATCGTTCGTAAAGAACGTCAAATTGATTTAGAAGGAAAAGAGATTTTACGTCGTGAAAAGCAATATGATGCAGAGGTAAGAAAAAAAGCAGATGCTGATCGTTATTCGGTTGAACAAGCAGCCGAAGCTGAAAAAGCCAAAAGAATGCGTGAAGCAGATGCCGTACAATACAAAATTGAGACAGAGGCAAAAGCAACCGCAGAGGCAGAGCTTGCCCAAGGTAAAGCTAAGGCTGAGGTCACTCGACTGCAAGGTCTAGCCGAGGCTGAAGCAAAGGAAAAGCTTGCTGAAGCGTTTATGAATTATGGCGAGGCAGCAGTTCTTGATATATTAGCAAGAATGCTACCAGAGTTAGCTGGAAAGATTGCTGAACCGCTTGGAAATATTGATAAGATTACAGTTGTTGATACAGGCAATGGCGAAGGGGCAAACCGTATCACGAACTATGTGACACAGCTAATGGCAACAGCTCCAAACATGGTCAAAGATGTCTCGGGTCTTGATCTTGTTGATATTATTAGCAATATCACTAAGAAATCACCTGTTCAAGGTCAAGGAAAACCAAGTCACGCGACAATTAATGCACCAGACGCTCCAAAAGAGTGAAGAGATAAAATGAAAAGTTCTGTAAATTGGGTAAACCAAATAAATGAAAAACAGAATGACGTGTGAATGGTCACACGTCATTTTATTTGTAACCTAATTAAGAGGTCGATTCGTAACCAGTATCCTCTATGATGCCCGAAAACCCCAAAAAAGAGCAAGAGCGGTAACCAAAAGGTTTATATGATCCCGAGAAAAAAATAAATAAAAAACTCGTCAAAAATGACGAGTTTTTTGTATGGATATGGAATTATATGAAAAGAAATGAACGTACTTAAGCATGTCGCATTAATGAGTTGAATTCTTTAGAAAGTTGTTGGAATGCCAAGAGGTCTCTTGTATCTAAAGCATGATCAATTTCAAGGCCCAATCTACGTGCTTTTGCATTAAAGATAATTTCGTCTAGCATCATTTGAACATAAATATTTGTTTGCTCTGTTTCAGAGGTCTTTCTCATGGCTGAGGCTTTCATTAGATCAGAATAGGAACGTCTTTTTTCCATCATTCTTCACTCCTGATATGACTTGATAGGAATCAAGTTTTCTAAGTTGTTCTTCTATTGTATGTAAGTAAAGTGTTAACTTCAACACTTTACTGAATATTTATTTAATTTAGATGATAGTAGTAGTAATGGATAAAAAGTAGTAAGTAGGAATAATTGCTGTAAATAGGGGAATATTATGGATGGAGGTGGTTATCCCGTGACAGAAGCAAATCATGGATTTGAGAATAAGAAAGAAAATCCGTTTAACACGCCACTAAATCCCCAAATGACAGTTACCTCCAGATTTAATCAATTCAGTGGTTCAAATCTTGGTGATTCTGTTGATCAACACATTTCGGTTGAAGAAGGTAATGAGTACATTGCCGAAAAGGAAATCTCCCAGATAACAAATAATTCATAATCACTCAAAAAAGTAATTTTCTTTCTAAAAGAAGATTGCTTTTTTAATTTTTTGTAAAATTTTCATAAATATCTTTATTTTCCAAATGGTTTGCCTTACTATAAAAGGGAATAAAAATTGAAAGGGGCAAGTGAATTGAACAAAACACTTTTAACTGAATATGAAATTAGTCCTTACACGATGGCCATACTTCCAGAGGTTACGGAACAAGGCTTGTATTCGAGGGTCATGGAAATGGATGGCGATTATCTCGTCAAAATGAAGCCAATTGACATTATGGAACGTAGCTGTCGGTTCTTCGGAAGCAGCATGAAAGGAAGGCGTGAAGGGACTAAAGAAATCATGGGAATCACCCATAAAGCGCCTATTGTTATTGACCCCAGTAATTACATCTATTTTTTTCCTACTTTATCCCCAAGCCGTCAACAATGCGCTTGGATCTCCCATTCATTTGTTCAAAACATTCAATCTAGTGAGTATGATGAAACGTTATTGATTTTTACAAACAGACAAAAGACAACATTACCTGTCTCTAAAGGATCACTTGAAAATCAGCTATACCGAACTGCGCAGCTTATAACCACGTTATCTAGTAGGATTTCTAAAGAAAATAGAAAGACATCCTTCCTAACCACATCCCATCTTCGTCAAAGGGAAGTAAGGTAGTGTTAAGCACGCGTTTGAAGTAGGTACTTTTCCATGATGGTTTGAACATTGTTTCGGATTCGTGGATTAAAGTAATTATGATGCTCTTCATAGCCTTTATAGATGAACAGGAATGAAGTGAATGTATCATCCCGCTTTACCTGTTCTGCTTTCATTTTTTTCTTCTTCATTTCATGTTTTAGAATGGCTAGGTCGCGTTGAATATGGTTCATGGATTCCTCAATACACCGAATGTAGGGCTGTTTAAGCTTGAATGGGGCACGTTCAATAATGGACATATCTCGTTGAAAGATAGTCAGAGCCATAGGTAGAAATAGAAATTGCTCAAGTATATCACGATCGTCGTCTGGTATACGTGTCACGTTCATCCTCTCCTTTTAAAGAACAAGTGTTCTTGTGTGTATATCATAAGATAAGAACATGATAATTGCAAGTGAAAAATATAAAGTGACAGGAAGGAAAATATATTTCTGTTGTCGAAATATTTTCATAAAAGAAAAGAAGGGTGTGTACCGAACAGTATGAGCAAAAAAAGAGGAATTCAATCAACCGACTTATACAAGCTAAAATCAGTGAACAATCCGTTGTTTTCTCCAAACGGTGAGTATTTACTCTTTGTTCAGACCGAAATGAACGAAGAAGATGGAAAGTATTACTCACACCTATTTGTATCAAGAAAGGTCGGCGAACGTATTCGTCAATATACATACGGTAAGGTTAGGGATACTCAGCCATCTTGGTCACCTGATGGAGAATGGATTGCCTTTTTATCAAAAAGGACTGAGCAAACAGAAGTATATATCATGAACCAGCAAGGTGGAGAACCACGTCAGGTAACGAATACCGCAAACGGGGTTAGTCAGTTTGCGTGGTCTCCTGATGGAACGAGCCTACTCCTATCACTAAGTCTAGGAGCCAACGAAGAAGAAAAAGAAGCGAAAAAGGATGAGCTAAAGCCATTAGTCGTAGATAGACTTTTCTATAAGTCTGATGCCGCTGGCTTTTTAGATGACAAACTCACACAAGCTGCACTTGTAGATGTCCAAACAGGTGAAATACAGGTCCTAACTGATGGTATGTATAATTACACAATCGGAAGCTGGTCACCTGATGGAAAGTATATTACTTTATTTTCTAACCCTTCAGAAGATGCAGATTATGAATTAGTAAATGATTTGTATGTGTTTAGCTTAGTGGAGCGAACATTAGAACGGATCACAAATGGCGGAAATTTTAGTCATGCAAGCTGGTCTCCAAACGGAGAATCCATTAGCTTTATTGGACATTACAGAGAGTTTAAGTCAGCCACATTATCGAGAATTTGGATGTATAACGTTCATTTAGAAGAACTGACATGTTTAACAGCAGAATGGGACGTTCAAATGGGCGATGCTGCCATTGGTGATTTCCATATAGGAAGTGTGGCACGAGGACTTATTTGGACCTATGATAGCGAGGGTTTTTATTTCCTAGCAAGTGATCAAGGAAGTACCGCTATTTACTATGGAAATATTGAGGGGTTGATGTACCCAGTCGTATTAGGGGATCAGCATGTGTACTCGTTTACAGCAGATGTAAAATCACATCAAGTTGTAGCGGGAATTAGCATGCCACACCATCCGGGTGACTTATATTTGATTGACTTGCAGTCAGGTGCTAAGAAACAGCTTACCTTTGTAAATGATGAGGTATTGAAGGACATAGAACTTGCAATGGCTGAACCACTTACTTTTCAAGCGCAGGATGGCTGGAAGATTCATGGCTGGATCATGAAGCCGATTGGATTTGAAAAAGGGAAAAAGGTACCACTCGTGGTTGAAATTCATGGTGGCCCACATGCCATGTATGCGAATACGTACTTCCATGAGTTCCAAATGCTCGCAGCTCTTGGATATGCGGTGTTGTTTACGAATCCAAGAGGTAGTGATGGCTATGGTCAAACCTTTGTTGATGCAGTAAGAGGAGATTATGGTGGAAAAGATTATCTGGATGTTATGTCCTCGGTTGATTATGTACTGGAGAACTATGATTTTGTTGATGAAACCCGTCTAGGAGTTACGGGTGGTAGCTACGGCGGCTTTATGACGAATTGGATTGTTGGTCATACGAATCTTTTCAAAGCAGCCGTTACACAGAGAAGTATTTGTAATTGGATCAGCTTTTATGGAGTTAGTGATATCGGGTACTTTTTTGCGGAGTGGGAAGTGTTAAGAGGGGATGCGTTTGATCCCGAGAGGCTGTGGAATCATTCTCCGATAAAATATGCAAACAATATTCAAACACCCCTATTGATCTTGCATAGTGAAAAAGACTATCGTTGCCCGATTGAGCAAGCAGAGCAACTCTATGTCACTTTAAAGCATCAAAAAAAGGTAACGAAACTCGTTCGATTCCCTGAAGCCAATCATGACTTATCAAGAAGCGGGAATCCGAATCTACGAATACATCGTTTAGATCATATTGCAAAGTGGTTTGAAGAGTATCTGTAAAATTGAGGGAAGATGAATGTTTGAGAATAGAAGGTAATAGCAAAAGGTGAAATTTTGTTATGTTTCTATTTTGTGGATTTTCATCTTCTTTTTCTTTTTGTTTCATCGTTCATTGGTGTACAATAATTGTAAGAACAGACAAGCCTAGGAGAATGTTTTTCATGGACATAGAGTCGCTGCAGCAATTTTGGTCATTCATTCAAGACTTTTTTACACTAGAAAATACACAAGAGCTTATGAAAGACTATCGCGAATTAGGCCCATTACCGGGAATCTTACTTCCCATGCTAGAAGCACTTTTGCCGTTTTTACCATTGTTCGTGTTTGTAGTGGCAAATGCAGCTGCCTTTGGGTTATGGCTTGGCTTCCTCTATTCATGGCTTGGAGCTAGTATTGGAGCCATCATTGTGTTTTTGGTAATTCGTAGACTTGGCCAAAAACGTTTTTTCAGGTTCCTGAGTAAAAATGAACAAGTACGAAAATTAACGGGATGGGTAGAACGACATGGATTTGGACCACTCTTTCTTCTATTATGCTTTCCCTTTTCACCGTCGGCTGTTATTAATGTCGTAGCAGGCCTTTCGCGTGTTAGTATCTCTCAATTTGTCCTAGCCGTTTTATCAGGTAAAATGGTGATGATCTTCATCATTAGTTTTATCGGGTATGATATACAATCATTGATACAGAAACCGTTCCGTTCAGCGTTGGTAGTGTTAGGAATCGTTGTTTTGTGGTATATAGGTAAAAGGGTTGAACTATATTTAAATACTAAAGAGAGAAAAAGCCGGAGAAAGGAAGTTGGGGAACAGCAGTGAAAACGAAGTCATTTCTTCAAAGTATAAGCTTGATCAAGCCAATTGCTATCGGAATTGTTATTGCCTTTGTGTTACGTATGTTTTTTTTCTCAAGCTATATTGTGGAGGGGAGTTCGATGACCCCTACCCTACAAAATGGAAACTTACTTGTCATTAATAAAATTGGCCTTCAGTTTAGTGACTTAAAGAGATTTGATGTTATTGTGTTTCATGCAAGCGAAAAAGAGGATTATGTGAAACGTGTTATTGGAATTCCTGGCGATCGCATTTCCTATCAAAGTGATAAGCTGTATGTCAATGATCAGTTGGTTGAAGAACCTTTTTTAAATGTGTATCAACCTACTTTCGAGGGTAATCAGGTCATGGAGGATTTTACACTCCTTGACAAAACGGGTGTTGAAACAGTCCCGGAAGGTCAGTTATTCGTGATAGGGGATAATCGTCTTGGAAGCTATGACAGTCGTGAATTTGGATTTATTAACGTAGATCAAGTGGTGGGCAAGGTAAACCTTCGCTATTATCCTTTTCATTTAATAGATACATCCTTCTAAACCCAGCGATCTGGGTTTTTTCTTTGTCTTTTGGGACAACTATATTACTTTTATGCTTCAACACATTTATTCGGATCAGTCAGAATGTTCGTTTTTTTTATGAGGAAATAGAGGATTGTGAACCATGAGTATCTAATTAAAAACAGTAGAGTTATCGAGTGGTAGAGTAGTAGGGTACCCAATTCAAGAATAGTTATAGAATTGATGAATGGAAAACATTCACTTATCGCTAAAGCATATAGGAAATTAGTAAAAGTGTTATCAATTTGTCACTAAACTGGAGGAACCAAAATGAGATTAGAAAACAAAGTAGCGATCATAACAGGAGCAGCAAATGGAATAGGGTTAGAGGCCGCTAGACTTTTTAGTAAAGAAGGAGCTAAGGTTGTTCTAGCTGATTTTGATGAGGCAACAGGCTCAGCAAGGGCTGAAGAGCTTCGTGCTGAAGGGGCAAATGTTTTATTTGTTAGAGTCAATGTGGCTGATCGAGTAAGCGTGGACGAGATGGTGCAAAAGACAGTCGAGGCATTTGGACGTGTTGACATTTTAATCAATAATGCCGGAATAACAAGAGATGGAATGTTAACAAAGTTATCCACCGAAGACTTTCAATCTGTACTGGATGTTAATTTGACAGGTGTTTTCCACTGCACACAAGCAGTTGCACCATACATGATTGAGCAAGGAAAAGGAAAAATTGTCGTAACATCATCTGTTTCAGGAGTGTATGGTAACGTAGGCCAAACCAATTATGCCGCTACCAAAGCTGGTGTTATCGGAATGGTGAAAACATGGGCAAAGGAACTAGGTCGAAAAGGCATTAACGTGAATGCTGTCGCTCCTGGGTTTACCGAAACCAACATGGTTGCCTCCGTTCCAGAAAACGTCATTCAACAAATGATTGCCATGGTTCCACTACAAAGATTAGGAAAACCACAAGATATTGCCAAAGCTTACCTATACCTAGCCTCAGAAGACTCAGACTACGTAACAGGCACCGTATTGCAAGTCGATGGCGGAATCATGATGTAACGCGTTAAAGTGATGGGGGAACCCCCATCACTTTACTGCGATGAAGGAACAGTCTCTAAGAACTGCTTTAAGGAGGGAATTCAGATGAGGAATGTAGTGATTACATCTGCTGCTAGAACGCCAATTGGTGATTTTGGTGGGGTATTTAAAGATTTGCTTCCGACTGATTTAATTGTACCTGTTATACAGGAAGTGGTTTTAAGAAGTGGACTGGGACAGGATGAAGTAAATGAGGTCATTTTAGGACATTGTATTCAACGGACAGACCAACCTAATACAGCTAGAACAGCTGCGTTGCTATCTGGTTTGTCGAATGAAACGACTGGATATACGATTCAACGACAATGTGCTTCAGGGATGCAGGCTGTTATTTCTGCAGCCTTGCAAATTCAAGCTGGACTATCGGATGTTGTAATTGCAGGTGGGGTGGAGGCAATGAGCTCGAGTCCATATCTGTTAAAACAGCATCGCTGGGGAGCTAGAATGCAGCATAGTCAGGTGACAGATTCTGTATGGGAAGTTTTAGAAGATCCGATTCATCATTTTATGATGGGAGAAACAGCGGAGAATCTGGCTGATCTTCATGGGATCTCTCGGGAAGAACAGGATGAACTCTCATTGTTAAGTCATAAGCGTGCAGCATTTGCGATTGAGAAGGGGTACTTTGATGAACAAATGGTGTCAATCACCTTGAAAACTCGCAAAGGTGAAACAATCATTACAAAGGACGAGCACCCTCGCCCTCATTTAACGATGGCTGACCTAGCAAGATTAAGACCAGCATTCCGAGATGATGGAACGGTTACAGCTGGGAATGCATCCGGCTTAAATGATGGTGCCTCAGCACTTGTTTTAATGGATGAAGAAACCGCTAAAAAAAGAGGACTTCAGCCTTTAGCAAGAATTGTAGGTTTCCAGGTTTCAGGTGTAGATCCGAAGGTGATGGGCAGAGGTCCTGTGCCAGCTATTCAAAGGGGACTTGAGCGTGTTGGCTGGTCCATTAAAGATGCGGATTTGATCGAAGTGAACGAAGCATTTGCTGCTCAGTATCTAGCAGTTGAAAAAGAGCTTGGATTGAATCGTGATATCGTGAATGTAAACGGAAGCGGTATTAGCTTAGGACATCCTGTTGGTTGTACAGGTGCGAGAATTATCACGAGTCTTGCTTATGAATTGAAGAGACGTGATTTGAAGAGAGGTATTGCTTCACTTTGTGTTGGTGGTGGAATGGGAGCGGCAGTGTTCTTGGAGAGGGCATAGGTTGGGATGAGAGTGGTCTTAGGATCGCTTCTTTTATCTACCCAGCCTCATGTAACTCATTTGCAACTACCTCTCCTTATAGTAGATAACATATTACATGTGTTTTCAAAAAGGAGAGAGTGCATGTGAACTGGGATCTAGACTGGATAGAGAAACGATCACAGCTAACACCCCAAAACAAGCGGTTGTTGATGGAGAGTCCAATAAACGTTAGTGCTATAAGGATATTAATAATTTTAGAGTTGGTATTGAGGGAATAATATCTGCACCTAGGAGAGGATTAAAAATAGACGATATCCCTGTCCTTGGTTTAGTGCGCTCAAAAATATGGATACACACCAAAATATTAGCCTATAACTTTAAGGCAGTGAGCAAATACAGGGCTAATACCGCATAAGATAGGAGTGCTTTCCTCCTTCAAGATGTGATATACCCATAAATTGTAAAACTAATCACTAGAATTTTCAAGAAGCCCCAAGAGCTTTTTTTAGACCTACCTTTTTGGGGTTCAATCGATAATTACATTACAACTAAAATCAAAAAGAAATTAGGAATAGATTAACATTAAATTGGGTCATATTCTTATATACAGAATTAATCTTATTAACAGTATTAAATCTAACCTTTTCCGAGCCCATTTTCAGAAGGATTTTGAGTATTGAAAGTTCTACCATGATCAAACCTACCACTAAGAGAAACAATTAGTCATAATGGGACAACAACGACAAACACGTTCGGCGATAAAAAAAAGTGAAGAAACTCTAACAACAGTCCTTGGTCAGACGGTTTACATATGATAACAATGATCGAACGTAACAAATTATAGGATCAAAAATCTAAAATTATAACACAGTTTTCTTAAAAATCATATTGGGAAATTAGTAGGTTATTTAGCTCCGTTAGAGGCTGAAAAACAGCTGACTTTCCCAATATTCACTCGACAATTTTCGTCAACATCAAACGGGTTTTATGATTATGATAGGATTTGGTAAGACAATAGGCCTAGTAAATTACCACTTCAACAAAAGCATATTTTTGTGCAAAGATTATTATTTTATGCAATAGAATTAAGTTACAACAGAGGAGATGGAGAAGGTTGAAAAAATTAGTTTATATTTTGATTTTCACTGTAATATTTACATTTTCAGTGCACACAGAAAATTATGTTAAAGCGAATACTCCTGATGTAATTCTACCAATAGAAAGTAAGGGAGAGATAGTAGTTCCAGCAGAAGTTAATAAAGTTTACGAATACGAGGAGTCCATGAAGCAATTAGATGATGGTACGAAATTAATTGTAGTTAAAGAGTATGAAGTAAATAGTGATGGTAGTCGGACTTTTCTTGATACTACAGATTTCAATGATATGCCTTCTGTTCATGAGATGAATAATCAACAAAAGACTCTTTTTAATCAGTTAGTTGAAGAAGAGGCAAAATTGTATGGTCAAGATAATCCCAAGTTGTATCAAGAGTTACTTACAGACTTTTTTGATGAAACTTCAGAAACAGCATTAGATTTTGAGGCTACTCAGAAAGCAATTGAATCAAAACTTAATAATAAAGATGTAATTAAACCGCCATCTAATGAATACTTTTCAGTTAATCCTGATTCTTCAGTTAGTACTAGTACTAACTTAGGATACACTACTCAGTCACTTGGTCTAGCAATAGGTGTCAATGTTGCAGCATCTACATTTAATATTCTCATTGGATTTGCAGTTGGTGGAGGAGTGGGTGCAATTCAAGCATTTATTGTTAATAAGGGAAAAGATGCTGCAATAAGATTGTTTTCAAGAACAGTAGTAAGTCGTCTAACTGCTTGGGGTGCACCTAAATTAGCAATTTTTGTTGGAGCAGCAGTTGTTTGGGCATTAGACTATTTAAACATTGGTTCACAAATTGCGAGATATCTTGATTCAAAAGATAGTAAACCTCGAAATGGATGGATTAATTTTTAATGAAGAAGCCTTGGATTAAGTATATAACTGTATTTCTATGGGTAATATTTTATCTTTACCTAGTCAACCATTTTCAAATAACTAAGAACATTTATTATCTACTAATTGGACTTCCGATATTTTTAGGTGTCATATGGTTAATTTTTTATCTTTTTGAGAGAAATGAAAAACGAAATGCTTAAGGTTATATAACATCATAGACCACTCTTGCTACTTGGGGATATCACAAGTATCGAGAGTGGTTTTCTCGAATTTACAGTCCATTATTTGTAAAAGAAAACGATTGCTTTTGAGGTAAAAAAGAACTTAAGTACCCTAATACAAAAAAATGCTTCTAAACTAATTTTTACACATTTTGTCCTCCTTATTCGAATAAATTAAAAATAGACTCCAGAAAAGCAAGGACTCCATTAGAAGGAACCATATAAAACTCTTAATGGTGATGATCGCTGTAATAGGTGGAATACTCGCCGGTACACAAGCACCGATAAATGGAGAATTAGGGTCTTGAAGCGGCATTAGTATCCTTCTTTATTGGGACAATAGTCTTTGCGATTGAGAAGGGGTACTTTGATGAACAAATGGTGTCAATCACCTTGAAAACTCGCAAAGGTGAAACAATCATTACAAAGGACGAGCACCCTCGCCCTCATTTAACGATGGCTGACCTAGCAAGATTAAGACCAGCATTCCGAGATGATGGAACGGTTACAGCTGGGAATGCATCCGGCTTAAATGATGGTGCCTCAGCACTTGTTTTAATGGATGAAGAAACCGCTAAAAAAAGAGGACTTCAGCCTTTAGCTAGAATTGTAGGTTTCCAGGTTTCAGGTGTAGATCCGAAGGTGATGGGCAGAGGTCCTGTGCCAGCTATTCAAAGGGGACTTGAGCGTGTTGGCTGGTCCATTAAAGATGCGGATTTGATCGAAGTGAACGAAGCATTTGCTGCTCAGTATTTAGCTGTTGAAAAAGAGCTTGGATTGAATCGTGATATCGTGAATGTAAATGGAAGCGGAATTAGCTTAGGACATCCTGTTGGTTGTACAGGTGCGAGAATTATCACGAGTCTTGCTTATGAATCGAAGAGACGTGATTTGAAGAGAGGTATTGCTTCACTTTGTGTCGGTGGTGGAATGGGAGCGGCTGTTTTTATTGAGAGGGTTTAAGAAAGCAATAATAGAGTCAGAGTAAAAGTAGCTCCGATTCATAAATAACATATCGAACCGAGTATAAAATCGAACAGGTTTTATCCTCGGTTTTTTAGTGTTAGCATATAAAGTAGGAGTCGATTGGATAATTTTTCTAATTATTTATGCACGGGGGACTTCCATGATTTTTATTCTCTTTTCTGTAATCAAACACAATTCTGTAAGGAAACGGCGATGAAAATGGCTGAGTCGTTTAAGTAAATCAGGAGGTATAATGGGGGCCAATTTTACAGTGTTATAAGTAAGTATAGGTAAACAAAATCCTGTAACATTGTCCTATCCATTAGGCTTAGTATGAATTCCATTCATTATTGGCTTCTAATACTGTGATATAATTAGGGGTAAATAAAGATGGGAAGATAAGGAAGGAGGATTACTTTATGAAAGATGAAAACAGTATCGAAAAGGAAAAAGAAGAGGAAGAAGTTAATTTTGAGAAGGAATTGGATGAAGAAGCGTTTGATGTAATTAAAAGGTTATATGATAAGACTTTCAAAGAGTTGGTGGACAGGTAATGATGATCCTTCAGTAACTGCTGGAGGAAGTATTAGTAATACCTATGACTCTTATGTCGGAGAGTATTATAGCGGTGTTAATTATGGTGGAGCAACGGAGTTAAGGACAGGATATGCTCCATCAGTAAACAGTCATAGATCCTATATTAAATTTGGAAGCACTTTGCCTGGGTTGGAAGGTGGAATCATAACGAATGCTACATTTAAGGCTTATAAATATTATGAACCTTCAAGTGTTGATACATCAGTTACTATTCATAGAGCCTATTCTTCTTGGGCAAGTTCGACCGTAAAGTGGAATAACCAACCTGGTTTCGGGGGTTCATACTCTTCATTAAACCTTCCCAAAGGAGCAGCAAATGGATGGTATTCCTGGGATGTCTCTAGCTTAGCTGACTACTGGTATGATAATCCAAACAATTATCATGGACTCGTTATGCAAGCTTCCAACGAAGATACAAGTGGGAGCTATCGAAAGTTTTACTCAAGTGATTATAGCGGTGGTGCTTACTCACCCAAGACTAGAAATCACTTATTCTCCAAAGCCATCAGTACCTACAGGTAATGCAGTGGGCAATGGGTCAGGGACAGATTCTGGCCATGTTAATTTAAAATGGGCTGGTGTCTCAGGGGCAACTGGCTACAAAGTATTAATTTTTAATGGAAGTTACTATGAAGAATTTGATGTTGGAAACACAACCTCATGGACGAGTCAGAATAAAAGAATCTGGCCAACACCCACTCAAATTTCTCAGGGTAATTACACAATGAGAAAAGATGGAATCAGGAACAGAATTATCTGATGATCCTCGTTCTGTATACCGGAATTCAGGTAATCCTACCTATATAGACAATAAAAATTATTGGTTTAGAGTAAAAGCATATAATGCATATGGAGAAACTGCTCAATCAGAACCTTTTACGCCAACCATTATAGACCAAACTAAACCTTCAACTCCTGGAATCCCAGCAGTGAGTAACGCTTTAAATTCAGCATTTACTTGGACTTGGAGTGGCTCTTCAGATTCTAACTCTGGAGTAAAAGGCTATCACATTTATGTAGGAACAACACCGGGTGCTACTGATGTTGTAGATGGAAGTTTTGTTTCAACAAATTCCTATACGCATCCAACTGCTTTGATTCCAAGACAACGTTACTACGCTTTTGTTAAAGCAGTAGATAATACAAACAATGTTTCAGGGACTTCTTCAACATCCAATCAATATATAGCAAGGTTGCCACGGGATGCTTCTATTAATTCGTATTCAATCCCTTCTACCATGGAAGCTAGTGGAGCATATACTGTTCAAATTACGGTTAGAAATGAAGGATTAGAAACATGGACATCCGCAGGAGGTTATTACCTAGGATCAATTGAGGATACAGATCCGTTAACTTTAGATACTCGTTTACCATTGGTAAGTACTGATTCAATTGGTCCAACTCAAACTAAAACCTATAATTTGAGTTTCACAGGTTCTAAGAATATTGGAAGTTACCGAACCGAGTGGGGAATGCTCAAATTAAATGTGGGTAGACTAGGTGACACATTAAGTAGAGAAGTGAATGTTGTAGATACAATACCACCAACAGGAAACATCATTATTAACAATGGAGCAAATTTAACAAACTCTCCAATTGTTAGTCTAAGCTTAGGGTTAACCGACAACGCAAATGGTCCATTCTCACAACGATTAAAAAATGAAGAATTAGCTTGGAATGAATATGAAGCCTCTAGCCAATCAAAAGAATGGACACTTTCTGAGGGGAACGGTGATAAAACGGTTTCTGTACAATATAAGGATCCAAGTGGAAATGAATCTGTTGTCTCTTTAGATACAATTCGGCTGGATACTTCTTATCCAACTGCAAAGTTAGACACACCTAATGCGTTGGATTACCTTAATGGTATCGTAAAAATAATAGGAACTGCTTCTGATAACGATTTAAAATCTTATCAGATTAGCTTTGGAGAAGGCACTTCTCCTATGACATGGTCAGTAATTAAAACAAATAATTCTGTAGTTGATAAAGCTGTATTAGCTGATTGGAATACGTCTGGTATTACTACTGGAATCTATACGATTCGATTATTAGTAGAAGACCAAGCGGGTAACACTTCTGAAGAAAGAAGATACGTTTGGGTAGACCCATTCAAAAACTCGCTAGGTATGGAATCTTTCTGGGGGTTTGTTGACACGGAAAGTGCGTTTGGGCAAAGCAAAGTAAATCTCGCAAACGGTAATCTTGTCCTTCAAGTAGAAGATATGAACCTGAAAGGAAGAGGATTAAACACTGTCTTCAACCGAACATACAATAGTCAAGATTCTACTGAAAGTGCTCTAGGAAAAGGGTGGAGATTTAACACCGATACAAAAATAGTAGATGAAACAAATGGGGATATTGTCTATATAGACGCGGACGGTACTCACCATAAATTCACTAAGAATGCAGATGAAGCTTTTACTTCTCCAATTGGTATCTTTAAAGAATTAAAAAAACTAGCAGATGGATCCTATACACTGAGCGATTTAGATTCTTATGAACTCGTACAAACATTTAACCAAAATGGAAGGTTATCTTCTATACAAGACCGAAACAACAACAAAATTTCTTACCTCTATGAAGCAAATCTACTAAAAGAAATAGTAGATTCAGTTGGGAGGAAGATATCCTTAAGTTATGTAGACAATAAGATAGACCAGGTAACATCTTTTACTGGGACAAAAATAAAGTACAGCTACACAGACTCATTGCTGTCAAAAGTTGATTATATAAATAGTGCTGGCACCGTATATCGTACCATACCTTACTCATACGAGAATGGTAAACTCAAAACTAGCACCTCACCAAGAGGACATAAAGTAACATATGAGTATAACGGCTTAAGAGTAGTCAATGTTAAGAGTTCATTAACATCTATTAGTGCTTCTACAGGCTTAGCCAAGGAGCCCTATACTATCAATGAAGGGTTTATTTATGATCTTACGAATGGGAAAGTCGCGTTTTCAGAGGGTGGACCCAACGTAACTACTTCTACTGAATATATAACAAATGAAAACGGAAATCTGACATCTGTTACGGAAGATACACAAGGAGCAAAGATAAATACAAGATATGTATATCAAAATAATTTATTGTTTGAGAACATTGACGGTAAAGGGTTACTGACAAAATACACCTACGATAATCGTGGGAATATTTTAACCAAAACTTTACCAACTACAGTCGATGTGGAAAATGGATCCGTAACTCCAAACATCTCGTACGAATATAAACCAAATTCAAGTTTGATTTCAAAAGTAATCGACCCGCTAACTAGAGTCACTAGTTATGAGTACGATGATCGTGGTAACCAAGTATCTAAGACGGATGCAAAAGGATTTAAAGAAGTCTTAGCTTATGATCCTTTTGGTAACTTGGAAAAAACTACGTATGAGAGAGGTCCTCTATATGGAAGGACTCCGAACTTCAGTTTTGAAGAAGGAGAAACTACTTCTGTTAAAAATTGGAAGGTTAATGGTACATGGGCTTATGACACGACGAACAAGAAAAGTGGTAGCAGAAGTCTTGTTCTTACTAATGCAGCCTCGTTAGAGTCAGAATTGGTACCTGTTAAAGATGGACGACTACCTGCACGTGCTTTAGGTTACGTTAAAACGGAGAATACGACAGGAGTTAAGACGCTCATTCAGTTCTATGATGCTTCAAAACAACTAATTTCTTCTAAAGAAAGTAGTTCTATTACAGGTACTAATGACTGGAATATGCAGCATATTGTTTCGAGCATCCCCACAGATGCAGAATATGTTTCGTACAAGATCGTTAATCAGTCTGGTAATGTGTATGTGGATGAAATAACTCTAGAGGAATCGAATTACTCACACACTTCTGTGTATAGTCCAGATGGGTTAAACGTCATAGAGTCTCGCGACCCTTACGGAAAGAAGAAAGTATCGGAATACGATTTGACTGGGAACAAGATTAAAGAAACCAACGAATTAAACCAGTCAGCCACCTTTTTGTATAATGCAGATAATCAAATCTTGGAGTCTATGGACCGATTAGGAAAGAAGACAGTTTTTGTATATGATACAAATGGTAATCTAGTAAAAGAAACCAATGCGCTAGGTCACGTTGTGGAGTATCAATACGATGAGAGAAATCAACTTACTGTCACAAAAAATCCTACCGTTACGAAGACATTCTATGATTATCAGATTGCTAGAACTCCGGAAATAGTCTCTCTTGCGCTAGTAAATGAGTACAATGAGCTTGGAGACAAAGTAGCAGAAAGTGATGGGAATCAATCGGTCATTCTCTATGAGTATGACGCTATGGGTCGACAAGTTAAAAGTATAGATCCTTTGCGTAATGAATTGAGAATGACGTACGATGAAAACGGAAATAAACGTACAGAAGAGAATCTTGCATGGGATAATATTACTTCAACATTGTATTCTAAAGGCATTACACATTATCGTTACGATCAATTAAATCGCTTAACAGCATTCTCAGATCCGACAAAAGATCAGAATACTCTTGTAGAAAAGTATAAACTTGATGCAATTGGTAATATCGTCAAAAAAACGATTGGATCAGCTTCAACGGAGTTTGCTTTTGATGAATATAACCAAAGTTTTTACAGTAAAGATTCATCGACTCCAGCAGTTGAGACATGGTCGCATTATGATGGGATGGGGAATCAGGCCATCTTCCTGGATAAGCTAGGAGCTACAACGACCATACATGATGCCAATGGGCTTCTTAAGGAAGTAGTGGACGCATTAGGTAAGCGAACAGTTTACACATACAATGCTGCTGGAGATAAGACGAAGCTAGTTGATGCAACTGGCACTGTAACAAATTGGGAGTATGATGCAGAAGGACAACTAAAAGAAGAAAGAAAAACCATCATCAACCCTGATACAAAAGAGGAAAGTACTCAAATTGTTTTGTACGAGTATAATTCTCTTGGACAAGTTACGAAGAAAATTATAAAAGAATCGAAAGGACTACTATCGACTACGACATCCAAGGAGATTTCCTATCTTTACGATGAACTAGGTCGATTAGTAAAAGAAACAGGTAAATCGATTGATACTGGTTTTAAAACCGAAAGTCGATTCTACCATGATAATAATGGAAACGTTATAAACACATGGATTTACGACGAAACCAATCCTGTCCCGATATATGTTGACCCTGACAAAGATGGATTCTTTAATAGTGAAACGGTTTCAGTATACGATCAGAATAACCGTCTACTAAGAGAAACAATCAGTCATACTGGGACAACAACGACCAATACGTTCGATGATAGGAAGAATGAAGAAACACTGACCACATCGCTTGGGAATACAGTTGTGACGTACGATAATAACGACCGAACCAAACAAATTGTCACGCCAAACTTTGACATGTTTACGTATGACTATAATGTGGATGATACCCTCTCCAAGGTTTCGGCACCAGGAATTGAAACCTCGCTTACGTATAACGGAGGTTCAAAAGTTAAGACAATCAAGGGCATAAACCGAGGAAATAGTTCTTCTATTATCGATCTAGAATATCAGCACTCAGCAACCGACCAGATTACTCAAATCTCAGAAAACGGTGCTGTCAAGAAGAAGTACACCTATACCCCAACGGGTAATTTAGAGACAGTTGAGGCAAACGGTAAGGTGTTAAAATACACGTATGATGGAAATTCAAACATCATACAAGTAGACAACCTTACAACAGGAAAAGTAAAAGAGGCCTACACGTACTCTACTGGAAATCGAATTCTTCAAAAGAAAGAATTCAATGAATCGACAGGTTCTTTGCTTCGCACCATCGATTACGTTCATAATGAAAATGGAACGATTTCTAAGGTGACGACAAAAGAAGGTTCTTCCACAACCGTCGTTGATTATGGATACAATAGTGATGACCAGTTAATGAAAATTAATAAGGTTGTCAATGATCAGGCACAACCAACCATTTTGTATGAATACGACACAGAAGGAACCAGAATTGCGAAAAACGTCAATGATGGCACTTCTAATACACATTACCATTACCACCGCGACACAAACGGAAATGTTTTCTTAGAAACGATTGAGGGGCCAACTAAAGTACAACGATTAAAATATTATCGTGATGCGAGCGGAAACCCGATCAGCTTTAGCTTAGATGAAGTGGTGTATTACTATCAGTTCAATGCACGTGGTGATGTCATCGCAATTACAGATGCGGCAGGAAACATCAAAGCCACGTATGATTACGATGAGTGGGGAAATGTCATCCAAATCACAGGTGACAAAGCATTAGCTGAAGCCAACATTTATCGCTATGTAGGTAAGTATGGGGTCATGTATGATAAGGATACAAATCTTTACTTCATGGGTTGGAGAGACTACGATCCAACAACTGGAAGATTCATTACTCCAGATGAATATGAAGGAACAGAAGAGGACCCAACTTCCCTAAACCGTTACCTGTATGCGGACGCAGATCCAGTCAACAACATTGATCCAGATGGACATGCGCCGAAGTGGTTGCAAAAAGGGTGGAAGGCGACAAAAAAATACAGCAAGTCGGCTTACAACCTTGCGATTGGTGATGATATCAACACCTTAAGGAATCCAAAAGCAAAATGGTATCAAAAGGCAGGAGCTACTCTTTCCATTGCAAGTAACTTTGTACCTGGTGCAGGTCAAGCTAAGTGGGCAGTAAAAGGTGCAGTTGCAGGGGTTAAATATGGCAAGAAGGCTAAGAAGGTTCAGAAGTTAGCTTCGGGCTCAGTGAAAGATGAAAAGAAGATTAGATCTAATCCAAATAAGAGTACGGGTAAAGTACACAAAAACTCAAATGATTACGTTGGGCACCAAGGTGTTTATGAAATAAAGAAAGATGGTAAACTTCATAAGTACGGGAAGGCAGATATGACAAGCACATCAAGTACTGGTCTTCCTAAAAGGTTACAGTCTCAATTAAACAAGCTACAGAAACAAAATCCAGACTCACAAGTTATGGGGAGGGTGATTTATGATAACAAAAGTATAAGTACACGGGTCATTAAAAAGATAGAAACTAAAGCAGTTCAAAACTATTATGATAAATATAAACAGTACCCACAAGGTAATAAAAATCACCCTGGTTTAAAAGAGTAAGAGAAAGGTGTGTAATTTTTGAAAATAACGACGAGTAGTTTGTATAGTGAGCAGGAAAGTTATTTTTCAATTAGCCATAAAGTTGACCTGCTTATTAGACAAAAATTGAATTATTTGATTGGAGGAAAACTCCAAATAAGTAGAAGTGAAAAGGAAAAATATTTAAATTTAATTGTTTCAACTAATAAAAACACTACATGTGTAGATGCAAAAGGACCTGATGTTAATAATAAAGAGGGCTTTGTAAATTGGGGATTGTGGCTACCTTATTATGAGATTGTAAATAACACCAATCAGGTGGAATCTTATTTAAGTTATTATTTTGACGCGGTAGTATTAGTGTTTAATAATTATAATGTGCCTGAAGAGGATATTAGAAAAGTACAAAGAATAGTTGCAGATGAAATTGTTGGAAATCCTAATTACAATTCTGAAGAGGAGACATTAGAACTCGATCTGTCTGATATAGAATAATATTCGATAAACCCTTGAGTGGCTTGTAAGCCTCTCAAGGTTTTTTATTATTATATGGTGGTAATGCAGGCGAATTTGAATTGGTAGAAGGCTTGACGGATAAAC